>DAOTTI010000233.1:0-51261 GCA_034437795.1 Chloroflexota bacterium | reverse complement strand
GCGACGTCGACTGGCCGCACGCGGTGCACTCCTTCCAGCGCGCCCGTCTGGAGTACCCTCCGGACCGGGCGGGCACGCCCGGCGAGGTCACGGCCAGCCTATTGGGCGAATGGGTCTGGCAGCGCCGCCTCCGGCAGCCCGTCGAGCCGGCCGTTGCCGCGGAGCCGGCGCCACCGCCACCACCGGCCACCGCCGCCCCGTCGCCGGCCCCCACGGTAGCGCCGGCGCCTGTCGCCACCGCGGCGCCGGAGCCCACCGCTCCCCTGCCCGTCCAGCCCGGCCCGGCGTCGGACGGCATGCCCCCGGCGGCGCGTCCATCGGGCGGCGCCATGCGGGCCGGGGCCGGCGACGGCCGCGAGGGCGGGGCACGTCCATCACTGCTGGAATTCCTGCGCGGCTTCCTCCGCCGCGCCGTCTAGCCCAGATCCGTCACGGGCAGCGCTGAGCCCCATCTCCCTCTGGGAGACGGCCAGGGTGAGGGCGCCGCTCAGAAATAGTCCAGGCTCAGCCCGCGCCAAGCTCATCCTACATCAGCGGCCGGACGTCCTTTCACCCCAC
This sequence comes from Chloroflexota bacterium, assembly GCA_034437795.1. Lineage (GTDB taxonomy): Bacteria > Chloroflexota > UBA11872 > UBA12225 > UBA12225 > DAOTTI01. The sequence continues at coordinate 50,703 of DAOTTI010000233.1, read as the reverse complement.
ATCAGAGGCAGAAGCGTCAAAGGACCTCTAGCCGCCCACGTAGCGCGCCGGCCAACCTGCTCCCGCCAGGAGCCCCGAGCGACCGTGCGAGCTCCCTCGTCGCCACTCGCTACTCGTTACCTGGCACTCGCTGCTCGCTCCACGGCCAGCATGGGGCCCACGCGGCTCCTGATGATGTCCGCCGCCTCCTGAGCCGAGCGCTGGCCGGCCCAAAGGGGCGCCAGCTCCTCCCCCATGATGGCGAAGATCTCCTCCCCCTGGACTAGGACGGCGTCGGTGTGCAGCGCGCTCTCCAAGGCTTCCACGATCACCTTCATGTCGCTGCCGGGCGCCTCCTGCGGATTGAGAAACTCCGCGTCATGCGCGACCGACCGACGACTGGGCGGCGCCTCGCCCATCAGGGCCGTCAGCTTGTCCGACTCGAAGCTCTCCACGACCTTCAGCAGCTCCCAGGTCTCATCCGGATACTTCGACCCGGAGGTGATAAACCAGCCCACCCCGCCGCCGCCGATGGCGATCCCCTTCTTGCCACGGGGGAAGGCCGTCACCGTCCAGCGCAGGCCCTGGGTGGCGCGGTTGCTGGCGATGGCGTTCACCGACGCCGCGTTCATGGCCAGCTTGCCGTCGCGGAACATCTTGTCGTTCCCGCCGAGCTCTCTCAGGTCATCAGGGTGCGGCGCGACGCGGTGTTTGTTGATCAGGTCGCCGAGATACTGCAGGGCCTCCAGGGCTGGTGGGTCGCCCAGCGTGACCTGCTTCAGGTCCTTGTCGAACATGTCGCCCCCGTTGGCCCACACCCAGGACATGTAGTAGCGCCAGTTGTTGTGCGTTCCGCCGAGGCCCCACTGCACGGTGCGGCCGCCGTCGCGCCGCGACGTCCTGGTGCAGAACTCCAGGAAGCTGTTCCAGTTCCAGGACTGGTCCTTCCAGGTATTCGGCGGGCGGCGCGCCCCGCTGCGCTCCACCAGGTCCAGATTGACGTAGGGCGTCAGGATGCCCAGAAACGGCAGCGCCCACTGCTTGCCCCGCCACTGCCACTGGGCCACGCCCGCGGGGAAGAAGTCCTTGAGGTCATAGCGATCCCGCTTGATCAAGGAGTCCAGGGGCAGCACCGCCCCCTGGTGGGCGAACCCGGCGTACTGGGTGGTGGTAATTCGGATCAGATCGAAGGGCGTGCCGGCCGCCATGCCGGCCTTGATTTTGTTCACGTCGCTCCCACCCACGATCAGCTCCACCTTGATCCCTGGGAACTGGGACTCGAACATCTGCACCTGTTTGGTGCGCAGCTCCACGCGCGTCTGGCCCGACGCGATCCCCCACTGCAGCGTGATCCCCGTTCGGAGCTGCCTCGGGACGCCTGCCTCCGGCCCTCCTCGCCGGCCCAGGGTCCCACACGCAGCCATGCTCCAGCCGCCAAGGAGCGCGCCGCTGCCAGCAATCAACGAGCGCCGCGTCGCCAACGGAGCCGTCATCTCCTTTCTCCCTGTCCTTGGCAATCTTTGGTCTTTTGCAGCCCTTCACCCACGCCCTGCCTCCTCATCCTTCGTCCTTTGCAGCCATTCGCACCGACACCGCGTCATCACCCTTCACGGTCACGTGCAGTCAATCGCGCCGGCCCTGCATCCTCGGCGCTTGGCGTCCTTCGCACCGGTGCTGTGTCCTCATCCTTCACACCGGCACCGTGGGAGCCTCGCGCCAGGAACCGCCGCCATCAGTGGGGCAGCAAATAGCAGCCCAGATGAATGATTGCTGCCCGCTCCACGCCCGGTTCACCAGCGATCCGCGCGCTCTGTCCAGTATGGCTGCCCGCTCCACACCTGGTCAACCAGGCTCTGCGCGAACGGTCCGGATCGCGCCAGGCCATCGCCAGACGCGCGGCTCCAGCACGGAGCGGGTGCGGTGGCGCTAGCCGGGGTGAACTGCTCTCCCCGTGGTCCTCGTCCCGCATCTCCGTGTCGGAGAGGGGGTGGGGCCAAGCCGCACGGCCGTGGCCGGCGTTCCCTCTCCCCGTGTCTCCGCCTCTCCGCGTCCCCGCGTCGGAGCGGAGGGCCAACGGGGGCGAGGTCCGCTGCCCGGGTCGATCAGGGCTCGACCACGACCCTCAGCCCGGCCCCGGAGCGCGTTGTCTCAAACGCCTCGTCGATGGCCTCCAGCGGGAAGCGGTGGGTCACCAGCGGCGCCGCCTTGAACCGGCCGCCGGTGAGCAGGTCCAGCGCCTGGCGGAAGTCCTCGCGCGTGCAGGCGCTGGTGCCCGTGACGATGAGCTCCCCGTAGTGGATCAGGTTCGCCTCAATCGTGGTCTCGCCCGCCCCTGAGTATCCCGCAAAGAGATTGACCCGGCCCCCGGGGCGGGTAACCGCCAGAAGCTGGTTCACCAGCTGGGGCACACCGATGGCGGCGATGGCCACATCCACCCCATCGCCCGCGGTCTCCTCCTGGACGACCCTTGCCAGGTCCTCGGCCGCGGGGTCGATCGTGCGGTCCGCGCCGAGCTCCTGGGCCAGGCGCCGCCGCTGCGCGTTCGGCTCGCTGACCAGCACCTTGCCCGCGCCCGCCAGGCGCGCCAGCTGCAGGTGCATCAGGCCGATCGGCCCCGCGCCAGTGATCAGTACCACGTCGCCCAGCTTCACCTGTGACTTCCGCGCCCCGTTGACGACGCAGGCCAGGGGCTCCGCCAGCGCCGCCTGCTCGTCCGGCAGGGTATCGGGGAGCGGAAAGAGCACTCCCCGCTGCATGGCCACCGCCGGCACCAGCATGTACTCCGCGAAGCCCCCATCGTAGCGGTAGCCGAAGGCCGTGCGGTGCCGGCAGAGGTTCTCGTGGCCGGTGCGGCAGTAGCGGCAGGCCAGGCACGGGATCCCCGGCGGCAGGGCGACCCGCTGCCCCACCCGCAGCGGCGTGAGCTGCTCGGCCCCCGCACCCAGCGCCACAAGCTCCCCCGCGATCTCGTGCCCCAGCACGCGCGGCGGGTAGACGCCCCGCGTCTTGCCCCCGGCGTAGATGCGCAGGTCAGTCCCGCACACCGCGCAGGCCCGCACGCGGAGCAGCGCCTCGCCCGGCCCGGCCACCGGCCGCGGCACGTCGCGCAGCTCCATCGTATGCGGTCCCAGGAAGACGGCCGCCCGCATCGTGTCCCGCGTCGTCTGCATAGCATAAGTGTACGGGCGCCGCTGCTACACTCTCGCAGGAGCCTCGACCGCCTGCCTTGAGCCTCGACCCCGCCCTGGACCAGCTCCTCGCCCAGCACCTCAATCCCGCCCAGCGGGAGGCCGTCACCGCCCCCGACGGGCCCCTCCTGATCCTGGCCGGCGCCGGCTCGGGTAAGACCCGCGTCATCACCTACCGCATCGCCTACCTGATCATGGAGCGGGGCGTGCGGCCGGAGCAGATCCTGGCCGTGACCTTCACCAATAAGGCCGCCGGCGAGATGCGGAAGCGGGTGGAGCAACTCATCGGGCCGGCGGCGCGTCGCGTAATGCTGGGCACCTTCCACAGCGTCTGCGCCCGCTTCCTGCGGCGCGAGATCCACCACATCGGTTACTCGCCGTCCTTCTCCATCTATGACGAGGACGACCAGTTGGCCCTGCTCAAGCGCCTGTACGTCGACGCTGGCATCAATCCCAGGCAGTTCGCGCCCCAGGCCGTCCGCGCGGAGATCTCCCGCGCCAAGGAAGGGCTGATCACGCCCCAGCAGTACGCCCGCCAGGCCGAATCCCCGTTCGAGCTCGCCACCGCGGCCCTCTACCGGCGCTATCAGGAGGCGCTCCAGGAGCAGAACGCGCTTGACTTCGATGACCTGCTGGTGCTGATGCTGCGCGTGTTCGATGAATCGCCGGAGACTCTCACGGCCTACCGACGGCGCTACCGCCACGTCCTGGTGGACGAGTATCAGGACGTGAACAAGGCCCAGTATCTCCTGGTGCGTAGCCTGGCCCAGGAGCACCGTAACCTGACCATCGTCGGCGATGACGCGCAGGCCATCTATGGCTGGCGGGGCGCCAGCGTGCGCTACATCCTCCAGTTCGAAGACGACTTCCCAGAGTGCCGCGTCGTGCGCCTGGAGCAGAACTATCGTTCTACCAAGACTATCCTGGACGCGGCGCAGGCAGTGGAGCGGGGGCTGGCCGCGCGGCGCGAGAAGCGCCTGTGGACCCAGAACCCCGATGGCGTCCCCATCACCCTCTGCCGCGCCATCGACGAGCACGACGAAGCCACCTTCGTCGCGCGCGAGATCGAGCGCCTGGTGGCCGGCGGCAGCTACCGCTACGGCCACTGCGCGGTGATGTACCGCATGAACGCCCAGTCGCGGGCACTGGAGGAGGCCTTCATCAAGCGCCGCCTGCCGTATCAGCTCGTCGGCGGCACCCGCTTCTACGAGCGGCGCGAGATCAAGGACCTGCTGGCCTACCTCCGCCTGCTCCACAACCCGGCCGACGCCGTCAGCCTGGAGCGGATCATCAACGTCCCTAACCGCGGCCTCGGCGACAAGACGCTCGAAGACCTGCGGATGTGGGCCGTGCAGCTCGGCGTGCCGGCCGTCCACGCCCTGCGCCTGCTCCAGGAGGCGGACGCGGGGCAGCGCGAGCTGGCCGGCATCCTGCCTCCCTTCGGCGGGCGCGCCAGGAGCCAGCTGCTCGCCTTCGCCCGCCTGCTGGACGACCTCTCCGGCGCCGCCCGCCGGCTGGACCTGGTGCAGCTATTCGACCAGGTGGTGCAGCGCACCGGCTACCGCGACTACCTGCTGCTGGACAAGGCGGGCGAGGAGCGCTGGGAGAACGTGATGGAGCTGCGCTCGGTCGTCTCCCAGTACGCCGGCCTCGCGCCGGGAACAGGGCTGCGCGCTTTCCTGGAGGACGTTTCCCTCATCACCGACGTCGATACCTTGAACCACGAGGCCGACACGGTCAAGCTGCTCACGCTCCACGCCGCCAAGGGCCTAGAGTTCCCCGTGGTCTTCATCACCGGCATGGAGGAAGGCATCACGCCCCACAGCCGCGCCCTGGACCCCGAGCAGCTGGATGAGGAGCGGCGCCTGTGCTACGTGGGCATCACCCGCGCCATGCACCGCCTCTACCTGGTCTACAGCGAGCGCCGCACCGTCTTTGGCCTTCCCAGACCCAGCGAGCCGTCGCGCTTCTTGCTCGCGCTCCCGCCGGCCCGCCTGCGCCAGATCACCAGCTCCGGCCTGGGCCTGGTGGAGGCCGCCGGCGACGCCGTCCGCCCCTGGAGCGGGCGCGCGACCGCCATCGGCGGCCCGCTGCAGCACGTCCCGGGCCTGCGTACCGGCGCCCAGCTCCGCGGCCCGCGAAAGGACTTCGGGCCGCTGGCCCCCGCCGGCCAGTCAGGGCGCGCCCCCGTCGAGAACGGCCGGCCGCCGGCGGAGCCCCGCTACCGCCCCGGCGATCGGGTGCGGCACCGTAACTTCGGCGAGGGCGTGGTCCTGGAAAGCGCCATCACCCGCAGCGGCGAGGAGGAGGTGCGGGTGCGCTTCGCCGAGGCGGGAATCAAGGTGCTGCTCGGCGCCCTGGCCCCAATGGAGATACTGTAAAGGGGGCACACGCTAAGGGCGGTTGGCTTGCACTGAGCGGGGGTACCCTCTCCCACAGGGAGAGGGCCAGGGCAAGGGCCCCAGCCAAGGTATAGGCTTGTTTCCATGCGGTTCGCGCGACTGGCAGAGTACTTCGACCTGGTGGAGGCCACCACCAGCCGGATCCGACTGACGGAGATCCTGGCCGACCTGCTCCGCGAGACGTCGCCGGACGAGGTAGATAAGATCATCTATCTGGGCCAGGGTCGGCTGGTGCCGCCCTTCGAGCAGCTTGAGTTCGGCGTGGGCGAGGCCATGGTGCGGGAGGCGCTGGTCGCCGCCACCGGCGCGACGGAGGCGGAGATCCGCGAGCGCTTTCGCGAGCTGGGCGATTACGGCTCCGTGGCCCGCGCCCTGCTGGCCGACAAGCCGGAAGGCGACGCCAGCGTCACCGACGTCTACGATGCCCTTTACTGCGTGGCCATGGCCGGCGGCAAGGGGGCCCAGGCCCAGAAACGAGACCTGCTGGTGGCCTTGCTCGGCCGGCTCGGCCCCGGCGGCGCCAAGCACGCCATCCGCATCGTCCTGGGCCGCCTGCGCCTGGGCGTCGGCGATCCCACCTACATGGAAGCCCTCTCATACTGGCGCACCGGCGGCAAGGCGGAGCGCGCGGTGATCGAGCGAGCGTACAACCTCTGCTCCGACCTGGGGCTCGTCGCGCGGGTGTACATGGCGCACGGCCCCGAAGGGCTGGCCGGCATTCACGTCGAGGTCGGGAAGCCCGTCCGCCCCGCGATGGCCGAGCGGGAGAATACCCCTCAGGCCATCATCACCCGCCTGGGGCGCTGCGCCGCTGAGCCCAAGATCGACGGCTTCCGCGTCCAGGTCCATAAGGCCGACGGGCGTGTCCGCGCCTTCTCCCGCAACCTGGAGGACATGTCGACCATGTTCCCCGAGATCGTGGAGGGCATCGGCGAGATCACGGGGCGGCACCGCGTCATCCTGGAGGGCGAGGCGGCCGGCTACGATCCCAATACGCTCGAGTTCTTCCCCTTTCAGGTCACGGTGCAGCGCAAGCGCAAGTACAACATCGATGAGCTGCGCCGGACCCTCCCCCTCAAGCTCGTCGCCTTCGACCTGCTCTACCTGGACGGCAAGGACCTTACCCCCCTTCCCTACGCCGAGCGCCGGCGCGCGCTGCTCGATCTCCTGGGGCCGCCCATCGACTTGACGGTAGCCCAGGCGCCGGCCGCGGGACCGGTCATCCAGCCCAATGAGGCCCGCGAGTTCGATGACGCGGCGGCCCTGGAGGCCTATTTCGCCGCCGTGGTGGAACGGGGCCAGGAAGGGATCGTCGCCAAGCGCCTGGACGCCCCCTACCAGGCGGGCGCCCGCAACTTCAACTGGATCAAGCTCAAGCGCAGCTATCAGGGCCAGCTCCGCGATACCGTTGACTGCGTGATCACCGGCTACTGGTACGGCAAGGGAAACCGCGCCAAGCTGGGGATCGGCGCCCTCCTCACTGCCGTCTACGACCCCGAACGCGACGTCTTCACCACCGTCACCCGTCTCGGCAGCGGTTTCAGCGAGGAGCAGTGGCGCCAGCTGCGCCAGCTGCTGGACCAGATCCGCACCGCGCATCGCCCCGCGCGCGTGGAGTCGCTGCTGGAGCCGGACGTCTGGTGCGAGCCGAAGTACGTCGTGGAGGTGCAGGCCGACGAGATCACCCGCAGCCCGATGCACACCACCGGCCGGCGCAACGGGGAGCTCGGCTACGCCCTGCGCTTTCCCCGCGCCGTGGGGTTCTTGCGGGAGGACCGCCGGCCCGAGGACGCCACCACCGTCAAGGAGATCATCGACCTGTACCGTAAGCAGGGCCAGAAGGCGCTGCCTGAGTAGGCCAGAGTAACCCAGAGGAAGCCGGCAGAGTAAGATTGGGCACAAATCCTGTGGGGCGTGCAGGCTCGTATGCTCAGTGATGAAGGGGTGGCGGCGCGCCGCCGGCCCGAAGAGCGGGTGTCCTGGCCGGATGGCCAGCGCCCCGTCGATTACGCCCAACTGGACGACGAGGCGCTGGTGCGCCTGCTCGCCCTGCGCGACGTGGGGGCCCTGGAGGCGCTCTACCATCGCTATTCGCGGCCCGTCTTTTCGCTGGCCCTCAAGATCCTGGGAGACCGCGAGGTCGTCGAGGAAGTCGTACAGGAGGTCTTCCTGCGCTTGTGGACCCGTGCCTACGGGTATGACCCGCAGCGAGGCAAGCTGCTGAGCTGGCTGCTGACGATCACTCACCACCGCGCCATCGACGAGCTGCGCCGCCGGCGCAGCCAGCCGGAGGTCGATGGGCTCCGTGAGCAGCTCTCGCCGGCCGACGAGCCGGAGACCAACCCATCGGCGTCGTTCGCCCAGGTTGAGGAGCGGGATGCCGTGCGCCATGCCCTGGCGCAGCTGCCGGAGGCCCAGCGCAGGCCGATCGAGATGGCGTATTACGGTGGAATGACCCAGGTCGAGATCGCTGTGGCGCTAGGCGAGCCTTTGGGCACGATCAAGACGCGCATGCGCCTGGCGATGCAGAAGCTGCGTACTCTACTGGCGCCGTTCGACCGGCGCACCTCGGAGGGATCAAGGGAAGGATGAGTGACGTGCGCCTGGGCCCGCCGGACGAAGGCGGGCACGGCGACGCAGCGGCCTACCTGCTCGGCGCGCTCAGCGCCGCCGGCCGGGCGCGGTTCGAGTCGCACGCGGCCGCCTGCGCGGCCTGCCTGCGTGAGCTGGCCGAGCTCCAGCCGGTGGCCGACCGCCTGGCCCTGTCCGTGCCCCAGCGCACGCCACCGCCTGACCTCTCGGTACGGCTGCTGGCGCGGGCCCGCGAGATCAGCGCGGTGCTGCCGGCGCCGGTGCCCCCGCCGGTCGTGGGGCCTCTCGTGGCCCCGGGCGCGCCGGCCAGGCGCGGCGTCTGGCAGCTCGTCGAACGGGCCTCGGGCTGGCTCGCCGCCGCCGCCCTGCTGATCGCCCTGCTGGCCGGCGGCTATGCCCTGCTGGAGCAGCAGGAGTTCCAGCGCACCGCGGCCACCGCGGCCCAGCTGATGGAGACACTGGCCATCATGTATCAGCCGGGCATGGTGGCGCGCACGCTGACCGGGGGCGAGGGTGCCCCGCAGGCCAAGGGCCGGCTCTTCCTCACCATGGACGGGCAGCAGGCCGTGCTCATGGCCTACGACCTGCCCCGACTGCCCAGGGGCGAGGCCTACCAGGTCTGGCTGAGCAATCCGGACGAGCAACGGCGGGTCAGCGGGGGCCTGTTCACCGTGGACGACAGGGGCCGCGGCCACGCCATCGTCCGCTCCCCTGAAGCCTTTGAGCGCTTCCGGCAGTGCGGCGTCACGCGTGAGCCGGCGCGCGGCTCGCCTAAGCCTACGGGCCAGCGCGTCTTGGTCGGGTCCATCTGACGTCGTCTCCCCTGGGCCGGTGGGCCAGCGCGTCCTGCCCCCGGCGCCCTCCGGCGCTCCCGCGTGCGGGAGAGGGGACGGAGCCCAGTCGCACGGCCATGGCCGGCGTTTCCCCTCTCCGTGTCGGAGCGGGGGCCAGGGGGTGAGGTCCCGCCTCTCCCTCTGGCCGGCGTTCCCCCTCTCCGTGTCGGAGCGGGGGCCAGGGGGTGAGGTCTCTCCCTCCCAGTGCGGCGCGGCCCCCGCCGAAGGGGGTGCGCGCTCCTCCCCGTCTCGGCCGGGCGGGGAGTTACCATTGTTGGAGGACAGTCATTCCACCATGGCACTCACGCCGCAGGACGTCGATCACGTCGCCACGCTGGCGCGGCTCGGCATCACCGACGAGGAGCGCGCCCGCTTCGCCCAGCAGCTCTCCGGCATCCTGGAGCACTTCCGCGCCCTGCAGGAGCTGGACACCGAGGGCATCCCGCCTACCGCCCAGGTGCTCGACCTGCGCAACGTCATGCGCCCGGACGTGGTGCGTCCGTCGTGGCCGCGCGAGGAGATCCTCATGAACGCCCCGCGCCGCGAAGACGGCTTCTTCAAGATCCAGGCCGTGCTGGAGGAGTAGACACAGACGCATGAAGGACCTCATCACGCTCACGGCACCTGAGGCCCGCAACCTCCTGGTGCGCCGCGCCATCTCCGCCACCGAGCTGACGCGGGCGGTGCTGGACCAGATCGAGGCCGTGGACCGCCACGTCCGCGCCTTCATCAAGGTCACCGCCGACCTGGCCCTGCAGCAGGCCGAGGCCGCCGACCGCGCCCTGGCGGAGGCGAACGGGGACCCCAACGCCACGCCGGAGCTAACCGGCATCCCTGTGGCGCTCAAGGATATCTTCTGCACCCGCGGGGTGGAGACGACAGCTGCGTCCAGGATCCTGGAAGGCTTCATCCCCCCGTATGACGCCACCGTCGTCGACCGGCTGCGCGCCGCCGGCGCGGTGTTCGTCGGCAAGACCAATATGGACGAGTTCGCCATGGGCTCGTCCACCGAGAACTCGGGCTTCTTCAATACGCACAACCCGTGGGACCTGGAGCGCGTGCCCGGCGGCTCCAGCGGCGGGTCGGCCGCCGCCGTCGCGGCCGGCGAGTGCCTGCTCGCTATCGGCACCGATACCGGCGGCTCCATCCGCCAGCCAGCCGCCCTCTGCGGCATCGCCGGCCTCAAGCCCACCTACGGGCGCGTCTCCCGCTACGGCATCATCGCCTTCGCCTCGTCGTTGGACCAGGCAGGGCCCTTCTCAGTTGGCGTTGAGGGCTCGGCCATGGTCCTGCAGGCCATCGCCGGGCTGGACCCCTGCGATTCCACCACCGCGCCGGTCCCCGTGCCCAACTACCGCCAGGCCCTGCAGGGCGGGATCGCCGGTCTGCGCGTCGGCGTGCCCAGGGAGTTCTTCGTCTCCGGCCTGCAGCCGGACGTGGAGCGCCTGGTGCGGGCGGCCATCGCCACGCTCCAGGAGCTCGGCGCCACCGTGGACGAGGTCTCGCTACCCCACACCGATTACGGCCTGGCCACCTACTACATCATCGCCCCAGCCGAGGTCAGCTCGAACCTGGCCCGCTACAACGGCGTGAAATACGGCCTGGCGGCGCTCGACGAGCCGGACATGTTCCGCGCCATGGAACTGACGCGCCAGCGCGGGTTCGGCGCCGAGGCGAAGCGCCGGATCATGCTCGGCACCTACGCCCTCTCCGCCGGCTACTATGACGCCTACTACCTCAAGGCCCAGAAGGTGCGAACCTTGATCAAGCGCGATTTCGACCAGGCCTTCCAGCGCTTCGACGTGCTGGCGACCCCCACCTCCCCCACCACCGCCTTCCGGCTCGGCGAGAAGGTGGACGACCCCCTCGCCATGTATCTCTCGGACGTCTGCACCATCCCCGTGAACGTCGCTGGCCTGCCCGGCATCAGCATCCCCTGCGGATTTGACCGCCTGGGCCTGCCCGTGGGGTTGCAGCTCATCGGCAGGGCCTTCGACGAGGCCACCCTGCTCCGCGTCGCCTACACCTACGAGCAGGCGACCGGCTTCCACCGCCGGCGACCGCCCCTGGTAGCCGGCGCGCCTAAGGCGGTTGGGGAAGCGACACGCGCCGCCAGCGCGACGGAGGGGGTGGCCCGATGACCCTCGAACGGGCGGCCCAGGAGGTTCCGGCGCCTCGCCGGCGTGATCCCATAGCCAGCCGCGTGCGCGCCGTACCGGCCTCCGGCATCCGCCGCTTCTTCGACATCATCAACACCATGCAGGACGTGATCTCCCTCGGCGTGGGCGAGCCGGATTTCGTCACCCCGCTACACATCCGGCAGGCTGGCATCCGCTCGCTCCAGGAGGGCCACACCGCCTACACCTCCAACTTCGGCATGTTGGAGCTGCGCCAGCGGATCGTGGCCTATCTGGAACGGCTGTACGGCGTCACCTACGATCCCGCCAAGGAGGTGATCGTCACCGCCGGCGTCAGCGAGGCCCTCGATCTGGCCGTTCGAGCCACGATCGATCCGGGCGATGAGGTGATCGTGCCGGAGCCGTGCTACGTCTCCTATGCCCCGTGCGTCATCTTCGCCGGCGGCCGGCCGGTGATGGTGCCAACCACGGGCGAGCAGGGGTTCGCCGTCACCGCCCGCCAGATCGCTGGCGCCATCACGCCTCGCACCAAGGCCATCTTGCTGGGCTATCCCAACAACCCCACCGGCGCCGCTGTGGGGCGCGATGAGCTGGCCGCCATCGTGCGGCTGGGCGCCGAGCACGACCTCCTGCTCATCTCCGACGAGATCTACTCCCGCCTCGTCTACGACGGCTGGGAGCACACCTGCGTCGCGTCCTTGCCCGGCGCCCGCGAGCGGACGATCCTGCTGAACGGCTGCTCCAAGAGCCACGCCATGACGGGGTGGCGCATCGGCTACGCCGCCGCACCGGCGGAGATCCTGGAGGCGATGATGAAGGTGCACCAGTACGGCCTGCTGTGCGCGCCTACCATGGCCCAGTACGCCGCCATCGAGGCGCTGGACCACGGCGAGCCGGACGTACAGGCGATGCTGGCGGAATACGCCCGCCGGCGCGAGATGTTCATCACCGGCCTCAACCGCATCGGGCTTGCCTGCCCGCGCCCGCAGGGCGCCTTCTACGCCTTCCCATCGATCCGCGTCACCGGCCTGACCAGCGATCAATTTGCGGAGCAGCTGCTCTTCCAGGAGCGGGTGGCCGTGGTCCCCGGCAGCGCCTTCGGCCCCAGCGGTGAAGGCCACGTGCGCATGTGCTACGCCACCGCCTATGAGCAGCTCGAAGAGGCGCTGGTGCGCATCGAGCGCTTCGTCAACCGCACGAGCCGGCGACCGGCGCAGCCAGAGTCCCTTCTCCCCAGGGGAGCAGCGGGGTCTCGGCTCTCAGAGGGAACGGCCGGATCCCCGCTCCCCGTGAGAGAGGGTTAGGATGAGGGTCCTGTCCACATGGCTACGACACAGGTGATCGAGCGGCCGGCGGCAGCGCCGGCAGAGTACGAGGCGGTCATCGGGCTCGAAGTGCACGCCGAGCTGCTGACCGACTCCAAGATGTTCTGTGGCTGTAGCGCCCAGCACGCCGGCGCCGAGCCGAATACCCTGGTCTGCCCGGTGTGTCTGGGCATGCCCGGGGTGCTGCCGGTGATCAACGAGAAGGCGGTGGAGTACACCGTGCTTACCGCCCTGGCGCTCAATTGTGAGATCCCGGAGTACTCCAAGTTCGACCGGAAGAACTACAACTATCCGGACCTGATGAAGGGCTACCAGATCTCACAGTACGACCTGCCCCTCTCGCGGAACGGCTGGCTGGAGATCCCTGATCCGACTGATCCGGCGCAGACCAGGCGGATCGGCATCACCCGCGTGCACCTGGAGGAGGACACCGCCAAGCTGCGCCACGTGCGCAGCCCCACCGGCGAGACCTACAGCCTGATGGACGTCAACCGCTCCGGCGTCCCCCTGATGGAGATCGTCGGTGAGCCGGACATCCGGAGCCCCGAGGAAGCGGTGGCCTACCTCCGCCAGCTCCGCGCCATCCTGCGCTATATCGGCGTCTCCTCCGGCAACATGGAGGAAGGCGCCTTCCGCTGCGACGCCAACGTCTCCATCCGGCCGCGCGGCCAGGAGCGGTTCGGGGCCAAGGTGGAGGTGAAGAACATGAACTCCTTCCGCGCGGTGGGGCGGGCCCTGGCCTACGAGATCGAGCGCCAGCGCCAGGTGCTGGCCAGCGGCGGGCGCGTCGTGCAGGAGACGCGCGGCTGGGTGGAGGAGCGCGGCGTCACCGTCTCCCAGCGCAGCAAGGAGGAGGCGCACGACTACCGCTACTTCCCCGAGCCGGACCTGCCGCCCCTCTTTCTGGACCGCGCCTGGGTAGAGCGTATCCGCGCCCGGCTCCCCGAGCTCCCCGAGCCGAAGCGCCGGCGCTTCATGGCCCAGTACGGCCTCTCCCCGGATGACGCGGCCACGCTGACCGAGTCGCGCGCCCTGGCCGACTTCTTCGAGCAGACGGTGGCCCAGGGGGTCACGCCCCGCTCCGCCGCCAACTGGCTCATTCGCGACGTGCGCCGCCTCCTGGCCGGCGCCGGCATCGAGATCCAGCAGAGCAAGCTGACCCCCGCCGGCCTGGCCGGCCTGATCCGCCTCATCGATGCCGGCCACCTCAGCGTGCGCAGCGCCCCTGAGGTCCTGGAAGAAGTGTTCCGCACGGGGGCGCCCGCGGAGCAGGTGGTCCAGGAGAAGGGTCTAGCCCAGGTGAGCGACGCCGCGGCCCTGGAAGACGTCATCGACCGCGTGCTTGCGGCTGAGGCGAACCAGAAGGCCATCGCCGATTACCGCGCAGGCAAGGAGGCCGCCCTTAAGTTCCTGGTCGGCGCCGTGATGAAGGAGACGCGCGGCAAGGCCAACCCCGGCCTGGTCAATGAGCTGCTCCGGCGTAAGCTGGGCGGCTGACCTGGACCACCCTGCCCGTCCGCCGTTCCTTTCAGAGACGACCTTTCAGAGACGACCTGCCTGGGACGGATGGAGGGGCGCAGACCTACGTCCGGCGGCGCCACGCCAGCAAGGCCCGCCCAGGCCGAACGGGCCGGACGCGGGCTCTGCGGGATGTTGTCGCCATCGCCGGCGGTGCAGCGGTGACTGCCGGCGCGGCAGCGAGATGATTGAACGCGGAGCGCAGCCTGTGACCAGCCCCTTCCCCCGGCCAATCGCTTCCGGCGCCTGCGGTGACCCCGAGACGGTCACCCTGACCGGCGTGGCCCACGGAGGTGAGGCCGTGGGGCGCGTCGAGGGCCTGGTCGCGTTCGTCCGCCTCGGCCTGCCCGGCGAGGTGGTGCGCGTGGAGCCGGTGGAGCGCAAGGCGCGTTTCCTGCGCGGGCGGGCCATCGAGGTGCTCGCGCCCTCTCCCGTCCGCACCACGGCGCCCTGCCCGATCTTCGGCACCTGCGGCGGCTGCCACTGGCAGCACGCCACCTACAGCGCGCAGCTGGAGTTCAAGACCCAGGTGCTCCGCGACCAGTTGGCCCGCCTGGCCGGGCTGCCCGATCCTCCGGTCGAGCCGCCGGTCCCCTCGCCGCAGGAATGGCACTACCGTAACACCGTCCAGCTCGTGCCCGACAGCCGGGGCGGCGCCCGCCTGCTCTGCTTCCGGCAGTTCCATTCCCACCAGTTGGTGCCGGTGGAACACTGCTACATCTCGGACGAGCTGATCAATCGCTGTCTCGGGGAGGCGCCGTGGGCGGCGCTGGACGACGCCACCTGGTCCACCCTTGGCGCCATCGAGGTGCGCGTCGTCCCCCACCGGGCAGTCCAGCTGACGCTGGCCGGCAAGCGCCTCCCCTCCAGATCACAGGTGGAAGCGTTTGCCGCGCGAACGCGCGAGGCCATCCCGCAGTTGGCGGGAGTGCTCGTGGCGTATGAGCGCGGCGGCCGTCCGGTCCTGGTCTGGGGCACAGACACGCTCGAGTACGAGCTGGCGGGGTTCAGGCTGGCTGTGCCGGCGGGGACCTTTATCCAGGTCAACCTCGGCGCCGCCGAGCGCCTGGTGGAGCAGGTGCTGGCGTGGCTGGAGCCCGGTCCGGCAGACGTGGCGCTGGACGCCTATGCCGGCGCCGGCACCTTCACCCTGCCCCTGGCGCGGCGCGCGGCCGCCGTCACCGCCATCGAGGCGCAGGTGGCCGCTGCCGAGGCCGCCGCCGCGAACGCCGCCGCGGCCGGCCTGGCCAACGTCGCCGTCCACGCTCGCCTAGCCGAGGACGTGATGACCCAGCTGCAGGGGACCATCGACCTGGCCGTCCTCGACCCGCCACGGCGCGGCTGCTCGGCGGTGGTGCTGGCGGCGCTGGCCCGGCTCCGCCCGCGCCGCATCGCCTACGTTTCCTGCGAGCCGAGCACCCTGGCGCGCGACGTCCGGTTCCTCGTCGGCCACGGCTACCGCCTGGCCCGCGCCCGTGTCGTCGACATGTTCCCCCAGACGTACCACCTCGAGTCGGTGAGCTTGCTGGAACGGCGCTGATCCCCCATCATCTAGGCCGGCGCCCATGCTCATCCAAGGCCCGTTCCGCGGCGCGGTCCTCTGGTCACGCCAGGCCACCCTCGGGTCATGGCTTCGGAGCCGCTCCACCGTTCAAGCGCGCCTCGACGCCGGCAAGGTCGCCGTGGGCGCCGCCGTGGCCGCGCTGATCGTCCTGGGCGGCATGGCTCGCCTCGGCGATGGCCTGTGGGCCTTGCGCGCCGGTGGGGGCGGGGTGCGGGTCTTTGACGGCATCCCCATGGCGTGGGAGTGGATCGACGTAGCCACCACCACCTGGCTGTTCGATGGGGACCCGCGCTGGACGTCGGACCGCGTCATCATCCGCACCGACCACCTGATCCGGTTCGTGCCAGGGATCCCCATCGCGCTGCTCGGCGTGTGGACGGGCCACGCCTGGCGCGCCTCCATCCTGGCGACGTGGCTGTGCTGGTTCGCCGCGGCCGCAGCGACCTACGCCCTCTGCCGCGCGCTGGTACCGGCGACGGCGCGGGGCCACCGTATCGGCTGCATCGCCGCCTTCCTGGTGGCGCTCAGTCCCGGCTTCGCCGCCTACGTCGGCAATATCGAGGTGCGCCCGTTCGCCTATGCGGCGGCGCCTCTGGCCCTACTGGCGCTGGAGCGGGCCCGCGCCTTGCGCCCCGCCAGCCCAGGCATCCCGCCTGGCACAGACCTGCGGCAGCACCCGTACCTCCTGGCCGCCGTACTCTTCCTCGCCAACGGCACCCTGGAGCTTGGCCCGCCCCTGCTGGTCATGCTTTGGCTCACGTACGTCCTGCTGGATGGGCGCGCGGGGAGCCCGCCGCTGGCGGGGCGCGTGCGCTGGGCCGCCCAGGTCACGCTCGGTTACGTCGCCCTCGCCGCCGGCTGGTGGGCCATCGGCCACGTCGCCACGCTGGGACGCGCGTCCGTCTCCGAGCAGAATGACGCCTGGTACCGCATCTTCGACGCCATGGCGCGCGAGCGCCCGGGCTGGAGCGCGCTCTCCGCCCGCCTGTGGAATGTTCAGCAGAATGCCATCCCCACCTTCACCCTGCCGGTGGTGGCGCTGCTCGTCCCGGGCATCCTCGTCCTGCCCCGGCGCGCCGCCGTCTGGGCCGTGGTCTGGATCGGCGCCATCGTCGCCGCCATCCTGCTGACGCGCCACTGGCCACGCAACCTGTACCTCGCCTATCCGGCCGTCTACCTGGCCGCCGCCGCGGCCATTGATCGGGCCGGCGCGCTACTCGCGACCTGCCTCCCCGCGGGCGCCCCTCGAATGCGCGCCGTTCTGCTCTGGCTGCCTGCTTCTGGGTTCCTGTATCTGGTCGGCAGGATCGCCCTTGGCGACCTTGCCGGCGATCTCTCCCTGGTGCAGGTCTGGTGGCCCCAATGACGCGGCCGCTCGGCTTCCGACCCTGGCTGGCGGCCCTGGCCGCCGGCGTCGCCGCCGCCGCGCTGGCGGCCCAGCAGCCGACCACCTCTAACGGCTGGCTCGACCTGGCCCCGCTCCGCGCCGGCCTCGGCGCTGGATGGCTGGCTTTCGTCGTCCTCCTGGGCGCGCAGGGCGCCGGCCAGCTCTGGCGCGCCGCGCCGTGGCCGCCCCGCAGTCAGGGCCGGCGCGTGCCCGCGCCTTCCGACGGGACTCACTGTGCCCCCGCCACGGCACAGGGCCTCACCTGGCCGGAAACGCTGCGCCGTGCCGCGCTCGTCTCCGCCGTCACGCTGCCCCGCTTCGCCGGCGACCCCGCCGGCTACGCCGTCGCCTCCCTCTGGCTCGTCCTTGCGCTCGCGTGCGGCTACGCGTACGTCGCGCCGGTACTGGGGCCGCGGTACCGCAACGCCTACTGGCTGGTGGCTGTCCTGTTTCTGCTGCCGTGGGGCCTTCGCCTCACCACCGTCCACTGGCCGGCCTTCGAATAGCCCGGCCCTGTGCCATCCTGGACGCCTCACCGTCAGCAAGGCCTTCCCGCTCCCTCTGGGAGAGCGGGAGCCCGCGCAGCGGGCGGCGGTGAGGGCGCTGCCTGCCCCGGCTACTTAAATCTCGCCGCCGCGACCAGCGCTTCGAACAGCCGGCGATGCTCGGGGCGCGCGGCTGCCAGATCCTCGGGATGCCACTGTACCCCGACGGCGAACCGCGCCCCTGGCGCCTCCACCGCCTCGATCACTCCGTCGCTGGCCCAGGCCACCGGTCGCAGCTGATCCGGCACGCGCCGCGCCGCCTGGTGATGAAAGGTGTTGGTCAGGATGGGCTGTGCCGCCCAGGCGCCCAGGAGCTGCGCCAGGCGGGACCCGGCCTCGACCATCACGGGATGGGTCGGCACCGTCCGCTGGGCGCGCTGGCTGTGCGCCTGCGCCTCGGGAAGCTGCGCCGGCAGATCCTGCCACAGCGTGCCCCCCAGCGCCACGTTGAGTACCTGGCAGCCCCGACAGATGGCTAGCACGGGCAGGTCTCGCCCGATGGCCTCCCGCACCAGGGGGAGCTCGAAGGCGTCTCGATCCGGCTCCAACTGGACCGTCTCATTGAGGACCGGCTCGCCATAGTGGCGCGGATCGATGTCCTTTCCTCCCGTCAGCACCACGCCGTCGACGCGGCTCAGCAGGTCGCCGATCAAGCCCGCGTCGGCAGTGGGGGTAAGGATCACGGGGATGCCGCCGGCCATCTCCACGGCATCCAGGTACGCCTGCTTGGCCGTCACCATCGGCACGCCGCTGCTCGACTCGGTGTGGTGGCCGGTGACGCCGATGAGCGGCCGTCTTGCGTTATCCATTCCGGGCTGGGACCCTTGTACCGCTTACGCCGATGATACCCGAACCGGCCGTCCCCGCAGCGCCGGACGCGGCCGCCAGCGCGCGCCGCGTGGCGCGTAACTCGGTTTTGCCGTTTGCCTCCGGCCTGGGGGCCCGCCTGCTGACGTGGCTGCTGGCGATGGTGATGGCGCGCACCCTGGGCCCCGCCGGCACCGGCGCCTACGCCCTGGTGGTCAACCTGTGGCTGTACGCCTCCATCGTGGCCGATTTCGGCCTGGGCACGTGGCTGACGCGGGAGGTGGCGCGCCGGCCCGAGCGCGCGCGCCAGGCCCTGGCCGACACGCTGGGCCTGCGCCTGGTGCTCGGGGCGGCGACCATACCGGTGCTGGCCGGGGCGGCGGGGGCCTACGCCACCGCCGGAGCGGATCCGGCGATCGTGGCCACCGCGGCCCTGCTAGGGGTGGGGCTGCTGCCCGGGGCGGTCAGCGCCAGCGTCACGGCGCTCTTCAACGCCCACGAACGCATGGGCTTCCCCGCGGCCGTGCAGTTGGCCAGCGCCGCCCTGACGGCGGCCGCGGGGGCGGCCGTGCTCTGGTGGGGCGGGGGCATCGTTGGCCTCGGCTGGGTCTCCTTGCTGGTGAACCTGGTCACCGCCGCGGTCTTCCTCCTGGCCTGCGCGCGCTGCTTTTTCCCGCTCAGCGTGGCCTTGCACTGGGCGCGCCAGCGGGCTGTCCTCCAGGATTCGCTCCCGCTGATGCTGAATAGCCTGCTCAACAGCGTCTTCTTTCGCATCGACGTCCAGCTGCTGCAGAGCCAGGGCAGCGCGCAGGTCGGCTACTACAGCAACGCCTACAAGATCATCGACGCCGCCGGAGCCGTGCCCAGCAGCTTCGTGCTCGCGCTGTTCCCCGTGCTGTCGCGGCGCGCGGCCGCCGAAGGGGCGGGCGGCTCGGCCGGCCTTTTGCCCGTCTACCGGCTGGCCATCAAGCTGCTGATGGCGGCCGCCCTTCCGGCGGCGCTCCTGGTCACGCTGGCGGCCCACGACCTGACGCGATGGCTGTGGGGGGACGCCTTCCTCCCCGAGTCCGCGATCGCCCTGCAGATCCTGATCTGGTTCCTACCCCTGAGCTTCTTCAACGGCCTGACCCAATACGTGCTCATCGCCGCCGGCCTCCAGCGCCGGATCACCGTCGCCTTTGCCATTGCCGCCCTGTTCAATCTCGGCGCCAATCTCGTGCTTATTCCCAGGTTCAGCTACAAGGCGGCCGCCGGCGTCACCATCGCCTCCGAGCTGGTGCTGATGGTCCCCTTCCTGCTGGCGCTCCGGCATCGCCTCCCCGTGGGGGCGCTCCTCGCGGCGGCGCTCCTTCCCATCCCGGATAGGGCCGAGCGCCGCCTGATCCTGAGCCTCCTGCCCGCACGGTGGGGTCAGCGCCTCCGCGTGCCCAGCGCGGCGGCATAGAGCGCAGCGGTTCGGCAGGCGACCTCCGGCCAGGCGAACCTGGACGCAAAGGCCAGGCCGGCGGCGGCAAGCTCCCTGCGCCGCTGGGGACATGCCTGCAGCTCCATAATGGCGCGGGCCAGACCGCCGGCCGTCGCCTCCGCCACCGCCGCCACGGGGGTCGGGCCGGAGAGCCATGGCGCCGCCTCCCGCGGCGCCGTGGTCAGCACCGGTACGCCGTGCGACCAGGCCGCGATGAGGCTGGTGCGCCGCAGCGACGCGCCGTCGGCAAAGGGCAGCACCGCCAGATCCACCACCCGCAGCCATCCCGCAACGGCGGCCGGCGGCTGATAGCCGGTCCAGTGCACCCGCTCGTCCAGGCGCAGCGCCGCGATCTCGCGGCGCACCTCGGCCAGATACGCCCGGTTCGTCGGGTCAGAGCTTCCCACCGCCTCGCCGATGAACAGAAGGTGCACCGCCTGGCCGGCGTCACGGAGCAGCCCCAGGGCCCGCACCAGTTCGTCCAGGCGCTTGCTGCGATTGACGAAGCCGGTGTAGCCCAGGAGAAACGTCCCCGAAGGAAGGCCCAGCTGCGCCCGCCAGGCGCCGCCGTCGAACGCAGGCGGGAGAGCATCAAAGTGGTTGCCTAGCGGGATGTGCTCAAGCAGCGCCGACCGGCGCCGGCCGGCGGTCCACGCACCCAGCGCCGGCAGGTCGCTATCGGCCACGGCCACGATGGCGTCGGAGCTCCGCGCCAGCTGGCGCACCACCCACCGGCGGAGCGGGCCGGCTTTGGGGAAGAGATACGGGACCCGCAGGTCGTGAAAGGTGGTCACCACAACTGGGCGCTGGCGCATGATTGCGCCCAGCCAGCGCGGCAGGAGCGTAATCGCGGGGTGCAGACCGTAGGCCCCCGGCTGGTACTGCACGTGCAGCACGTCCCACTGCTGGGCCCGCGCCAGCCGCGCCACCAGGCCGAAGATCCGCCAGTCCCAGCGCCGGACCAGCCGCAGCACCCGTGCCCCGCCGGCCCGGTCGTCGGGCGCCGCCACTGTCGTCCCCTGGGACGTCAGCACGTCCACGGCGTGGCCTCGGCCGACAAGCTCGCTCGCCAGGCGCGCCGTGTGGTCGCCCACCCCGCCCACAGCCGGCGGGAACTCAGCGCTCACCAGCCCGACGCGCATGGCGCCATCCTCTGAGGCGTCGCACCGCGCGGAGGCCTGCTGCCTCCTGCCGGATTGGAGCGGGTGGCCAGCCCCATCAGCTCGCTCGTTCACGCTCTCCGGAGCGCGCCTCCGGCCACAGGTGCCAGCGGGCCAGGGCTCGGAAACGGCGGGCCGACGCCGTGTTCCCCCGGGCCTGGTGGATGATCGCCTCGCCGGCGAAAAGGGCGCTGGCGACGTATCTGACCGCCCAGCCAAGGGCGACGCCGAAGTAGCGATCAACGTACCGGTACTTGCTGCGGTAATAATGGCGGTCGCGTGCGCCCAGGTCCTGGCCAGCGCTCTGGTCGTGATGGTGGACCACCACCGCAGCCGGCTCGTACCACGTGTCCCAGCCATAGGCGGCCAGGCGGCGGCAGAGGTCGACCTCCTCGAAGTACAAGAAGAAGGTCGGGTCGAAGCCCCCGACCTGGCGCAATGCCGCCGTGCGCCCCAGCAGGCAGGCGCCGGACAGCCAGTCCACCGGCATGGGGCGCTCCCCAACGGCGTCATAGCGATAGTGCCGTAGCGGCGCCAGCCGCGGCAGGCGCCAGTCGAGCGGGGTGCTCTCCATCAGCAGGACGGCCAGGCTGGGGAACCGCCGGCGCGACGGCTGCGCCCGCCCGTCAGGGTAGACCAGGCGCGGTCCCACCAGCGCCGCTCGGGGCGTGCGACGCAGGCGCGCGGTGAGAGCGGCCAGGGCCCCGGGCGTGAGCTCCGTGTCGGGGTTCAGGAAGAGGACGTACTCGCCGGCGCGCCCCAGGCCCTGGTTGCAGGCGGCCCCGAAGCCGGCGTTCCGCTCGTTGGCGACGAGGGTCACGCCCGGGAAGCGCCGCCGAACCAGCTCCGGACTGCCGTCGGTGGAGGCATTGTCCACCACCACGATGTCCGGCTCAAGGCCCATCTCCGCGAAGGCTGTCCGCAAGGAGCGCAGGCACCGTTCCAGTAGCCCCGCCACGTTGTAGCTGACGACCACCGCCGTGACGGCGGCCCGCGTCTCGGCGCTGCGCCGGCCGGCGCGGTCGCGCCCCGCCTGTGCCCCGTTCTCGGCCGTCCTGGGTGGCGCGCTCATTGCCGTTCCCTCCCCAGACGCGCCAGCTCCCAGTAGGTCACAAAGGTGGCGCCGGCCAGCAGCAAGCTGAGGCCCAGACCCAGCGCGCCCTCGCGGTACCCCTGCAGGGTCCAGTACCGGCGCCGGAACTCGCGCCACGGCTGCAGGATGAAGTTGCGGGGCTTGGCCCTCACCCCCCGCGCGTGCAGGCCCTGCGCCTCCACGCGCGCGTAGCGGCATTGCTTGCTCCAAAACTCCCCCCATGAGGCGTAGTTGTGGTGCACCAGCCGGTTGGTGAGATAGCCAGCCGGCCCGTCCAGCAGCACCAGCTCGTGCACCGGGCGCGCCGGATCGTACCGTCCGCGGTCGCGCCGGAAGAGGCGGAGCTGGTAGTCGGGCGCCCAGCCGGCGTGGCGGACCCAGCGCCCCAGGATGATGTTCTCGCGTGGGATCCAGAAACCTGCCGGGTGTCCGTCCCGCTCAGCTGTGGCGAGGCGCTCCTGGATCTCCGCGGCCAGCTCCGGCGGGACCCGCTCGTCGGCGTCCACGAACAGCGCCCACGGCTCCTGCGTCTGCGTCAGGGCGAAGTTGCGCTGACTGGCCCAGTTTTCCCAGGGGTGGTGCACGACGCGCGCCCCCATCCCCTGCGCCAGCGCGACAGTGCCGTCGACGCTGCCGCAGTCTACCACCACCAGGTCGCTGGTCCACTGCAGGGTGGCCAGGCACGGTTGGATGTTGGCGGCCTCGTTCCGCGTCAGGACGAGGGCGGCGACCGGCGGTCTCATAGCCGAAGCACCTGCAGGCATGCGCGGGCGCGCGCCCGCCGCTCCGGACGGGCGCCCCCGGAGCGGAGATCGGCCAGGAAGGCCGCCACGGCCTCAGTACCGGCCCCGAGCCAGAGCAGGGCCCGCGCACACCAGGTGAACCAGCGCGGATAGTGCCGGCGATAGAAGCGCAGGCGGCTGCGGTGGAGCTCAACGAACATCGCGGCCGCCTGCTGGCGCGTGCTCTGGCCCCCGTGGTGTACCGCGATGGCGTCGGGACAGTGCCACACCTGCCAGCCGGCCCGCTTGAAACGGTAGCACCAGTCGACCTCTTCCACGTACATGAAGTAGCCTTCGTCGAGCAGCCCAACCTCGTCGATGGCCGCGCGCCGCACGCACATGAAGGCGCCCAGCGGGTGATCGATCTCAAAGGCCTGCTCGTCCCACCATCGGGGATAACGGCCGTTCAAGCGTGACTCCACCAGGCGCGGGTGCAGCGGAAAGAAGTCGAGGACGATCTGGCCCAGTGATGGGAAGCGAAAGGCGCTGTGCTGAAAGCTCCCGTCCCCGTAGCGCAGCCGCCCGCCAGCCACGGCCGCGCGCGGGCGCTCGTCCATGAACCGCACCAGCGCCGCAAGGCTCTCTCCCAGCACCTCGGCGTCGGGATTGAGCAGCAGGACGTAGCGCCCGGCGGCGCGGCGGATGGCCTGGTTGCAGGCCGCGCTGAAGCCGACGTTGCGCCGGTTCGCGATCAGCGTTACTTCTGGAAAGCAGTCCCGCACCAGGGCGGCGCTGCCGTCGGTGGAGGCGTTATCGACGACGAACACCTCCTTCGATGGCGCGCGCGGCCGAAGGAGCGAGGTCAGACACCGCTCCAGGTAGGCTGCCGAGTTGTAGCTGACGACAACGGCGGTGAGGTCCACTGGCCCTGCTGCCGGCGCCCCTGTACTGCTGTCTGGGGCTCAATCCAGCCGGTGATCCATTCTAAACTGCGTTTGATGATGCACAACGTCGAGGCGCTGCTCCTGGCGGCAGGCGAGTCCACGCGCATGGGCCGGCTGAAGGCGCTCTTGCCCTGGACGGGAGGGCAGCCCCTGCTCCGCTACCAGATCGACCAGTTGATGCAATCGCCGGTCGACCGGATCGTGGTGGTGCTGGGGCACCGGCGCGACGAGCTGCGCACGCTGCTGCCGGCCGATGCTCGCGTGGTTGCGGTCGAGAATCCCCAGTACGGGACGGGGAAGGTCAGCTCCATTATCGCCGGCGTCTCGGCCATCCCCGCCGGCCGGCACGTGCTCATTCTGGCTGTGGACCAGCCCCGCCCGGCATGGCTGATCCAGCGCGTCCTGGCCGCCCACCTGGAGCATGGCGCCCCCATCACCGTGGCGGGCCACGACGGGCGGCGTGGGCACCCTGTCATCTTTGCGCCCTCGCTGCGCGACGAACTGCTGCGCCTGGAGGAAGCCACCCAGGGACTGCGCGCCGTGCTCGCGCGCCATGCCTCCGCCGTGCAGGTCATCGAGACTGATACGCCCCTCGCCCTACTCAACCTGAACACGCCCGACGACTACGAGGCGGCCCGCCGCCTGGCGGGGCTCGAGTAGGGCAGCCGGCACGCGTCGGGCCATGCCGTGCGGAGCGCCGCCGGGCGCAGGCGCGACACGTGGCCCACCAGGCGGGAGCGCCGCTGCTATACCTTGACCAGCTCCACCTGCAGGGCGCGCGCGGGGAACCAGTAGGCGAGCAGGTTCTCGTAGATCCCGGGAAAGCGGTTAGCCAGCCAGGCCACGCCCAGCAGGCGATGGGCCCGGCCAAAGATCAGCCGGCGCGCCTCGATCCGAAAGCGCACCGTGGAGAACCACGTGTGCCGGTGCGCCCGCCAGCCGGTCGCCGGAGGCTCGGTGAAGTGCTCAAAGGTGGTGTACGTAAACCAGCGCCGGTGGGTGGGATCGGCAAAGGCGCTCACGCTGGCAAAGTATGGCACCTCCACGCTCAGGCGCCCGCCGCGGCGCAAGGACGCGGCGATCTCGCTCATGACGGCGGCCAGGTCATCGAGGTGCTCCAGCACGTGGCGCGCGTGGACGCGGCCCAGCGACCCCGGCAGGAACGGGAGATGGGGCGCCTCCAGGCGCGCCAGTACGTCCACCCCCGGCAGGAGGACCGCATCTAGCCCAAAGGCGCCCGGCACCGGCCGGCGACCGCAGCCGAGATCGACAGCCGGCCAGCGCCCTTCTGCGTCAGCAGGACGGGCTTGCACATGCGCTCCGGCTGGCGCCAGGTCGTGGCCGTCCTTGCCCCTCCGCCGCACCTGGGACAGGCTGCGGCGGGGCCAGGCCCCACCACTATGGCCCTCGTTCCCCGTCTCCGCGTCGGAGAGGGAGCGGCCGGCCCCAGCCGCACGGCCATGGCCGTCCTTCCCCCTCTCCCGCGTGCGGGAGAGGGGGCCAGCAGGTGAGGGCTGCCACGGCCGCTGATCCGGAAGTTCTGCGTCAGCCGCGCCGCGGACTTTGCTGCACACCGCGCGGAGGGTACAATTCTGCGGCTCCGTGAACCGGGTGTCGCCGGGAGGACTTATGCTGGCGCCCCTGAACGCCCTGCTCGGGCTCTTCGCCAAAGATCTGGGCATCGACCTGGGGACTGCGAATACGCTCGTCTACGTCCGCGATCGAGGCGTCGTCATCTCCGAACCGTCGGTAGTGGCCACCGACAAGCGCAGCGGCAAGGTGCTGGCCGTTGGCGCCGAGGCCAAAAAGATGGTCGGCCGGACGCCGGCCAACATCGTCGCCATCCGGCCGCTCAAGGACGGGGTGATCGCCGACTTCGAGACGGTGGAGAGCATGCTGCGCTACTTCATCGGGAAGGTCCACGACCAGTTCCCGATCACCCCTCGCCCCCGCGTCATTATCGGCGTCCCGTCGGGAGTGACGGAGGTGGAGAAGCGGGCCGTGCAAGACGCGGCCATCAATGCCGGAGCCCGCGAGGCCTATCTGATCGAAGAGCCGATGGCCGCCGCCATCGGCGCCGGCCTGCCCATCCACGACGCCGCCGGCAGTATGGTGGTGGACATCGGCGGGGGGACGACGGAGGTGGCCGTCATCTCGCTCGGCGGGATCGTAATCAGCCGCTCCATCCGCGTCGGGGGCGATGAGATCGACGAGCAGATCATCCAGTACGCGCGTCGGGAGCACGACCTCTTTATTGGGGAGCGCACCGCCGAGGAGACCAAGATCGCCGTCGGCTCGGCCTACCCCATCGCCGAGAAGCTCAAGACCACCATGCGTGGGCGGGACCTGGTGACGGGACTGCCCAAGGAGGTTGAGGTCTCGATCGATGAAATCCGCGAGGCGATCGCGGGACCGGTGAACCTCATCGTGGAAGCGGTCAAGCTCTCCATTGAGGAGACGCCGCCGGAGCTCCTGGCCGACATCATGGACCAGGGCATCATGCTGGCCGGGGGCGGGGCCCTGCTGAAGGGGCTCGACCTGCGCCTGCAGGAGGAGACGAAGATGCCCGTGCACATCGCGGATGACCCGTTGCAGTGCGTCGTCCGCGGCACGGGGGCCTGCCTGGAGAACCTGGAGGTGTACCGCAAGGTCATGGTCAGCGACTCCTTCACCCGTCTGCGTACCTGAGCTAAGGGACCCGCGCCTGATGTGGTCGTCCGCGCCGCCGAACCCGCTGGTCTGGCTGAGCGTGTTCGTGGCGCTCTCCCTGGGCGCCACGCTCGCCGGCACACGCCATCTGCTAGACGCCCCCCTCTCCCTGGCGCGCCAGGCCGTGGCGCCCCTGCAGGTCGGCGCCAGCCGCGCTGGCCACACTATCAGCAACGTCGTCGCCGGATGGCAGGAGCTGCAGCGCCTCCGCGCCGAGAACGCCGCCCTGCGCAGTACGGTGGAGGAGCTGACGCAGGAGATCATCCGCCTGCGGGCCGCGGAGCTGGAGAACCGCGACCTGCGCGAGCAGCTGCGCTACGCGCAGGCCCATCGCGATTATGCGCCCCTGCCGGCGGAGATCATCGGCTTTGATTCCAGCGCCCTGCTGCGTCACGCCATCATCAATCGGGGCAGCGATTCGCGCCTGGAAGACGGCATGACTGTGGTGTCGCCAGCCGGCCTGGTGGGGCGGATCGTCTCCCGCCAGGCGCGCACCAGTACCATCCTGCTCATCTCGCATCCGGCCAGCTCCGTGAACGCCGTCATCCAGGGCAGGCCTGGAGCCAGCGGGGTGGTGCAGGGCCTGCCGGACGGCCGGCTGATGATGCGCTACCTGCCCCAGGCCGAGACGGTGCGCGTCAACGACGTGGTGGTGACCTCCGGTCTGGGCGGCGCCTTTCCACCCAATCTCGCCATCGGTCGCGTCGTGCAGGTCGAGACGAGAGATATCGACCTCTTTCAGCAGGCGATCGTGGAGCCGTTCGTAAACTTCCGCAAGCTCAGCCAGGTCCTGGTCCTGACGGGCTTTCAGCCGGCTAAGCTATGACCTCGTGCCCCCGGCGCGAATCGTCACGTCGAGCGAGGCGTTCCGTCTCCTTATCGTCGTCCCGCCGCCGGCGGAAACCCGGGCTAGGGTGAGGGCTCTACTCGCGCATAATCGGCCATGCCCCAGTGTGACGCCAGCGACGGATGGAATGGCTCTCCCCTTCCAAAGGAACCCGAGCTAAGTAGGTGCCGGTACGTTCGTGCGGGACAGAACGGCCAGGCATTGATGGACAGGGCGGCGCGAACATACCAGCGGATACTTAGGTAATCAATGCCGGTACGACCATGGGCGCCCCATGGTGGATCGTGATCCCGCTGCTGCTCCTGGCCGCGGTGGCCCAGACGTCGCTACTGCCGGCCATGGGCTTCGTCGCCGTGCGCCCCGACCTGGTGCTGCAGGTGGTTGTCGTCTGGGCCGTGATGCGGGGCGTGCGCGAGGCCTTGCCGTGGGCCTTTGCCGGGGGGGTGCTGCTCGACATTATGTCTGGCGCGCCCTTCGGCACGTCGGCGCTGGCGCTGGTCCTGGTCGCCTTCTGCGCCAGCGTGGGCCAGATGAGCGTCTTCCGGAGCCACCTGCTCCTGCCCCTACTGGCGGTCTTCTGGAGCAGCGTGCTCTATGGGATCATCTTTCTCTTCCTGCTGCGCACCCACCAGTATCCTGTGCCATGGCTGGCCACGCTAGGCGAGATCGTCATCCCGAACGCGGTGCTCAATACGGTGTGCACGCCGCTGACCTACGCCCTGCTGCACCAGCTCGAGCGCCGGACGCGCCGCACGGTGACCGTGGAGTGGTGAGCGACACCCAACCGGAGGACAGAGGCCGATGATCGCAGAGACGGTGCGCCGCGACCCCCGCCTGGTGGCCTTCTCCGGCGCGATCGGGCTGGCCTTGCTGGTCCTGGCCGGCCAGCTGTGGAACATTCAGATTGCGTCCGGCGAGCAGTACCGGCGCCGCGCCGACGTCAACCGCCTGCGCATCGTCACCATCAAGCCCCCGCGGGGCGTGATC
The DNA here is from genome assembly GCA_034437795.1 of Chloroflexota bacterium. Classification (GTDB taxonomy): domain Bacteria; phylum Chloroflexota; class UBA11872; order UBA12225; family UBA12225; genus DAOTTI01. The sequence goes on along the minus strand of DAOTTI010000233.1, from coordinate 22,498 downwards.
TACGATCGCGCCGGCCGCCAGCTGGTGCGCAACGTGCCGAGCTTTACCGCCAGCGTCCGGCCGGCGGACCTGCCCAAGGATAAGGACGAGCGCCTGGCCGTCCTCACCCGCCTGGCCCGGATCATCGACGTGCCGGTGGAACAGATCCAGAAGGCGGTCGATGGGGCGCGCAATGACCCCTTCACGCCGGTGCGCATCAAGCCACAGCTCCCGCGGGAGCGGGCCCTCATTCTCGAAGAGCAGCACGCCAGCCTGCCCGGCCTGGTGATCCAGACCCCGCCGGTGAGGACCTACCCCGAGGGCCCCTTCTTCGGGCACATCCTCGGGTATACAGGGCCCATCCCGTCCAGCCAACTCTCCAACCTCCTGCAGCAGGGCTATGAGCGTGACGACACGCTGGGCATCGCCGGCCTGGAGGCCGCCTTTGAGGACGAGCTTCGGGGCAACCCGGGCAAGAAGCAGGTCGAGGTCGACGCCCTTGGCCAGATCACGAATGAGCTCGAGGTGCTGGTGCCGGTCAGGCCGGGCGGCAACCTGGTCCTGACCATCGACGCCGCCTACCAGCGCCGCGCCAGCGAGATCCTGGGCGAGGCCATGGCTCGGGCCAAGAGCGGGCAGGGGGCGCTGGTGGCCCTCGACCCACGCAACGGCGACGTGCTGGCCCTGGTCAGCCGGCCCCAGTACGACAACAATCTCTTTGCCACCGGCATCTCACAGGCCGACTATGACCGGCTGAGCCAGGACCCCTGGCGCCCGCTGGTCAATCACGCCATCGGGGGACAGTACCCGCCGGGATCGACCTTCAAGCTGGTCACCGCCGCCGCCGCGCTCCAGGACCGCGTGGTGACCCCCCAGACCAACATCCATTGTCCGGGCGCCATCAGCGTCGCCGGCACCGTCTTCAACGACTGGTGGGCGCCCGGCCACGGCAACGTCAATGCCCGCCAGGCGATCGCCGTCTCCTGCGACATCTACTTTTACAGCGTGGCCGGCGGGAACCCCAACACGCGGTTTCAGGGCCTCAAACGAGGGAGATTGGCCGAATACGCGCGGGCCTTCGGCTTCGGGGAGAAGAGCGGGCTGCGCCTGCCGGGCGAGGAGGCGGGGCTGGTGCCCTCCGAAGACTGGAAGCGCGCCCGACGCGGCGAGCCCTGGTACATTGGGGACGACTACAACACCGGCATCGGCCAGGGGGACCTGCTCGCCACGCCGCTCCAGCTGGCCAACATGACGGCCGCCGTCGCCAATGGAGGCACCCTGTTTAGGCCGCGGATCGTCAGCGCCATCCGCGACCAGGACGGAAACGTCGTCCATACCTACTCGCCGGAGATCATCCGCCGGCTCCCCGTCGCGCCCGAATACCTGGCGGCCATCCGCGCCGGGATGCGGGACGCGGTGGGCGCGCAATTCGCCACCCCCACCCAGTCCGGCACCGCCTATTACGCCCTCCGCCAGTATGCCCTCTCCATGGCCGGCAAGACCGGCACGGCGGAGTTCTTCGGCCCCAAGGACAGCAAGGGCCGCTGGCCGACGCACGCGCTCTTCGTCGGCTTTGCCCCGTACGATGACCCCCAGATTGCCGTCGCCGTCTTCCTCTACGGGGGCGGTGAAGGCTCAGAAGCAGCTGCTCCGGCGGCAGCCGAAGCGATGAAGGCATACTTCGAGATCGTGCGGCCGTAGGTCCCGTCCTGCGGCGGGACGGCCGCGGCGCACCGCCCGGGGCATCCGCGCGCCGGCCCCACCGGATCAACGCTCGGCGACCGATCGCAGGCAGCAGACAGCACAGAGCAGCAGGCCACGGCGGGGCGAAAGACCCCGGCCAGGCCAAGGAACGAGCAGGTCGTGCAACGAAAGTCGTGGAAGGAGTTCGACTGGTGGCTCCTGGGCATTGCCCTGGCCCTGGTCGGCTACGGCCTGGTCGTGATCCGCAGCGCGACGTTGCTCGCCGACCAGCCCGTCAGCCGGCAGCTCCTGTCCCAGGGCACGTATGCCCTCATCGGGCTGGCGCTGCTGGCCGTGCTGGCCGTCATCGACTATCGCGTGCTGGGGGCCTTCGCCGTAGCCGTCTATGCGGGCATGCTTGGCCTCCTGGCGCTGGTGCTGGTGGCCGGCACGTCGGTGTGGGGGGCGCAGCGCTGGCTCGGCGTGGGCTGGTTCAGCTTTCAGCCATCGGAGGTGGCCAAGGTCGCCGTGATCATCTGCCTGGCGCGGTTCCTGGCCAGCCGCGAGCAGGAGATCGGCCGGCTCAGCACGTTCTTGATCTCCCTAGGCATCGTCGCACTGCCGGTGGCGCTGGTCTACCGGCAGCCGGACCTCGGCACCGCCCTGGTGCTGGCGGCGATCTGGTTGGGGATGAGCTTTGTGGCCGGCGCACCCGTCAAGTGGCTGATGGGGGTTCTGGCCATCCCGTTCCTGGGCTTCCCCATTGTCTGGCGGCTGCTGCAAGACTACATGCGCCGGCGCTTGCTCACCTTCCTGGCGCCCGAGCGGGACCCGCTCGGCGAGGGCTACAACGTGATCCAGGCCAGGATCAGCGTAGGGTCTGGCGGCTGGCTGGGCCGCGGGCTGGGGAACGGCACGCAGACCCAGCTGAACTTCCTGCGCGTGCAGCATACGGACTTCATCTTCGCCGTCCTGGGCGAGGAACTGGGGTTCGTCGGGGCCATGGCCCTGCTCGGCCTGTACGGCCTGCTCTTCTGGCGGTGCCTGCGCGTGGCCACGCGCTCCCGTGACGCCTTCGGCCGGTTGCTGGCCGCCGGCGTCACCAGTATGCTCCTCTTTCAGGTGTTTGTGAACGTCGGTATGAACATCGGCCTGGTCCCGGTCACCGGCATCACCCTGCCCCTGATCAGCTTCGGCGGATCCTCCCTGGTGACCACCTTCCTCTGCCTGGGCCTGCTGCAGAGCGTGCTCATCCACTCGCAGGCGCGCCGGTATGACACCAAGCCCAACGTCCGCGTCCCTGCGTCGATGCGCCTGCGCCGGGCGCGCTTCCCGCTGCGCCTGGTCGGGCAGCGTCTGGGCGGGAGCGCAGCGCGCCGGCCACAACAACCCCGCTGGCCGGCGCAGAGCCGGGCCGGGACGCGCGATATGTGGGGCATGCCCGCGCCACCCGCCGCGCGGCAGGCTCCCTGGGTCTCCGCGCCCCTGCCTCCCGACGGGCACGGAGGGCAGCCGTGAGCGCGCCGGCAATGGGCACCGTCTGTGGCAAGCGGCGGAGTGCGCGCCGCCGAAGCGGAGGGCGCCGGTGAACGTGCCCGTCACGGCCCCGACGGCGGTGCAGCAGGCCGTGGAGGTGCGCGTGCCGGCCACCACCGCCAACCTGGGGCCGGGCTTCGACGCGCTGGGCCTGGCGCTCGACCTCCACGACCAGGTGCGCCTGCGCCGGCTCCCGCCCGGCTCGCCCGCGCCGCAGGTTCGTGTCCTTGGGCTCGCCGCCGCCCGCCTCCAGGCCACCCCGAACCTGCTCGCCTATCGCGCGGTGGAGGCTGTGTACGCCCATCTGGGCCGGCCAGTTCCGGCGCTGGCCCTTGACCTCCAGACAGGCATCCCCAGCTCACGGGGCCTGGGGAGTAGCGCGGCCGCCATCGTCGGCGGGCTGGTGGCGGCCAACGCCCTTGAGGGGGAGCCGCTGGACCGGCAGACCCTGCTCGAGCTGGCTAGCCGTCTGGAGGGACACCCGGACAACGTCGCCGCCGCCCTGCTGGGCGGGCTGGTCATCAGTATTCAGGGCCGGCGGGGCCTGGTAGCCAAGCGCCTCGACCCCCCGCCCGGTCTCCTGGCCGTGCTGTGCATCCCCGAGAAGAGCATGTCCACCAAGCAGGCACGAAGCGTCCTGCCCGCCGTCGTGTCGCAGCAGGACGCGGTCTTTAATCTCGGCCGCACCGCCCTGCTGGTAGCCGCCTTCCTCACCCGCGACTGGTCCCTCCTGTCCGACGCCATGGACGACCGGCTGCACCAGCCGGCGCGAGGCCGCGTCTTTCCTGCCCTGGGCCCGGCAATCGACGCGGCGCTAGCGGCCGGCGCCCACGGCGCCGCCCTGAGCGGCGCCGGCTCCACCGTCATCGCCTTTGCCACCACCGCCTGCGACGCCGTAGCCGCCGCGATGAAGCAAGCCATGGAAGCCTGCGGCTTCCCCTGCGCCACAGCCGTGCACGCGCTCAGCGCCGCCGGCGCCGAGGTCGTAAGCCTTGACGCGTAGCCTCAATCGTCGCGGCCAGTGAAGCGCTCCCTTTCCCACAGGGAGAAGGCCAGGGTGAGGGCCCGTCTCGCCACTCGCTCCCTTTGGGAGAGGGGGTGGAGCTCTGCCTAACGTCCCCTCTCCCACAGTGAGAGGGTTAGGCTGAGGGCCCCGCTCATGCATAAGCGACCATGCCCCCGTGGGACACCGGCGCTAGATGGAAAGGCCCGCTATTTCCGCCGAAATCCGTGGTAGCCCCGCTGCCTGCGGCGGTGGCGGAAACGCGCTACGGTATAAGCTGCAAGGCACAGGGGAGAGCTCGTGCCACGGCGACAGCATGCACCCAGACGATCACCGCGGCGGCCGGCCCAACCGGAGGGCGGCCGTGCGACGCCGGACGTGCGCCGGTACGTGGAGGAGATGCAGGCGATGCTCCGGCAGCGGAGCCCGCAGGCCTACCGTGACTTCCTGCGCCGGTGGCGGGACCTCCACCAGCGCGGCGCGGCCGACCGGCTGCTGGCCATGAGCGACGAGGCGCTCCGGCTGCGGATCGAGCACATGATCCTTGACACCCCCGCCCTGGCGGACCTGCACGGCTCGGCGCGCCGGTACATCGAGGAGCACGGGGGCGAGATGCGCGACGCCCGCCGCCCAGGGCCGGCCTGACCCGGATCATCCACGGCCAGCGAGGGTGTCCCTCTCCCCTTCGGAGAGGGTCAGGGTGAGGGCTCCTTCTAAAGTCCCATCCTCACAAAGAGAGACGGTCAGGCTGAGGGCTCCGCTCGTGAGCCACCTGGGCGAGAGCGCCGATCAAGGGCTGCAGGCAGGGGAAGCAGGACGAACAACGACAGATGGACGCCGGCGCGCACGGTCGCCGGCGCGAGCGGTCACGGCCGAAAGGGGCGCAGATAGACCCGTCCGCCCTCGTGCGCCGCCTGCTCCGCCGCCAGCGCCAGCGCAACAGCCTCGCGGGCCAGGACGGGGTCCGGCTCCACCGGCTGGCCATCCAGCACTTCAGCGATGAAGCGCTCCGTGTTCTGTTTGCCCGCCTGGGCCAGGGTGATGGGGGGCAGGTCGACGCGCTCGGGGCCGCTATGCGTCACCCGCGTCAGAATGCCTTCGTTGGAGTGGCTGCCGGAGACGTAGCCGCGGTAGGAGAGAAAGCCGTTCGAGAACATCATGGCCTGCTCCTGCTCCTCCCGCGGAATGGTGAACCCGCGGATGTAGAGCAACTGTGCCACTCCCCCTCGCACGAAGGAGCAGGTGAGCGTGCTCACGTTCGACCGGTAGTAGCCGGACTCCTCAAGGCCCTCGTAGGTGCTCGTCCCCTCCGCCCACTCGGCGGGTCCGAAGATGTCCACCAGGTGGAAGACGTAGGCGATGCCCACCATGAACGGCGGGCCAGAGAGCATGCGGTTGCGCCAGACGCTCCGCGCCCCGCCCCGCGCTGGCGTGGCCAGCAGGCTATTCAGCGCCAGGAAGCGCCCTAGCCCCGCCGCCTCCTGCTTCACCGCCAGATGCCACCCGACGAAGGCCTGGTCATGCCCGACGTGCAGCACCTTGCCGGTGCGTCTGGCCAGCATGATCAGCCGGTCGGCGTCGTCCAGGGTGAGGCTCAGGGGATACTCGACGAACACGTGCTTGCCTGCCTCCAGCGCCGCCTGCGCGATGGGGGAGTGGCTATCGTTGTGGGTACAGACGAACACGGCATCCACGTCGTCGCGACGCACCGCCTCCCGCCAGTCCTCCACGAACGGCACGGCGTGCTTTGCGGCCAGCGCAGCGCCGGTCACAGGGTTCCGTGAGCTGACGCAGGTGATGCTGGCGCGCTCGTGCTGGGCCAGGTAGGCGGCGCGGGTGTGGCCCATGCCCCCGGAGCCGATGATCGCTGCCCGTAACCGCCGTGACTGCTCCATGAGCCAGATCCTTCCCGTGGCTTACGTCCTCTGCCAGTCTATCGGGACGTGATCACGATCCCACTCACTCTGGAGTAAACCAGATCCTTCCCGTGGTCTGCGCCCTCTGCTGGGCAGGCTAGCACGGCGCGGGCGCCAGCGCAACGGCACCCCTGCAACAGGGCATGTACAAGCATTCCGGATCGTGCCAGACCATGGCCGTCGTTCCCCCGCTCCGTGTCGGAGCGGGGGCGGCGGGGCCAAGCCCCACGGTGGGGCAGGGTGGGGCAGGGGTGCGGCGCGGCGCCGCCCGAAGGGGGTGAGGTCCGTCGTCCCCCGCGGCGCGCCCGCGGCCGAAGGGGGTGAGGTCCCTCCCCTCTCTCGCGTGCGGGAGAGGGGGCCAGGGGGTGAGGGCTTCCCCCGCGTCTTCGCATCTCCGCTCCCCGCGTCAGAGCCAGGTCTCTGGCCCGCTTGCTACACTGCCGGGCGGCATGAAGTTCGGCACGTGCAACGAGATGTTCGAGGGCTGGGACCTTGAGCGCCAGTTCCGGTTCATCGCCGAGACTGGGTATCAGGGCGTGGAGCTTGCGCCGTTCACGATCGCCCGCAGCGTCACCGACGTCCCGGCAGAGCGGCGCCGCGAGATCGCGGGGCTGGCGCGCAGCGCAGGGATCGAGGTGATCGGCCTGCACTGGCTGCTGGTGGGGCCGGAGGGCCTGCACATCACGCACCCCGATCCGGCCGTGCGCCAGCGCACGGTCGACTACCTAAAGGAGCTGATGCGCTTCTGCGCCGACGTCGGGGGGCGCGTGCTGGTCTTCGGGTCACCGAAGCAGCGCAACCTCCTGCCGGGAGTGAGCCGCGAGCAGGCGCGAGCCTGGCTGATCGAGGGCTTCCAGGAGGCCTTGCCGGTCGCGGGCCAGGTGGGAGTGACGCTCTGCCTGGAGCCCCTGCCGCCGCCCGACTGCACCTTCATTCAGACCACGGCGGAGGCCATCGACGTCATCGACGCCATTCGCGACCCGCGGTTACGCCTGATCCTGGACGTGAAAAGCATGGCCGGCGAGCAGCAGATGACCGGCGTCCCGATCCCAGACATCATCCGCAGGGTGGCGCCATACGTGGCCCACGTCCAGGCCAACGATGCCAATCTCGGCTATCCCGGCTCGGGCGACATCGACTTTGTGCCCATCTTCCGGGCCTTGCGCGACGTGGGATACGACGGCTTCGTCTCGGTGGAGGTCTTCGACTTTTCGCCCGGTCCCGAGACGATCGCCCGCAAGAGCATTGAGTACATGAGACAGGCGGACCGCGCCGCCCAGAACGTCGAGCAACCACGAACCCACTGACCGACTGCGCGCCGGCCATCGGCCCCTTCGCATGGCCTCGAAGGCCGGCGCGCGAAGCGGCGAACGGAGGAGCAGAGTGATCGAGCCAATGGATGTCCTGGTCAAGGCCGGACGCCACGACCGGCATGCCTGCCCGGTGTGGGTGCAGCTACCCCTCGAAGACGGCGGCGGGGTGCCGACCCTGCGTATGACCGACGAGCAGGGCGCCCCCGTGGCCTGCCAGCTCGAGCCGTCGGGCACCGGCACCGAAGATCGGCTCTGGCTGACCTGGATCGTGCGTGATCTCCCCGCCGGCCAGGAACGGCGCTACCACATCGAGCCGGTCCATGCGGAGGCGGGCGCCGAACCCTCCGCGGCGCCTACCGACCACGGGCCCGGCGTGGTGCTCACTGAGGGCGACGGCGTCCTCTCGGTCCACATAGGAGGGGAGCTGTTCACCAACTACTACTTCGGCGCGGAGGTGGTCAAGCCGTACCTCCATCCACTGATCGGCCCCACGGGCAAGCCGGTGACGCGCCAGTGGCCGATGGTTCCCGACGTGCCCGGGGAGACGCGGGATCATCCGCACCACAAGGGCTTCTACGTCGCCCACGGGGACGTGAACGGCGCCGACCACTGGAGTGAGGGGCCCAATCACGCCACCATGCGCCACGCCGGCTTCTCCCGCCTGATCTCAGGGCCCGTTTACGGCGCCTTCGACGCCACCGTGGAATGGCTCGACCGCGAGGGTACCCGTGTCATCCTGACCGAGACGCGCCGCATCACCTTCTTCCACCTGGGCACTGCCGACCGGCTGTTCGACGTGAGCCTGCGTTTCAACGCCACGTCCGGCCAGGTGACCTTCGGGGACACCAAGGAGGGCGGGCTCATCTCCGTGCGGGTCGCCAGCAGCATGGACGGGCCGACGCGGAACCGGCCGGATGCCCAGGGCGTGATCGTCAACTCCTATGGCGGGGTCATGGAAGAAGAATGCTGGGGCAAGCGCGCCATGTGGTGCGATTACACCGGGCCCGTGGACGATGAGATCGTTGGCATCTGCATGATGGACCATCCCACCAACCCGCGCTACCCTACCTGGTGGCACGTCCGCAACTACGGACTGATGACCGCAAACCCCTTCGGCCTCCATGACTTCTACAAGGACCCCGACACCCACCGCGGTGACTGGACCATCCCCGCCTACGAATCACGCAACTTCCTCTATCGCGTCCTGATCCACCGCGGGCGCACCAGAGAGGCGAACGTCCCGGAGCGCTATCACGAGTTCATTAACCCGCCGGTCGTGCAGCTCGAGTAGCTCCCACGCGAGCGGCCATACGTTCGGTGACACGTTCACTCCCGCATCATCCTGTACCGGTGTCGCATGACTGCCGATCGCGGGCGTAACTCCCCGTGCCCCGTCGCCGGCAATCCGTTCCCTCTCCCTGTGGGAGAGGACCAGGGTGAGGGCTCCTTGAGGCCCCTCGCCCTGTGGGAGAGGGCTGGGGGTCATCAATGGCCGGCACCTCACCACCTTCGCCCCCTCTCCCAGTGGGAAAGGCCAGGGTGAGGGCCCAGCTGGCGAAGCATGCGGGCGGCGGTCCAGGATCGAGAATGAAGAACCAGTAAGGGGAAGAGATGACGAAGAAGGATCCCAGCGCGATTGGCTTTGCTGTAGTCGGGTTGGGCATGGGCCGGCACCATTGCCGGTCCATCCGAGCGGCCGAAGGGGCCGAGCTCATTGCCGTGTGCGACATCGACGCGGCGCGGCGCGAGCGGGTGGCGCAGGAGTTCGGCTGTCGGGCCTACGCCAGCATCGATGACCTGCTCAAGGACCCCGACGTGGACGTCGTCAATATCGCCGTGCCCACGGGCCTGCACGCGGAGATCGGGATCAAGGTGGCCCAGTCGGGGCGCCACGTCATCTGCGAGAAGCCGCTCGACGTCAATCTGGAGAAGGCGGACGCCCTGATCGCGGCCTGCCGCGACCACGGCGTGAAGCTGGCCGCCATCTTCCAGCGCCGCCTGCACCCGCTCTCCAAGCGGATCAAGGAGGCGGTGGACAGCGGCCGGCTGGGCACGGTGCACTACGCCGACATCCACCTCTACTGGTACCGCACCGACGCCTACTATGCCGGCGGGAACCCGCCGGGCTGGCGCGGCACCTTCGCCATGGACGGCGGCGGGGCCTGCATGAACCAGGGCATCCACAGCATCGATCTCCTCCAGTGGATCATGGGCGGCGTGGCCAGCGTCTTCGCCAAGACGGGGACGTTTACCCACCGCATCGAGGCCGAGGACGTCGGTACCGCGGTGGTGACCTTCCGCAACGGCGCCCTGGGCAACATCACCTGCACCACGTCCGCCTATCCCGGCCTGACCAACGACCTGCACATCTTCGGCAGCAAGGGCAGCATCGTCGTCCAGGATGAGAAGGTCGTCACCTGGCGGATCAAGCGCGACGACGACGACACCGGCGCTGAGGACGAAGAGGAGCGCCAGATGCAGGCGATGTACAGCGGCTCGGCCACCAGCGCCGCGGCGGACCCCATGGCCATCGGCTTCGATGGCCACACCATCCACGTCGAGGACATGGTGCGGGCCATCCGTGAGAACCGCGATCCGATCATCACCGGCGAGGACGCTCGCCACGCCGTGGAGATCTGCGTCGCCATCCAGGAGTCGGCCCGCACCGGCAAGGAGGTCAAGCTCGGGAGCGCCGCCGGCTAGATGCTCCTGGTGCGATCTTGCAGGATCGCGCCAGATTGAGGGGCTTGAACCGTCCAGCACCTCTGTGGAAGCATCTCGTGGCCGGCCCGAACGTCGCTCATCTCACCTTGCTTGATACGTCCGCCCGCCTCGCGCCTGATCAGGCGCGCAGCTATATCTGCCTGCCGTTTCACGTGCCGGAGGAGATGGCGGCGCTGCGCCTGCGCTTCTCCTTCGCGCCGCCGGCGGTGGGGACGATCCAGAACCTGCTCACGCTCAGTCTCTTCGATCCGCATGGCTTCCGTGGTGCCGGCCACCGCCATGCGCCGGCCCAGGAGATCGTCCTTGGACCGCTCGGCGCCACACCGGGGTTCATTCCCGGACCTATCAGCGCAGGGGATTGGCTGGTGGAGATCGACTGCCACTGCGTCCTGGCCTGCGAGCAGGGCGGCGTCGACTACCGGCTGATCGTGGAGGCATGCGCCGGTGCTGGTCCGGGCCAGCCCTGGACGGTCCCCGCCGCGCCGTACCTCGCGCACGGCGACGCCGCTGCGGCCGGCGGCCAGCCTGGGTCCGTCACCGCTGGCTGGCGGGCGCCCCAGGATCGGCGCGCGAGCGCGTCGGCCGACGCAGGGGCGCGCTGGCTAAAGGGTGACCTGCATGTCCATAGCCAGCACTCCGATGCGCGGTGGACGATGGACGACCTGGCCCGCTACGTCGAGCGCAACCGGCTCGATTTCCTTGCCGTGACCGACCACAACACGTCGTCGGCTACGCCGGAGGTGCAATGGGCGCTCCGGCGTGCCGGCCTGGACGTGATCGTCATCCCCGCGATGGAGCTCACCACGTTCTACGGACATGCCAACGCCCTGGGGGTGGACCATTGGATCGATTGGCGGGTGCGCGGGCCCGAAGAGCGCGATGACGCAGATGGACCACTGGCGGCCGGCCCAAACCTGACTGCCGGTCGCTCCATTGCCGGCCGCGCTGAGCCGGGCGGCGGCGCGGCGCCGGCCCGCACCATGCGCGCGACAGCGGAAGGGATCCGTCGCGCTGGCGGCGCCTTTGTGATCAACCATCCCCGCTCGGCCGGGTATCCGTTCTGTACCGGCTGCCGGTGGGAGTTTGGGGACGAGAGCGCAACCTACGCCGATGCCATCGAAGTCTGGAACGGGGCCTGGGACCGTCCGCAGAACCGCCAGGCGCTGGCCCTGTGGAACCGCTGGCTGGATCAGGGGCACCGTCTGCCCGCCACGGCCGGATCAGACGCCCACACCTTCCCCCGCCGGCCGGACGAGCAGGGGTTCACCTTCGTCTGGGCCGTACCGGAGATCGCCGGTGTCGTCGCGGCGGTGCGCGCCGGCCGCGCCTACCTGAGCAGTGGACCGGCCCTGGTGTGGCAAGACGAGGCGGCCACAGGGCGGCTACCTCCTGAGGCCAGCGGGCTTTGTCTCCAGGTCGGGCGGCTTGGCCAGGAGGCGGAGTTGCTGCTCATCCACAACGGCCACCTCCTGGCGCACCGTGCTCTCTCATCCGATTGCCTCGTCCGCTTCGAACTCCCCGAGCCGCCGCGCCGTGTCGGCTGGTACCGCGCTGACCTCTACCGGCCTGGCACAAGGAAGCTCCTGGCCATGACCAACCCCATCTTCGCCAGCTAGCCCGGCTTCCTTTCGTCGGCGATCATGTTCCTCTTCCCCTGGGCGAGGGTGAGGGCTCCTGCTTTCGGAAAGTTCCCTCTCCCAAAGAGAGGGAGAGGGTGACGGCTCCGCATTCATGATCCGCGAGCGGTTCCCTCTCCCTCTGGAGAGCGGGAGCCCGCGGAGCGGGCGGTGAGGGCTCTACCACGTGAATAGTCCAGATCGGCGCCTACGGGTCCGCTGGACCTGACCCCTGGCCCCAGCCCAGGATCTGCCGGTAGACGGCTACCGTCTGTGCGGCGATCTGGTCTTGCGTGTACCGCGAGCGGACCCTGGTCAGGCCCCGCGCTGCCAGCTCGCGTCGCAAGCCAGGGTCGTCGCGCAGGCGGCGCAGGCAGCCGGCCAGCGCCTGCACATCGCCCTCAGGGAAGATCAGCCCCGCATCGCCGATGACGTGCGGGATCTCGCCCGAGTCGGAGCCCACCACGGGCACCTCACAGGCCATCGCCTCCACCAGCATGCGCCCGAACTGCTCCTTCCATTGGGGCGTACTCAGCGACGGCATGACGGCCACGTCCAGCCGGCTGGCAAAGGCCGGGATCTGATCAGACGCTATCCGGCCGTGGATCTGGAACCGGCCCTCCAGTCCTAGCTGGGCGGCCAGGGCCTGCAGGCGCGTGGCCTCCGGCCCCCACCCGGCGATCTCTACCCGCGTGTCGTCCTGTAGCGCCGCCACGGCTTGGAGCAGCAGGTGGACGCCCTTGAACTCTCTTAGCCGGCCTGAGAACCAACCGACGGTAAACGGCCGCTGTGGCTCGGTCGGAGTGGCGCGCCGGTAAAACACCGCAGGATCCAGCCCCACGCTGTAGTGCGGGATCGTCCACAGCGGGCCGGCGTAGCCCTTTCCCTGTAACACCCGCGCGGCGTCGGCGTTCCCCGCGATGGCGCCGGCGGCGCGCCGGTAGCAGTAGCGCTCCATCCACGAGAACGGCGGCGGGTACCGCTTGGCGATGTTCTGCCAGGTAAAGAACAGCGTCTGCGCCCCCACGCGGTGCGCCAGCACGAAGGCGTGCAGGGTGGCAAAGTTGTAGGGCTCCTCATCCACGTGCACCAGGTGGGGCCGGAACTGGCGCAGCCGGCGAGAGAGCAGCGGATAGAAGTGGACGTGAAAATGCCCGTTCAACGCCATCGGCTCCACCGCAAGCGTGAGGCCGGTGTCGGCGGACCGTTCGAGCAAAACGCGCAGGCCGGCGTCGTCCCGCCAGTAGGGCGGGACGACCACCATGAGCTCCACCCCCTGCTGCACCAGGGGCGCCAGCTTGCGCCGGTAGGCGGCCCCAATGGCCGTCTTCGAGATCATCAGGACGCGCATGCGCTGCCTGCCGGGCATGACCGAGTAGTGATCCAGGGGCCTGCCCTCAGCCCCCCGCAGACGGCCGCGGGTGAGACGGCCCCGCGCTGGCAGGCTTGCCGCCAAGCGCCCCGCGCCCTGCGCGCTCCTGGCCGGCCGCCCGCCGGTAGGCGAGGATCGACTGGCGCGCCGTGCGGTCCCAGGAGAACCTGGCGGCCTGCTCGGGGCCGCGGCGCGCTAGCTCCGCCCGCAGGTCCGCGTCGGTCAGGACGCGCGCCAGCGCCCCGCTCAAGGCGAGCAGGTCATTCGGGTCGACCAGCAGGGCGGCGTCACCCACGTATTCGGGGAGCGACGACCGGTTGGAGCAGATCACCGGAGTGCCGCAGGCCAGCGCTTCGAGCGGGTCCAGGCCGGCGCCTTCGTAGATCGACGGAAAGGCAAAGCAGGTGGCGGCGCGATACATCGCCGGTTTGTCGTCATCGGGCACGAAGCCCAGAAACCGCACTCTCGCCCCAAGGCCCAGCTCGTCGGCGATGCGAGGGAGGTCGGGGAAGAGGCGGGGGTTATGTCGCGGCAGCCGCCCCGAGATGGCCAGCGTCCAATCGATGTCCGGCGGCAGCGCCGCCAGCGCGCGGAGCAGCGCCGCCACGTTCTTGCGCCGGTCCAGGCCGCCCAGATAGAAAATGATCGGGTCGCTCAGCCCGTACTTGGCTTTGACCGCCTCGACGCGCGCCGGCGGGACTGGCTCGAGCACCGCCTCGTCCGGCGCCAGATAGACGACCTCGACCCGCTCCGCCGGCACGCGCAGCCGGCGCGCCACGTCCCGCCGGCTGGCCTCGGAATCGACCAGGATGGCGTCCGCCCGCCGCGCCGCGGCGCTGACCAGGGCGTTGTACAGCCGCACCAGGGGCGAGGTCACGTACTCGGGGAGGATGAGCGGGATCAGGTCGTGGATCGTGACCACCAGCGGCGCCGCTCCACGCTTCACCAGCGGGGGCGCCCAGTAGGGGACGTGCGCGACGTCGGCGCCACCGGCCGCCGCCAGACGGGGCCAGGTCACCTGCTCCCACCACACCTTGCGGACATCAGCGCCCAGGTAATCGACGGCGGTGCGGGCGCAGCGCGGCGGGCCGCCCGGCCACCCGCCCCGCGGCGCGGGCGGCCGGCCATCGCAATAGGCGAGCGCTTCCACCTCACCCAGCCGGGCAAAGGCGCGCAGCAGGTGGACCAGATACTGGCCGGTGCCGGTGCCCGGGTGGTGCAGAAAGTGGGCGTTCAGCGCGACTTTCACGGCTGGCCCATCAGCGGGCAGATGGCCCCCGCCGCATCGGCGTCCGGCGTCGACCTTCGCCCGCCGCCGGACGGGAGGTCCGGCGGCGCGGCGTCGCAGCGCGGCCCGCTAGCGGCCGTCGAGAGCCAGGGGCGTTCACTCACGGGCTGGCAGGGGCCGAGGCCTGCTCGGCGCGGGCCGCCTCGCGGGCGAACTGGTTCCGCAGCTCCTGGCTAAAGACGGCCATCGTCTCCCCATGGCGCTTGCTGGCCCGCCACATCGCCGCCAGCGTCTCCTCCTCGCTCGCCCCGAGACGCTGGGCCACCTCGGCGATCATCTCGCGCACGCCGGCCGCCGCCAGCTCCTGACGGAGGGCCTGCAGCTCATTGCGCACCGTGGCAAAGAAGTCGTACTCAGGCATACCTTGAGGGTAGCAGGGGCCGCCGGCCGCGGGCCAGACCGCCGCCTGGCTGGGTAGAACCACTTCTTCTGGATGGCCCTCTCCCCTAAGGCACGAAGGGCCGTGGATGTCCACGGCCCTTCGTGGGGGATAGCTCTCGTTGGCGACGGAGCAGCGCGCCGGACAGGTGGCGGGCGCTCAGGCCACCGCCCGCACCGGCTCGGGCTGCGGCACCTCCACCGCGTGCTCGACGATGATGGCCAGCCTGGCGGCTGCGCCCTCACCCTCGACGTCGACCTTGACGCGGTCACCGGGGCCGAACGCCCGCGCCAGGGCGCGACGCGCCAGCTCGTTCTCGACCTCGCGCTGGATCAGCCGGCGCAGCGGACGCGCGCCATAGACCTCGTCGTACCCATGCTCCAGGAGCCAGTCCTTGGCGGCGTCGGTCAGCTCCAGCCTGACCTGGCGCTCCTCCAGCCGGCGGCGCAGGTCGCGGAGCATCTTCTCCACCACCAGCCGCAGCTGCTCGCGGTCCAGCCGGTTGAAGATGATGATCTCATCGATCCGGTTCAAGAACTCCGGGCGGAAGGTACGCCGCAGCTCCTCCAGGATCCTGGATCGCATCTCCTCCTGCTTCGCCTCGGCCACCTGTGCCGCCGGCCGGAAGCCCAGCGGGCCGCTGCGCAGCGTCAGGCTGGTCGTGCCGACGTTGCTGGTCATGATCACGATGGTGTTACGGAAGTCCACCGTCCGGCCATGGCCGTCGGTGAGCCGGCCATCGTCCAGGATCTGGAGCAGCGAGTTGAAGACCTCTGGGTGTGCCTTCTCGATCTCGTCGAACAGGATCACCTGGTACGGCCGGCGGCGCACTGCCTCGGTCAGCTGCCCGCCCTGGTCGTACCCGACGTAGCCGGGCGGCGACCCGTACAGGCGCGAGACCGTGTGCGGCTCCTGGTATTCGCTCATGTCCAGGCGCAGCAGGGCATCCTCGTCGTCGAAGATGAACTCGGCCAGCGCCTTGGCCAGCTCCGTCTTGCCCACGCCGGTCGGCCCCAGGAACAGGAAGCTCCCGATCGGCCGGCGCGGATCGGCCAGACCAGAACGCGAGCGCCGGATGGCATCCGCCACGGCGCGCACCGCCTCCTCCTGGCCAACCACCCGCTCGTGGAGCTTTTCCTCCAGGTGGAGGAGCTTCTCCGCCTCCTCGGTGTAGATGTTGGTTACCGGCACGCCGGTCCACTTCGCCACCACCTCGGCCACGTCCTGCGCCGTCACCTGGGTCTGCTCGGCCCCCTGGTCGTGCTGCAGCCCCTCCGCCTGCTCCTTCTCTAGCTGCAGCCGCTCCTGGCGCAGGCGCATCGCCCGCTCGTAGTCGCGGTCGAAGGCGGCCTTATCTTCCTCTTCCTGCAGGCGCTTGATGCGAGCCGCGCGCTTGGCTGCCTCCGGATCCTGGGCGTAGCGGCGCAGGCGGACCTTCGCCGCCGCCTCGTCCATCACGTCAATCGCCTTGTCCGGCAGGAACCGCTCGGTGATATAGCGGTCAGATAGCGTGGCCGCCGCCTGGATCGCCTCATCGGAGATGACCAGGTTGTGGTGCTCCTCGTAGCGCTTGCGCAGGCCCCGCAGGATCTCGATGGTGGTCTTCACGTCGGGCGGGTTGACGTAGATCGGCTGGAAGCGCCGCTCCAGCGCCGGATCCCGCTCGATCCGCGTGCGGTACTCGTCCAGCGTGGTCGCGCCGATGGCGTGCAGCTCGCCCCGGGCCAGGGCCGGCTTGAACATGTTGGCGGCATCCATACCGCCCTCGCCCCCGGCGCCGGCGCCGACGAGCATGTGCAGCTCATCGATGAAGAGGATGATCTCGCCCTTGCGGGCCTGGATCTCGCTCATCACCGCCTTGACCCGCTCTTCGAACTCGCCGCGGAACTTGGAGCCGGCCAGCAGGCCGGTCAGGTCCAGGGCCAGCAGGCGCTTGCCCTGCAGGGGCTCCGGTACCTCGTCAGCGGCGATCTTCTGGGCCAGGCCTTCGACAATCGCCGTCTTCCCGACCCCGGGCTCGCCGATCAGCACCGGATTGTTCTTGGTACGCCGCGCCAGCACCTCCATCGTGCGCAGGATCTCATCCTCGCGCCCGATCACTGGGTCCAGCCGGCCCTCGCGGGCCAGCCTGGTCAGGTCGATGGTGTAGCGCTCCAGGGCGCGGTACTGGTTCTCGGCGTTGGGATCGTCGATCGTGCGCTCCCCGCGCAGCTCCTTGAACGCCTTGCTCGCGTTCTGTGGGTTGATGCCCGCGTTGCTCAGGATCTCGGCGGCCGGACCTCCCTCGGCCATAATCGCCAGGAAGATGTGCTCCACGCCGATGAACTGATCCTGGCTCTGGTTAGCGGCAAAGACTGCTGCATCGAGCACACGCTTGCCGCGCCGGCCCAGGTAAAGCTGGCCGGTCAGGGTCTGCCGCGGCTGGCGGCGCAGGTAGGCGCGGACGGCATTGGCCAGCACCCGCGGGTCACGGTCGAGGGCAATGACCGCCTCAGGCACCGGCCCCTGCGGCTGCTCCAGCAGCGCCAGCAGGATGTGCTCGGGCTCGACGGTGCTGTGGCCAAACTCGGCGGCGACGGCCTGCGTACGCGCCATCGCCTCCTGAGCCTGGCGGGTAAAGCGTTCCAGTGGATTCATTGAACCGATTTCGCCTCGCTTGTGAGCCTAGTTGAGCCGATAGGGCTCAAGGAAAGTATAATCATGGCTGACAACCCTGTAAAGGGTCTCGCCGGTTCAGGCCACCCTCTCCGGCCTCCGGCGCGAGCGGGCGCCGGTGGATGGCCGGCCTTGCCGGCTTCCCAGGCTTCCGGCGTGGGCGCAGGCAGGAAGCGGGCCACCGGTGCCCGCGACATCCCCAGGAACGGCTCCCTCTACGGGCGCCCCGCGTGCGGGTTCCGTCCGCGCGGCCGCGTCTGCGAGAGCGCGAACCCGGCGGTGTGGCAGGGAGCGTGAGCGAACGTTCCCGATGCTGCCAGGCCGCGGGCCAGGCCAAGGGGGTAACGTCTCTCGTCACCCCGGTCCGCCGTAGCGCCTGATCCGGACGTCCTGCGCGCACCCTGTGGGAGGAAGCGCGTGGCGCGGCACGAACCAAGTCGAGATAATCTTGGGTGAGCCTATGGACAGCGACCAGATCCGGAGCAGGTTCGTCCGATACTTTGAGCAGCGCCAGCACCTCCACCTGCCGAGCTCTTCGCTCGTGCCCCACGGCGATCCCAGCGTCCTCTTTACCACGGCGGGCATGCAGCAGTTCAAGCCCTTCTACCTCCAGCCGCACCTGGCGCCGGCGCCACGGGTGGTCACGGTACAGCGGTGCCTGCGCACCGACGACATCGATGAGGTGGGGGACGATACGCACCACTCCTTCTTCGAGATGCTCGGAAACTTCTCCTTCGGCGACTACTTCAAGCGCGAGGCTATCGCGTACGCCTACGAGCTGGTGACCAGGGAGTACGGCCTGCCGCCGGAGCGCCTGTGGGCCACCATCTTCGCCGGCCAGGGCAGCATCCCCCGTGACGACGAGGCCGCGCGGCACTGGCAGGCCACCGGCATCCCGCCGGAGCGGATCCGGGCCTTCGATGCGCGCGAGAACTGGTGGGG
Source organism: Chloroflexota bacterium (assembly GCA_034437795.1). GTDB lineage: Bacteria > Chloroflexota > UBA11872 > UBA12225 > UBA12225 > DAOTTI01. Next base: position 4,092 of record DAOTTI010000233.1, on the reverse strand, counting down.
CCCGACCGGTGATGCGGGCCCCTGCGGCCCCTGCTCGGAGATCCACCTCGACCTCGGGCCGCAGGCCGGCTGCGGGCGCCCCTTGAGCGAGTGCGGCCCGAACCACTGCGGCCGGTTCGTCGAGGTGTGGAACCTGGTATTCAACCAGTTCTACTCGCCGGTCAGGAAGGACGACATCTTTTGTCGCCCGCAGGGGACGCTGCGGGAGCTGGAGCGACCGGGCATCGACACCGGCGCGGGCTTCGAGCGTCTGGTCGCCGTCTTGCAGGGCACCCCGTCGGCCTACGAGACGGACCTGCTGCAGCCCATCGTGCAGGAGGCGTCCGCCGTGCTCCACGCGCCCTACGGCGAGGATCCGGCCGTCACGCGCAGCCTGCGCATCATCGTCGACCACGCCCGCGCTGTCACGTTCCTGGTCGCCGACGGGGTCTTTCCGTCCAATGAGGAGCGTGGCTACGTCGTGCGTCGGCTCCTGCGCCGCGCGGTGCGCCACGGCCGCCTGCTGGGACACAGCGGGCCCTTCCTGGTGCGTCTGGCCCGCGCCGTCATCGAGCGGTTCGCCATCCATTACCCGCATCTGCGCGAGAAGCAGGCGGTGATCGAGCAGACGGTGGCTCAGGAGGAGCAGCGGTTCTCGGAGACGCTGTCGGCGGGCCTGGAGCTCTTGAGCACGATCATGGATCGCCTGGAGCGATCGGGCCAGCGGATCCTGCCCGGCCCGGACGTCTTCCGGCTGTACGACACCTATGGGTTCCCGCTTGAGCTGACGCGGGAGGTGGCCAGGACCCGCGGCTTCGACGTGGACGAGGCGGGCTTCCAGGCGGAGCTGGAGGAGCGACGGCGCCAGAGCCGCCAGGCGGGGCGGTTCATGGAGGTCGTGGCCGCCGCCCTACCGGCGGTGCGTACGGAGTTCATTGGCTATGGCCAGCTAGCGGTGGATGGCGCCAGGATCGCCTTCCTACGCAAGGGAAACGAGCGGGTGGCGGTGGCCGAGGCGTCATCCGACGAGGTCTGGGCCGTGCTGGATCGCACCCCCTTTTACCCCGAGCGAGGTGGGCAGGTAGGGGACCACGGCTGGATTGTGGGCCCGCACGGGAAGATGGAGGTGCACACCACCCAGGCGCTACTGGGCGACACCATTGTGCACGTCGGCCGGGTCGTGGAAGGCGCCCTGGCCGAAGGTGAGCTGGTCCGCGCGGAGGTGGACGAGGCCGACCGGCAGGCCACGATGCGCCACCACACCGCCACGCACCTGCTGCACGCCACCCTGCGCGAGGTGCTCGGGCCGCACGTGCACCAGGCCGGTTCGCTCGTCGCCCCTGATCGCCTGCGCTTCGACTTCGCGCACGGGCAACCCCTCACGCGGGAGCAGCGCCGTGCCGTCCAGCGGCGCATCAACGAGGTCATCCGGCGGAATCTGGAGGTCCAGATCGGGGTCATGCCGCTGGACGCGGCCATGCGCTCCGGCGCAGTGGCGCTCTTCGACGAGAAGTACGGCGACCTGGTGCGGGTGGTGGCCATTGGCGAGGTGAGCAAGGAGCTCTGCGGCGGGACGCACGTCTCCCGCACCGGTGACATTGGCCTCTTCCTGCTGACCAGCGAATCGAGCATCGGCTCGGGCATGCGCCGCATCGAGGCCGTGGCCGGCGCGGCGGCCGAGCGCTACGTCGAGCGCCAGCTTGACCTCCTGGCCGAGGCGTCCTCGGCTGCCGGCGTGCCGGCCGCCGACCTGCCAGCGCGGATCTCTCAGCTCCTGGATGAGGTGGCCGAGCAGCGCCGCCGGCTGGAGGCGGCGGAGCGCCGCGCGGCCCAGCAGGGTCTGGCGGCGGTGCTGGAGGCCGCCATCCCTGTGCAGACCCCTCAGGGCACGGTCAAGGTCCTGGCCGCCGAGGTCGACCCCGCCGTCGCCCCCACCATGGAGCGCCTGCGCGAGGCGGCGGACTGGCTGCGCGACAAGGCCGGAGCGCCGGCTGTCCTGCTGCTCGGGTCTACCGTGGACAGCCGGCCCCAGTTTCTGGTGATGGTGGCGCCCCAACTGGTGGCGCAGGGGCTGCACGCCGGCAAGCTGATCAGCGAGGTGGCGCAGCGGACCGGCGGGCGCGGCGGGGGCCGGCCGGAGCTGGCCCAAGGCGGCGGCGGCGATCCGGCCCGGCTCAAGGCGGCGCTGGAGCAGGCCGGCCAGCTAGCCGCCCAGCGGCTCGCTGAGCCGGCGTAGCCCGCCCCCGGTGGAGCGGCAAGCACGGGAGGTATCCGCCTGGGGCGCACTGGCCATGCAGCGTGAAGAACCGGCGCTCTCGGTCCTCGACGTCGGCACCGGCCTGGTGAAGGCCCTGGTTGTGGCCCCCGGGCCGCCGGTCAGCGTCCTCGGCGCCGCGGCCGCCGAGCTGCCCAGCGATCCCGCCCAGAGCGCCGGCGCTCAGGCCGGCCTGGTCGCCGCCTGCGAGCAGGCCCTGGAGGCAGCGGAAGACGCCGCCGGCGTCGTGCCCCGGCGCGTGGCCATTGGGCTCGACGGGCAGCACGGCATTGTGGTGACGGCCACGGGCGAGACGCGGCGTTCGCGGCCGAGCGCCGTCATCTCGCCGGAGGAGGTGGCGCTGCTGCTGGCCCGCCTCCAGCGCGAGGCCCTGGCCACCGCGCGCCGGCGCTGGCAGACCGAGCGCGCTGGCAGCGACCCCCTCGTGCCGGTGAACGCGGCCGTGCTCAGGGCCTCGGCCGGCGGACGCGTGGTCGCCGACCCCACCGGGCTGGCCGGCGCCTGGCTTGAGCTGGCGCTCGTGTCGGCGTTCGCCGGCTCCGAGCCCGTGGGTCGCGCCCGCGCCCTCGCCGAGCAGCTGGACCTAGACCTAGCGGCCTTGTTCGTCTCGTCCTACGCGCTCGGCGCCTGCCTTGCCGTCGGGCGAGACGGCAGGGGGGTGGTAGTCGACGTGGGCGCGGAAGCGACATCGGTAGTCCTGGCTGATGGGGGCTGGGTGGCCGGCGCCGGCACGCTCCCGCTGGGAGGCAGGGGGCTGGAGGCGCGCCTGGCCGCCGAGCTGGGGCTGAGCCAGGATGAGGCCCGCGCGGCCGTGGCGGCGCACACCCTGGGCGGGGGGACGGGGCTCTCCGCCGCGCTCCACCGCGCCGTGCGCCGGCTGGCGGAGCACCACGCCGAGGTGTGGCTCGACGGTGTTGAGCTGCTCTGCGCGGAGCTCGCCCAGGAAGGGACGCTCCCACCGCGCATCCTGCTCTGCGGCGGGGCGGCTGGCCTGCCGGAGTTGCGTCGCGGGCTGGCGGAGCCATCCTGGCACGCCGCCCTCCCGTTCGAGCGCCCCCCCGCGGTGCGTCTGCTCGCGCCCGCGGACGTGCCCCATGTCAACGACCATACCCTGGCCCTGCCTGCGCTCCAGGCCGTGCCTGCCCTGTGCCTGGCCGCCATGGCGGCCGGCGCGTGCGCCCCGCCGACGCGGCTCGACCACCTTCTGGAGACCGGATAAGCGGCCGGCTCTCCCGGGCCCCGCGGGGCGAGGCGGAGGGCCTGCCCCTCCGTGGATTCCAGACGTCAGCCATGGCTGCCGCCGCGGCACCCCCCCACATTCTTGGCGAGCGAGGGGACGGGGCCGCCACGGCCGTGGCGGCCCGCGTCGCGCGCCCCGTCCCGGCCACGGTCGAGGCGCCACTCGAGGACGGGGGCCGCGTAGCCTCGCCCTCCCTTTCCGCCGTGGCCGCGCACATCGAGCAGAGCGCGGGCGACCTGGTGACGCTCCATGAGCAGGACCTGCCGCCACCTCTGCACACCAAGATCGCGTTGGCCGTATTGCGACGCCGGGCGTACCGGCGGGGCAAGGATCTGGCCCTGTCGACATCCTCCCTCCACCTCCGCCGCCTGGCGCTGGCCGCCGGCCTGCGCGTGGCGCCGCTGGAGCCGGGACGGGACCGGCGGCCGGCCCGTGGCTCAACCCCGCCGGCTGAGTCTGGCCGGTCGGCCGGCCAGACGCCCTGGAGCCATCGCCTCCCTTCATCCCGCCCGGCCGGCCGGACTCAGCCCATCCCCGCCGTCACGCGGGCCGGCGTGATCGCTCGCGGACCGGCCGGCACAGCGATCGGCGCGCGCCC
>DAOTTI010000232.1:0-4880 GCA_034437795.1 Chloroflexota bacterium | reverse complement strand
GTCCTTTCTGGTCTACGCCGGCATCCATCTGGCCCTCTCCTTCGCGCCCCTGTACCTGCGGGAGGTCTACCGGTATGACCCCATTGCCATCGGCTGGGCGGGGAGCGCGGCCTCGGCCGGCGCGGCTGCCCTGCTGCTGGCGATCGAGCGGTATCGCCGGCGGCGCGGGCCGGCAGGGGCGATGCAGCTCTCCTGCGCGCTGATCGGGCTCCACTTCGGCGCCACGCTGCTCTCCGCCGCGCTGCCGGCGCAGCTGGCCGGCTTCTTCTTCCGCGGCGGCGTACAGGCCGCCTCAACGCTGACCACGGTGGCCCTCACGGAGCTGGTACCGCGCGCCGAGCTGGCGCCAGCGGTGGCCCTCTTTGCCACCACGGCCGGCATCGCAGCTATCGTGGCCCCGCCGGTTGGAGGGTGGCTGTTCGGCTGGTGGCCGGCAGCGCCGTTCGTGGCCGGGCTGGCGATCCTGGTCGCGGCGATGCCCCTGGTGGGGCGGGCCTACCGCTCCGCGCCGTAATGTGCTTCCGCGGCGCCGGCTGGTCCGTGACCCGTCGTAGCTCCACGGCGTACGGGAACCGGGTTCCTCCATTTGCGATCCAGGTGTCGTCATCCGTCGCAGGAGCGCTCGCCAGCGCGGTAGTGGCGACTCGGCCCAGAAGTGACGACTTGGCCCGGTGCGCGAGTGAGACAAGCCACGTCGACGTCGGGTCGATCCCGCGTGGCGTCACTCGAACAGGCGGCTGATCGACGTCTCTTCGAAGATGCTGCGGATCGCCTCGGCAAAGAGCGGGGCCACCGACACCTGGCGGATCCGGTCGTCGCCGGTCGCGCACTCGGGGAGCGGCACCGTATCCGTCACCAGCAGCTGGATGATCGGGCTGGCGCGGATCCGGGCCACAGCGTCTCCCGTGAGCAGGCCATGCGTCACCACCGCACGCACCGATCGCGCGCCGGCCTTTGCCAGCGCCTCGGCCATGTTCACCAGCGTCCCGCCGGTGAAGACCACGTCGTCGATGATGATCGTGTCGCGCCCCCTCACCTCGCCCAGGAGGGCCGTCAACTCGGAGCGCTCGCTATGCCCGGGGCGCACCTTGTCGCCCAGGGCGACGCCCGCATCCACCGACGCCAGGCGCGCCATGAAGTCGCGCGCCCGCTTGGCCGCGCCGGCGTCGGGCGCCACGATCACCGGCCGCTCGATGATGCCGGCGCGCACCATCCGCTCCACCTCGGCGGCGAACACCGGCGCCGCGTACAGGTTGTCTACCGGCACGCGGAAAAACCCCTGCAGCTGAGGCGAGAGCAGGTCCATCGTGAGTACCCGCTGCGCCCCCGCCGCCTGTAAGGCGTCTGCCACCACGCGGGCGCGGATGGAGACGCGGGGCTCATCCTTCTTGTCGCCCTTGGCGTACAGGAAGTAGGGCATCACCGCCGTGACGCTGCGGGCGCTGGCCAGATGGGCGGCGTCGATCAGGAAGAGCAGCTCCACCAGGTGATCGTTGGGGTTGGCCTGGCCAGACTGGACGATGAACACGTCGCGCCCGCGTACGTTCTCTTCCAGCTTGACCTCAATGGCGCCGTCGGAGAAGGTGCGCAGGCGGGCCTTCCCTACCGGATGCTTCAGATAGCAGCAGATGGCCTCCACAAATGTGGGGTGCGAGCGCCCGCCGAAGATCACCAGGCGCTCGCGGGGCGGGGGCGACATAGAAGCGTCCATGGTCGGTTCCCTGGTCTCCACGCTCAGCGCGTCACTCTCAGGCCGCAACGCTCGGGCCTCAATCCTCCGGCCTCAACGTGCAAGGTCTGCGGGTCAACGCGTTCCACCTCATCTGAAGCGGAGCGCTCCGGCCCCAAGGCGCAAGGTCTGCGGCTCACAACCGAGGTCCTCATGCACGTCTCACGGTTCAGGGCCCAGGTCACGGGTCGCCGTGCCGGCACTCGGCGCCTCCATCGTGGCCGCATTACCGCCATCGTTGCGGATGAGAGGCCCAACTCACTTCTCATCGTCTCGAAAACGTCGCCGTGCCGGCGCTCGGCGACCCAATCGTGGCTGCCCAGACTATCGTACCGCGCAGCGCCCTGAAGCGACCCGGCCGCCGGAGCCGTGGCGACATCCTCTCCCCATGGCCGTCGTTCCCCGTCTCCGTGTCGGAGAGGTGGCTAGGGGGTGAGGTCCTCCCCCCCCCGACGGGGCCCAGCCGAACGACCATGGCCGTCGTCCCCCCGTTCCGACACGGAGCAGGGCCGGCGCGGCCCCGACCGAAGGGGGTGAGGTCCCCTCCGTCTCGCTGCGCCGGCTGATCCGCTTGTTTGCGCGTCCCCCGTGGAGCGCAGGCCCGTGGACGCCGGGCGTCGCCAATCCTGCTGGCGCCATGGGCACGGCGGCAGACGAATGGTAGTGTCGCTGCCCAGAAATGGCGGCCAACGCTATCCCGGCTTATTAGGTGGGGCCCTCACCCTGGCCCTCTCCCAACAGGGAGAGGGAAGGCCTCGCTTGCCCACAGGGAGAGGGAACGCCTCGCTGGGCCGTGAGCATTCCCGGCTATGCGGGCGCGGGCGATACCATGAAAGCTAAACCAGCGTGGAGATTGGCGCCATGCAAGTCGTTCCTGGGATCGAATACGTGGACGAGACCAGCCCGGCCCACGTCTACCTGCTCGACGACGGCGGCGAGATCACCCTCATCGACGCCGGCCTGCCTGATGACGCGCCCAAGGTCCTGGCCTATCTGGAGCGGACGGGCCGCAAGCCCAGCCAGGTCAAGCGCATCGTGCTCACGCACCGGCACGGCGATCATGCGGGTGCCGTGGCCGCCCTGGTCGCCGCCACGGGCGCGGAGGTCTTCGCCCACCCTGATGAAGCGGGGGCCATTGCCTCGGCGTCGCTCCGGCCCGGCGCGCAGACGGCGCCCCTGGTGAAGGAGATCAAGCCCCTCCAGGACGGCGACGTGGTGCCTGTGTTCGAAGGGCTGCGCGCGGTGCATACCCCCGGGCATACCGCTGGCCACCTGTGCCTCTACCTGCCGGAGCGCAAGGTCCTCTTCACCGGCGACGCCATGCTGAACCGCGGCGGCGTATCCGGGCCGAACCCGCAGTTCACGCCGGACCTGCCGCGGGCGCACGCCTCGCTTCGCGAGCGGATCGCCCCCCTGGAGGTGGAGACGCTGTGCGTCGCCCACGGCGACGTCATCGCCCACGGCGCCGGCCCCATGGTCAGAGCAGCGATTGCGGCACTCGCTACCTAGCGAGCACTCGTTACTCACCACTTGCTACTCATCACTCGCTACTCGCTTCTCGCTTCTCGCTACTCCTTCATCCGCCGACGGAGGATCTCGTACAGCACCAGGGCAGTGGCGACGGTGACGTTCAGCGACGTGCCGGCGCCGAGCATGGGGATCTCGACGATGGCGTCGGCCAGGTCGAGGGCGCGCGGCGCCACGCCTTCCACCTCGTGCCCGAGCACGAGGGCCAGGCGCGGCGCGTCCAGGGCGGGAGACTGCCAGTAGGTGCGGGCCTTCTTCCTGTGCTCCGCCTCTGCCTGCCCCCCGTTTCGTACCCGCTCCACGGCGACGACCGTGGCTCCCTCGCCCCGCACCTGCGCGATGGCGGCTTCGACGCACGGGCAGTGCTCGACCCGCACCGTCTCGTAGGCGGCAAGGGCGGTCTTGCGTAGCTCCCGATCGGCTCGCGCCGCAACGGGCCCGCGCCGCGGGTCGTCGCGCCCCAGGAAGGGGTAGGGGGTGATGCCGCAGGCGATCAGCCGCCGGACGCCGGCGCCGTCGCAGGCCCGCATCACGGCGCCGACGTTGTAGAGGCTGCGGACGTTGTCCAGGAGCACCGTGACCGTGGCGAGTGGGATCATGAAGGAGCCCTCACCCTGGCCCTCTCCCACAGGGGGAGGGGACTGCTCAGTTGGTAAGGTATCGCACCATGAGGATCGCAATCACGGGCGGACACAGCCTGCTGGGCCAGGTCCTGGCCGGCGCCTTGAGGGCGGAGCACGAGGTCAGGATGGTCCTTGCCCCAGAGGGGTACGAAGGACTACGCGAGCCTGGCGGAGATGATCGCTCCGCCGCGCGGGGAGGTGTCGCCGTTGCCGCGGAGGGGCGCGAAGGGCTGCGGGGCGACCTGCGGGAGGAAGCGTTTGCCGCGCAGGTCGTAGACGGGGTGCAGGCGCTGATCCACCTGGCCCCGCTCTATCCAGGGCTGCCTGAGGGCGCGCCAGAGCAGGAGGTGCTGGACCGCGCGACGCGGGGCACGTACGTCCTGCTGCAGGCCGCCGTGGCGGCGGGAGTGCAGCGCATCATCCTGGGAAGCACGCTGGCGCTCTTCTCGCGGTACCCCGCCACCTGGCGGGTAGGCGAATCCTGGCAGCCTCTGCCGGACGTGACGGACGTATCTCAGCTGGCGGCCTACCTGGCCGAGGAGTCGGCCAAGCAGTTCGCGCGCTTCGCACCGGTCCAGGTGCTCTGCCTGCGCCTCGGCGAGGTGGTCGATGATGCGATGGTGGCGGGCAAGCGCTACGACCATGGCTGGCTGCACGTGGATGATGCGGTGCAGGCCTTCCACAAGGCGCTCACCGTGGTCCCCGGCCAGCGCCCACCCGGCACGGAGGGGGAGCCCCGCCAGGGCTGGTGGGTCTATCACATCCCCGGCGGCGGCCGCTACACCCGCGTGCCCCTCGCCGCCGCAGCCGACGAGCGGGGGCTGAACTACCGTCCCCAGCACGACTTCGCCGGCCTGGAAGGGGCGGATGAGCCCCTGGTGGCCTTGAGCGAGGCGGAGCGCGCGGGGGACCTGTCGCTCCTTGGCCCGCGGGAGCGCATCCCATCACGCCCCATCCGCAACGTGGTCATCTTCGGCGCCGGAGGACCCCTGGCCGCCACC
>DAOTTI010000231.1:0-10480 GCA_034437795.1 Chloroflexota bacterium | reverse complement strand
CCCATGGACCAGACGGTTCACTCCTGCGGCCGTGCCCACCCACAGGACGGCCCGGCTGCCGCCCGGCGCCATCGCTGGAACCTGCGGCGGGCCGACGGCGGCCGCGGCGCAGGCGCCAAGGGCCACCGTCGCCATTGGCGCGCTGGCCAGCAGGGCACGCCGGACCCAGCGGCGCCGCACCGCGTGCCACTCGGCCGCCAGATGCGCCAGCTCCTGCGGGCTCTGCTGCGCCTGGCGCCAGGCCCACGCGGCGGCAAGCAATGCGCCGCCGGCCGCTAGGGCGCCCATCGCCGCCAGGTGGGGTGGCATCACGTAGCGACCGGCCCGCTCCGCCATCGCCGCCCGTAGCGCGGCGGCGGCCTCGGGGTCATCAGGTGGCGCGGCGTACAGGTAGACGGCGCCGGCCAGCACCAGAGCCACCGGCACGGCCACGCACCACCAGCGCACCGCGCGGCCCAGCGCGCTCCGGCCGGTCCGCTCCCAGAGCTGCCGGCCCCCCAGCAGAATGGCTACCGCCAGCGCCGGCGCCAGCAGGCGCATCCCCGTCGGACCGGCGGCGCGGAGCCAGAGCTTCGAGGCCAGATTGCCCAGCCAGAGGGAGAAGTCGTCCACAATCATCCACGGTCGGCGTGCTACATTCTCGCTGAACGGCGGCTGGCCGCGGCCCCCGCCGCACCCAGCCGCAGCACCGCATCAGGAGAGGGAGGTTACAAGACGTGAAGTATGGCACGCGGACGGGAGTGCTGAAGCAGCCCACAGAACGCGTCTTCCACGAGGCGCAGGCCCTGGGCTTCGATGGCCTGGAGTTCGACCTGGCTCGCGACTACAAGAACGACATCCTGTGGACGGGGGACGGCCGCGAGCGCCTGCTGGCGCTGGCCCGCGAGACCGGCGTGGAGGTGGCCTCGGTTTGCCTGGGGGCGCTGTGGGGGCAGACGTTTGCCTCCGATGACCCCGACCACCGGCGGCGGGCGAAGGAGATCGTGACGGAGGCGGCTCGCTTTACGCCGGAGCTGGGTACCCGCGTGATCCTGGTGCCGATCGTGGGCGTGGAAGGGCAGGACCCCGCCACCGGCATCGAGCGGTGGGTCGCCGGCCTCCAGGAGTGCGCGCCCGTGGCCGAGGCCAGCGGCTCGATCCTCGCCCTGGAGAACGTCGGCCGGTCCCCCGCTCGCTCGGCTCCAGCCATTCTCGACCTCATCACGCGCGTGGGCTCTCCCGCCGTCAGGGCCTACTACGACGTCGGGAACGCCACCTCATTCGGCTACGACGCCACCGAAGAGCTACGCCTGCTCAACGGCTACGTAGCGCAGGTCCACATCAAAGGCGCCCGGTCGGCGCAGCTATGGGAGCACACGCTGGATATGGCCGCCGTCGCCCGCACCCTCAAGGAGATCGGGTACGATGGCTACCTCGTCTTCGAGACCCAGGCTACCGAGAACCCGAGCGAAGGTGCCCGTCGCAACCTGCAGCTCCTCAAGGAATACATCCGCCAGGCGTACGGGTCGGCCTGAGCGAAACGGGGATACGGAGCCGTGGCGAAAGCGCCCTGGGAACGCATCGCGCCCGGCCGTCTCGCCCTGCTCCTGGTCGTGGCGGCGGGGGTGCTGGCCGCAGTGGGGCTGCTGGCCCCACGTATCCGCGAGTTCGCGCTGGTGGCGGCGCTGTTCCTCGTGTTCCTGGCCGGCGGCGTGCTGAACTGGGACCGGCGCGGCGGTCACTGACGGCGGACGCCCGCAGGGAGCGGGATCCTGCGCCTGGCCGGCGGTGCCGCGCGCCTCCCTCGTCCTCGCTCACAGGGCGTGGGAAACCCAGGCGCCGGCCATGAATACTCCTGGCCAGTCACGGCGGCGGGCCAGCTCAGCCGGCGCCATCCGCCGGCAGCCCCCACCTCCCACCCGGCCGTGCACGACCTGCCCATCTCCCCCAGGCGGCCGGCGGCCACGTCACCAGGGGCATGGCGGTGGCGGCACAAGCCGTCAGCCCAAGCGCGCGGCGCGCCATCCTGCCCGCCTCCATCACATCTGGCCGCCGTGGACGCGTTCCAGGCCGAAGTGGTCGCGTAGCCGGTCGCCCGCGGCGCGGAGCTTCCAAAAGAGCTCGCTGTCCAGGAGCTGCGCGATCTCGTCGTCGCCAATGGCGATCGCCCGTTTGTGAACGAGGCTCAGCAGGCGCTCCGCCTCGTTCAGATCGACCAGCATCTGCCCCAGGATGCGGAGCTGAGCCTCATCATGCACCGGCGGCCGATCACCTGCGGACATCGCCTCTAGATCCAGATCCTCATTGCGACCAGATTGCGACCAACAGCGTGGCGCGCCCTCTCCCAGCCCTTCGTCAACAGGTCAGGACCCATTCCTTGTCCCCGCCTGTGCGCGTCTCCACGTCGCCACGGCCCCACGTCGCCACGGGAGCGCCCCAGGCGCCGAGGCGGTACGCCCTCTCGCCCGGCCGCCCTGCAGGACAATGCCGTCCGGGCCACAGCAACGATCGCCCAGTAAACTCCTCTCCCCATCACCGTCGCCCCTCTCCCGCGTGCGGGAGAGGGGGCTAGGGGGTGATGGCGAGCCCAGGCACACCTTCGGAGTATGATAGCGCAGGAGCCCGCTCCAGACTGCCGCTAGAATGGTGGTAGTGAGCAGATGAGAAACCTCACTGGCGACAACGAGCGCATCAGCATCGAGTTCTCCAAGGAAGAGCTGGACGACCTGATCCTCCACCTGCGGACCGGTCGCCGGCTGCGCCCGGGCCACCCCCGCCAGCAGCGCCTGCTGGCTAAGCTCCGCGGCTTCGCCCCGTCCGAGAGCGACCCCGACCAGACCACCGTCTGCCCTCTGGAGCGCGACGCGCCGGACGACGTGTCCTGGCTGGCCGACTGGGTACACGGCCGGCTGCATGAGCTGACAGACGGCGACGAGCAGGCCGTCGTCTGGAAGCAGGCCCACCTGGTCCGCTTCCTCCTCGGCCGCCTGCACGACTGGCTGGAAGAGAACGACTATCCCACAGCGGCGGTGACGGCCTTCCAGGCCGAGGCCCTGGCGGCCCACATCGCCCGCTACCTGGAGCACATCGCCGTCTGCCCCCACAACGATGAGCTAGACGACGAGGACGGCGAGGATACGGAGACGGACTGAGCCCCGCCCCCGTCGCCGCCCTTGCTCCGGTAAGGGAACCGACGAAGCACCAGCCCGCCGCGGCCTTCAGGTCAAGCGACGGCCCTGCCGGACCGCCTCAGTATCCCTTCGCCTTGTCCACCACGTTCATCAGCGGTTGGCCGGCGACAAAGCGCCGCAGGTTCTCAGTCAGCACCTCCAGCCGGCGCCGGTCGTGCAGGTCGCCCGGCACGATCCCCGCCACGTGGGGCGTGATGATCACGTTCTCCATCTCCCACAGCGGGTGATCGGCCGGCAGCGGCTCAATCTCGAACACGTCCAGGGCCGCCCCCGCGATCTGCTGCCGGCGCAGGGCCTCGGTCAGATCAGCCAGCTTAACAACGCGCCCACGGCCAACGTTGATGAAGAACGCGGTTGGCTTCATGCGCGAAAACCTCGCGGCGTCGAACAGGCCCCGCGTCTCGGGCGTCTCGGGGGCGCAGACGGCGACGAAGTCCGATTGCGCCAGCAGGTCATCCAGCCGGTCGGGACGCCACAGCTCCGCCACTTCGGGCGGCTTGTCCTCCCGACGCGGGTCGACGGCGAGAATGCGCATGCCGTGCGGCGCCGCCCGCTGGGCCACGCCATACCCGATCCCGCCCAGGCCGACGATCCCCAGGGTCGAATCCGGCAGGTGCACCACCTTGACTTCCTGATGCGCCCAGCGGCGTTCCAGCTGGCGCCGGATCAGCCGGTGCAGATCCCGCGCAAAGCAGAGGATGTAGGCCATCACGTGGTCGGGGATCATGTCGTGGAAGATCCCCCGCATGTTCGTCACCACCACCGGATGCTCGACCAGGGCGGGGAAGAAGTAGCGCTCCAGCCCTGCCATTGGCGTCTGGATCCATCTCAACTGGCGGGCGGCCGCCAGCAGCTCCGGCGTGATCGTCCCGAAGAACGCGTCGGCGTCGGCGATCTTCCGCTTCCCTTCGTCCTCATCCGCGGCCGTCTCGATCGTCACGCCGGGCACCGCCTGGCGCAGGGCCTCGGCCCACCGCTCCAGGTCCCGGCCATAGAGCAGCAGCTTCATTCCTTTGGCCTCCGTTCAAAGATCTCCACCGGCGTACCGTCCGGGTCCGCAATGAAGAAGGCGCGGCACCGCTCCCGCGACAGCTCGAAGCTGAACGGCTGGACGGTGAAGGGAATGGCCTGCGCCTTGATGTGCTCGATCCAGGCATCTAGGTCATCCACCAGAATGGCGAAGTGGTGCAGGCCGGATGTGGCTCCCCCGCCACCGCGGTTCCCGCCGCCCGCTTGGTCCGCAGGGCGCGAGGCGCCTTGCGCCACGGCGGCGCCGGAGCCGGCCTGCCCCGGCTCCGCCCCCTGCGGGCGGCCGATCAGCTCCACGTACCCGGCGCTGCCGATCGCCAGAAAGATGAGCTCAGTGCCGCTGGGCATCGTCCGACGCTCCGCGATGGGCAGCCCCAGAAGGTCGTGGTAGAAGCGGAGCGACGCCTCCAGGTCTCGAACGCGAATGCCGATGTGCTCGGTGTGCCGGATCGCTGGGGCCATGGTCTCTGACTGCTCCTTGCCGGCGGACAGTCTCACCGACCCCGCTTACTCGCCGGCGGCCGGACGCGGACTGCTCCTCGCCGGCGGGCAGTCTACCATCTCGGTCACCCCCTCCGGCCCCACCACCCCTCCCCGCCGCGTCACCGCGTCGCCGCGGCGACGCGGTGAAAGACCTCACCCCCTTCGGCGGGGCTGCGCCGGGGCAGGTGGATGGACCTCACCCCCTAGCCCCCTCTCCGACACGGAGAGGGGGAACGAGGGCCACTCGGCACTCGCTACTCGCTACTGCCTGCTCTCTCCGACAATGCAGGTGATCATGGTCTCCGGCTCCTCCGTCAGGTCTAGCTCCAGGGGCGGGCAGAGCCGTGCCCCGGCCGCGTCTCGTGTCAGCCGGATGCGCGGCCGGTCCACCGCCTGCGGGTTGGTAGCCAGCACCACGCCGCGGAAGCCCAGGTACGGCCCGGCCGTCACCTCCAGATCGAGGCCGGGCGGATAGTGCGGAAACACGCTCAGAAAGACGTCCACAATCTCCGCATTCAGGTGCACCTGGCGCATGGCCCGCATCTCGCTCACGATCTTCTCCGCCGGCAGCGCCGCCCGATAGGGGCGGTCGGAGGCCAGGGCGTCGTATACGTCGGCGACGGCGGCCACCTCGGCGAAGAGGATCATGCGCCCGGTCTGCCACCGATCGCGCAGCCCGCGCGCCACGCGGTTGGCCCCCCGCAGGCCCCGCGGATAGCCACTGCCATCCTGGCGCTCATGGTGCTGGAAGGCGACGTGCCGCGCCAGGGCGTCGCCCGGGACTTGCTGCTTGAGCAGCTCGAACCCGATCGCCGGGTGCTGCCGCATCTGGTGGAACTCCTCGGCCGTGAGCTGCCCGGGCTTGGTCAGCACCACGGGGTCGATCTGCACCTTGCCGATGTCGTGCAGGAAGCAGCCGGTGGCCAGCGAGCGGAGCTGGTCCCGTGTGAAGAAGAGCTTCTTGCCCAGCAAGATGGCCACAATGGCCACGTCGACCGAATGGCAGAAGGTGTAGTTGTCGTGGGTCTTGAGACTGCCCAGCCCGGGCAGCGTATCGGCGGCCAGCACCTCGTCGATGATGCTCTCAATGCTGCGGATCAGCCGCTCGAACGCGGCGGTCTCGGCCGGCCCGGGTGACCGGTCTCCCCGCCGCAGGACGGCTAGTAGCTGATCCGCGGGCAGGCCACGCAGGTCGGCCGTCGCGCGGGCTGCCACCTCGAACACCTTGGCCACGCTGGCCAGCGCCGCCGCCCGCACCCGCTCGCTCACGATCTGCTCCGTCGGCACGTCCCGTTCATCCGGCAGCCGGACGAGCACGCTCGTTACCCGCCGGCGGCGAAGCAGCCGGATGTAGCGGTCATCAAGCTCAACGCCGGCGTTCAGCAGGATGTCGCCCCGCTCGTTGTAGAGCGGACGGGCGAGGATAGCGCCGGGCGAGACGCTATCGATGGACAGCAGGCGCACCGGTGGCCCTCACTCGCAGCCGGGCCAGCATGCCGGCCCCCACCATGCCCGCGGCCGCACCGCCGGCCACGACGAGCACGCCCCGCCAGCCCCATCCCGCCTGACCCGTCGCAAACCGGCCCGCGGCGGCCCCACCGGTGTTGGGGAGCTCGCGCGGCACCACGGCCATGCCCCGCCCCCCGTTACCCTCGGCACCCACGCCAGCCGGGCCAGGCAGGGGCCCCTGCTCGCTTACCCCCGCCACGGGGAGGCCGGGCCCGGGTACCGGCGCCACCGCCACGGCGACCGGCCCTTCCCCCACCGGCACCGTCTTCACCACCGCCTGGCGGCCGACGTCGATTACGGACACGCTGTCGCTCCCTGTGTTGGCCACGTAGCCGTTCACCCCGTCGGACGAGATCGCGATCCCGTGCGGCGACCGGCCGACCTGGATGGTTCCGATAGGCCGTAAGGTGCCCGGATCGAGCACCGTGACGCTGTTGGCGCCGGCGTTCGCCACGAAGAGACGGCCATCCGGTGCGACCGCGATGCCGGCCGGATTGGCCCCTACCGGCGCCTTTCCCGCCACCCGGCCGGCGGCCCAGTCGACGGCGACCACCGAGTTCGCCCCGCTGAGCGCGACGTAGGCCACCCCACCGTCGCGGCTCAGTGCGATCGAGCCCCCATTGCCACCCGTCGGGATGCCGGCCAGCGGCGCCCCCGTCGCGCTGTCGATCACCGACAGGACGTCCGTGTCTTGGTAGGTCACGAAGACCCGCCGCCCGCTGGCGTCCGCCACGACAGCGGCCGGCTTCCCTCGCGTGGTGAAGGCCGACCTGATGGCCCCGGCGTCGTCCACCACCAGGAGGCGCCGCTCCTCGCTCTCCGCGACTACCGCCATCCTGGTGTCGCCGAGCACGGCAATCCCCTCCACCCGGCCACCGGCGCGCACCGTCGCCGTCACAGCGTACAGGTCGCGGTCGATCTGCGAGATGGTGCCGGCCCCCCGATTGGCCACCATCCCCAGGCGCCCATCTGCGCTGAAGGCGATCGCCCGCGGCCCCGCGCCGACGGGGATCGTGGTCAGGACCGCGTGCCCGATGTGCTCCAGGATCGATACCGTGTTCGCGCGCTCGTTCACCACGAACACCGTACCCACCCCGTTCGCCGCGGCCGGCGCCGTTCCGGCGCCCAGCGCCGCCAGGGCCAGCACGGCCGAGGCCAGGAAGGCCAGCGCGCCGTTGACGGCGCCGGGCCGGACCCGAACGGCAGGCCGCGACGGCTGCCGCCGGCTATTCCAGAGCGTGCAGATCGAGATCATAGAGAAACACCAGGAGCTCCGCGACCGCCTGGTAGAGCTCAGGCGGGATGGCCTCCCCTACCTGCAGGCCAGAGAGCAGCGAGACCAGCGCCGGATCGCGCTCGACCGGCACGCCGCTGGCCTCGGCCAGGGCGATGATCTGGTCGGCGACCAACCCGCGCCCCGTCGCCGCCACTACGGGCGCGTCTACCCCACCAGTCTCCCCTGTCCCCGGCAGGCCGCCCCGCAGGGCTACGGCCGTCCTGGGCGTCGGGAGCATCCCTTGAATCGTCGGCAGAACCGGCCATCTCCTCACCCCCGGCCTGCCGCCGCCCCCGCCGCCCGCGCCGGCTGGGGCCCCTCCGCGGCCGCCCCCGTCCAGATCGGCGCTCACGCCACCAGCTCCACCCGCGGCGGCAGCGCCAGTGCGCCCGCGGCCGGAGGGCCGGCTCGTTCCAGCAGCCCGCAGTCCAGCGCCTCCACCCGCAACCCGATGCCCTCCCACCGCGCGCGCAGGTCCTGCGCCGCCGCCGCAAGCGCGTCCTTCGTCGCCCGCTCGGCGGCCAGATGGCAGCGCAGCGCCTGGCCGGCCAGCCGCAGGTCAGCGGCGACCTCGCCGATACGGCCCAGGCGGACCGCCAGGCGCGCCCGCACCGCCCCGCGGCCGGCGGCCGCCGCCTGGTGCCGCCGTGACGCATCGCGCTCGACCGCCAGATCGACCGTCACGAACCGATCCCCCCAGGCCAGCGGAATGCTCACCGTCACAGGCGCCGGCCCGCCCTCCATCCCGATGCGGCCGCCGGCGTGCGCCGCACTGTCGTTCGCGCTCAGCGATGCGCCCGGCGGCCACTCAGCTGCCGGGCCCATCGCGATGGCGGTCCGCTCCGCTCCAGCGGCAGGATGGAGCGCGTCCGGCGCGCCCCCGCGGGCTCCCCCACTCTCCCCGCCCTGCCGGCCGGGGGCCGCAGCCCGCGCCGCGTTGATGGCCTGCTGGAGCTCAATGCGATCGTGCAGCAGGCGCGCGAGCGCCCGCACCGGCTCTGGAACCGGCCCGGCCGCGGTCAAGGCCGCCGGCACCGCGCCGATCCCCTCGTCGAGGCCGGCTAGCCGCGCCAGGATCGTGCGCGCGTCCGTGGCCACCGTGGCGCCAGCGCCATTCCCGCCACCGCCAGTAGCCTCCGGGCTCGCCCGCAGGTCGGGTACGCCACCCGCGCGCGGCTGCGCCACCCCCTCCGGCACCCCGTCCGCGGCCATGCCCTGCCCCGGCCGCGCCATCCCCGCGCTCGGGGTCTCCAGCGCCTCCATTGGGGGCGCGCCGGCCGGAGCCGTGCCTGCCCCCTGTTGGGCCGCACCCCCGCTCGGACGTTCCGGCGCCGCCATCCATGCCGCCCCATCCGGCGACATACGCTGCCCCTGCCGTGCAGCCAGCGCGCTGGGGCTCTGCAGTGACGCCATCGGTGCCGCCCCATCCGGCGCCATGGGCTGCCCCTGCTGGCTGGCGCTTCTGTTCGCTCGGCCTGGCCCCGTCTCCGGCCCCTGTGGTACGCCGTCCGGCGCAGGGTCCTTCAGTGCGCCGGACGGTGCGGCTCCCTTCAGCGCAGGCCCGTTCGCTGCGCCCTCCGGTGGACGTCCTTCCAGTACGATCCCCCGTGCCCCCTGCGCCAGTCGCGCCTCAGGGCCGGTGGCCAGGAGCCGCACCACGCGCTCCAGCTCGGTCGGAGCGGGTGACCTCGCTACCAGGCCGAAGGCGTCGTCCGCGCCGGTGGCGCGCGCCAGCTCACGTAGCAGATCGCCCACTGGCGGCAGGCCGGCCAGCGCCACGGCGGCCAGGTGCAGCGTCCGCGCCGTCAGGGGCAGGCCCAGGCTCTGGGCGTAGACCGCTGCCCGTACCCGCTCCGCTATCCCGCCCGGCTGCCCCATGATGGCCGCACGCACTTCCAGCAGCGCCTCCCGTTGCAGCGCCCGCCCGCGCTCGAGGAAGGCAGTGACGGCCGCGCGCAGCTCAGGGACATCCGGCAGGTCGAGCTCCAGCAGCACCGTGGCTGGATCACGCGGGGCGGCCTGCGCCCCTGTGCCTGAGACCGGCGCCGCTGCGGGGGAGGGCGCCTGGCGCGGGGCCGCCCCCGCGGGTACGGACGCCGGGCCAGCCCCGCCGTCACGCCCTCCGGCCGGAGACGCGCCCCCCGCGCGCAGGCCTCCCGCACGCGCCTGGACCGCCGCCCCGATTGCGTCAGACATCCGCCGACGCCTCCCTCCGCCTGCGCCCCATCACCCTACCGGCCCCCATCTCAGCGCTGGGCCCGCACGACGACCCGCGTGTCATAGCGCTGCGTCACCGGGTTCCAGCTCCCACCGCAGGTAATGAGGGTGAGCGCCGGGCGCTCCAGCAGCTCGAACACGGTGCCGATGGGCGCCGTCGCCACCGGCCACTCCCGCCGCCAGGTCACGGTGTACGGGCGCTCCTGGCCATTGGCAGCGCGGACGATGACTGTATCACCGGCGGTCAGGCTGCCCAGATGGCGGAACACGCCATCCACTCCGCGCCAGTTCAGGTGGCCGGCCAGTACGGCATTGCCCTTCAGGCCCGGGCGAGGGCTGTACTGGTACCAGCCCACCTCCTCCGCCTGCTCGGGGACGTCCATCGCCCCATCGGCCGTCAGCCCCACCGCAATCACCGGCGCGTCCACCCCGATCTTGGGGATCACCAGGCGCAGCGGGAGCTCGAGGTGGTCCGGCTGGCGCACCGGTGCGCCGCTGGCGACGTAGGTGATCACCCGTGGCGGCCCGTCCCCGCCGGACGGCGGCGAGACCTCTTGATGCGCGGCCCGCCCCGCCGGCCAGGTCCGCGAGCAAGCGCTCGCCGCCACGCCGCCGGCCACGGCCGCGACGGCGGCGGCCAGCAGCGTGCGCCGGCGCGGTCCTGCTCTCTGGTACATCGCCCCAGCTTCATCATCGGCAGACCGCGCCTCCGGGAAGAGAGGCGGGCGCCATGCGGCGCCCGCCTCGCCCCCGCTTCTACGCGGCGATCGACCGCCGACCAGGACTTATCGCGTCA
>DAOTTI010000230.1:0-14208 GCA_034437795.1 Chloroflexota bacterium | reverse complement strand
GGGCCCCGAGAGGCGCTGCCGGTAGCGCCGGATGGCGCCATCGGTGCAGGTGCACGGGCGCAGGCTATCCCCGTAGTACCCGCAGGGCCACGCCGGAGAAGATCTCGGCGACGCCGATCAGGTGATCACAACTGGTCGGGAAGAGGAGCAGGTCCACCGACGCCTCGATATCTCTGTTCTGCTTGGCCACCAGCACCCACGTGCCACCCAGGTATCCCGTCGCTGTGACTTTGCCGGTCCACTCCGGCGTGAACTCGGACACCAGCAGCTGCTGCGGGTCGAGCTTCGCCTGGCGCAGGTTCGCCAGCGCCGCGCTGTGGCGGTAGGCGCTGAACATGTGCTGCATTGCGATGGGCGGTACGCCGCCTGGAAAACATGGGGCACTCGAACGGATCCACGCGGTCACTGTGGAGCAAATTCACCATCACCCGCAGCGCCCGCCCTCCACACCGTCGAAACCCCCAGATGCAGGCGGCGGTTATACGGTTCACCAGATTGGGTTTGCTGCGCGGCCCAACGGCCATACTTCAGGCGCCGCGAGTGCGAGAAGCCACAGCGTTGAGCGCCAGGTGGCGCCCCGACGCCAGTCAGCTGGCACGCAGTAGTAGCTGGCGCGTTGCCACGATGCGCACTCGCGCTGGCCGCCTACTCTAACACCTCGGACCCGAACTCGCGCGTGATCGCGTTATGCTGTTCACGCGGGGCCGCGTGCAACGCGGCGATCAGCTTACGCAGCCTCGGTGTCAAAATAATCAGATAGCGCGTAGGTCCGTTCGCCTCATAATACGTATGTGGAACTCCAGCCGGTACGAACACGGCTGCCCCCGCTGCAGCCTCGACATGTCAGTCGGTAGACCTGAATGTGAGTGTTCCTTCGAGAATGTGCCACGCCTCATCGTCGGAGTAGTGGACATGAAGGTAATTAGGACCGCTTCCGCTCCACTCGTAAAGACGGAAGGACTGGCCCATGGCGGCGATCGGTTGCTGTCCGCCTGCTCGCCCGCGCACATCTGGAACTATGATCGGTCCGGCCATTGTGTACATACTCTTTTGTAGTCCTCACCTAGTCCTATGTCTAAGTACAGCCGACTTCCTCACCATAGCCTTCTTTGCCGGCTAACGGCCTGCGCATCAGCCGCACCGCACCGGCAAGCCGGTTTAAGCATGAGCATAATAATTAGTCATTATGAAATGAAAACGACCTTAGAACCACTAGCTGCGATCAATCGAGAAAGCCGTTGCGCCAATAGTCTTCGCCATGAGAATATCCTGAGCCTGGTCGTCCACAACCACCGTGCCCGACCAGACGAGGGGCAACCCCGTGCTCTTCCCCGAGCCCGGCGGGCAGCGGGTCTGGCTCTTCTACGTCGTGCTCTATGGCGAGCGGTGGACCTCGGGCAAGATCCACTACCGGCACTCGACCGACGGCGGCGCGACGTGGGGGCCCCAGCAGACGCTCACCGAGGAGTGGGGCCACATGACCCGCAACAAGGTGCACGTCCGGCCCGCCGGCGAGTGGCTCCTACCTCTCTACGACGAGCAAGACTGGTCTTCCTGCGTCTTGCTCAGCGCCGATGGTGGCGCCACCTGGACGCGGTCGAACGTGCTGCGGGCCCCGGACGGCATCATCCAGCCGACCATCGTGCCCGCGCCGGATGGCCACCTGCTGGCCCTGCTGCGCACCGGGGGCGTGGCGGCCTCAGCTGGCAATCCAGCTCCGAGGATGGGGGGCGCACCTGGGCGGCCCCGTGGCCCACGGCCTGACCGAACCCCAATTCGGGGATCGACGCCGTGGCCACCCCTGGGGGCGCCATCGTCCTGGCCTTCAACAACCCCCCTCCGGCCGCTCGCCCCTGAACGTGGCGCTCTCCGACGACGGCGGCGCCACCTGGCCCAGGTGCCGTGTGGTGGAGACGGCCGGTGGCGAGTACAGCTACCCTGCCATCATCCAGACGGCGGACGGCCTCGTGCACCTCACCTACACCTACCGGCGCACGCACATCAAGCACGTCGCCTTCGGGAGCACCCGTATCCCGCTGTGGTCGCGCACGACTGTCTCGTCCCAGGGGCTCGCTCGTTAGGCTTGACGGTCCCATCACGGCGGGCTGGTAGTACTATTAGGCACACGGAGGAGCGCAAGACGGATGGCCGAGGGAGCGAGCGTCCGCGCCGCCATCATCGGACTGGGGCGGATGGGGAGCACCTTCGACGAGGAGATGGGGCCATTCAGCCGCTGGCAGGCGCCACACGCCCACGCCGCCTGCTACCGCGCGGTGCCGGGGGTTGAGCTGGTGACAGGGGCCGACCCCTACCAGTCGCAGCGGGAGGCCTTCGCCCGCAAGTGGGGGCTCGATCCTGCCCGCGTCTACGCCGATTACCGCCAGATGCTCGCCCGCGAGCGGCCGGAACTGGTCAGCATCTGCACCTCGGCCAGGCCGCGGGCGCGCATCCTGCGCGACGTGCTCGCGGCCGGCACGGGCGTGCGGGCCATCTGGGCGGAGAAGCCCATGGCCATCTCCCTGGCCGAGGCGGATGAGATGGTGGACGGCTGCCGGCGGGCGGGGGTGCTGCTGGCCATCGGAGCCAGTCGCTGCTGGGACCCCGCCTACACCCGGATGCGTGAGCTGATCGACCTGGGCGAGATCGGAGCGGTCCTGCAGGTCATCGGCTTCGGCCGCTGCGCCCTCTCCCACAACGGCAGCCACCTGCTCACCCTCGTCGCCTACCTGGCGGGGGCGCCGCAGGCCGCCTTCGCCCGGTGCCAATGGGTCTTCGGGCACATGGAGGATGACGCCCGCGCAGCGACAGACGACGACCTGGCCGGCAACGGCTACCTGCAGTTCGCGAACGGGGTGCAGGCCTTCGTGCGGACCATGCCCTGTGGCGGGGCCGACTGGGAGTTCGAGGTGGTCGGCACCGCTGGCCGCCTGCGGGCGGTCAACGATGCCGACCAGTTGGAACTCTGGAAGCTGGCCACTCCCACGCTTCCCGGTCGCCGGCGTGAGCCAGCGCGCTACGGCGTCCCCCTGCCGGTGCCGCACCTGCGGCAGGGCACGGCCAACATGCGCACGGTGCAGGACCTGCTGGCGGGGCTGAGAACGGGTAAGGAGCCGACCTGCAACGGTGAGGCAGGGCGGCAGGCGCTGGAGATCGCTATCGCCCTGCGGGAATCCCATCGGCGGGGTGGGGTGCGCGTTGACCTGCCTCTGGCGGACCGGTCGCTGCGTATCAACTCGGCGGAGACGCTCCACGGCGACGAACCGGCCGCCCTCCGGCGGGCAAGAGCGGCCATGCAAGAAAGCCGGCGCCTGGCGTCGGACGGCCGACACGGGTCGGGCCGGAGTGATCGGCGCGGGTGAGCGCGGGTGAGCGGGAGATCAAGCGCGCGGCATCCACGGAGTACAGGATCTGAACGAGGTCCGAAAGGAAGGAAAGCGATGACGGCACGACACACGACGGCCATGGCATCGAGCATGGCCACGAGGGCCATCAGCCGCGCTCAGGCCATCCGCCTGGGCGCCGGGGCGCTGGCAGGGGGCCTGCTGGCCGCCTGCGCCGGATCCGGATCTGGCGCCCAGCCGGGCGCGTCGTCCAAGCCGGCGACGCCGGTAGAGGTCGAATACTGGAGCACGCTCCCCACCACCCACCCGGAGGGGAAGGGCCGGCTGGAGGCCATGAAGATCGCTGAGCAGGCCAATGCCGAGTACGTCAAGGTGCGCTACGAGCAGGATGGGGGCTCGAACTGGGAGAAGATCGTCGCCGCCATCTCCTCCGGCAGCCCGCCCAACCTGCTCGTCTTCCGGCCGAACAACGCAGCGGCGCTCTTCGATATGGGCGCCGGTATCGACGTAGAGAGCGAGCTGAAGAGCCTGCCGGCGTGGGCCAGGGTGCGCCCACAGCTGGCCCAGGGCTTCATCGACGGTGCGACGTGGCGGGGCAAGATGGTCTGCCTCCCCCTGTACACCGTCAACCTGGCCATGATGTACGCTCCCGACCATCTGGAGAAGGCCGGCGTGGCGCCGCCGGCCCCGAATTGGACCTGGAACGACTTCGAGACCATCGCCAAGCGGGCGGCCCGTCCGCCCGAGGTGTGGGGCCTGGACCTGGCCTGGGATAGCACCAACTGGCAGATCTGGGCCGGCAGCAATGGGGCTCGCTTCTTGAACAAGGAGATGACCAAGGTCAGCTACACCCAGCCGGAAAGCCTGGCCGCGGTGGAGTTCCTCTCGCGACTGACGCACGGCCTCGGTCTGGTCCCGCCCGAGCCGATGGGGGAGCTGCTGATCAAGGGGCAGACGGTCTTCGAGCGCCAGGGCCCGTACCGCATGCCGGTGCTGCGCGACGCCGGGGTGCGCTTTGAGCCCATCCTGATGCCGCGGGGCCCCGACAAGCCCACCCCGTATAACCTGGCGTCGATGTACAGCTTCCTGATCTTCAAAGCCACGGACCCGGCCAAGCAGCGCGCCGCGGCGCGGGTGGCGCTCGGCTGCCTGGCGGACGAGGCCCAGACGGCGATGTGCCGTATCCACCTGGGCCTGCCGGTCTCCAAGGCCGCCCAGCAGTCGGCCCCCTTCCAGCAGTTCCTGGCGCAGGACCGGCAGATGAAGACCTTTGCCGACATGATGCCCTATGTCGACGTCTACCCCGCCGTGCCCAGCCTGGAGCAGATGTGGGCCCTGCGCACCGAAGCTATGGTCAAGGTCTACCGGCGCCAGGAGAACGCCAGGAATGCCATGCTGGAGTGTGAGAAGCAGACCCAGCTGCTGCTGGACCAGGACCTGGCCGGGAGGAAGTAGGGCGGAGCGAGGAACGAGCGCCGAGCAGCGAGGAGCGAGGAGCGAGTGGTGAGTGGCGAGTGGTGCGGCGCAAGGAGTGAGGAGTGACGACGCCGGGCAGATGAAGCGTCTGGCGAAGGGCGAGGGCTACGGCAACGTCTACCTCGAAGACGTACCTGTGCCGGCGATCGGGCCGCAGCAGGTGCTGGTGAAGGCCCACACCAGCCTCATTAGCCGCGGGTCGGAGATCCTGGCCCGCTTCCGGCGCGACGGGCCGGTCGACCCCCGCATCATGGGCTACAGCCTGGCCGGCACGGTCGTCGAGTGCGGGCGCGAGGCGCGACGGGCCGGCTACGCGCCGGGGGACCGCGTCTTCGTCAGCGCCCCGCACGCCGAGTACGTGGTCGCCGAGCCCGGCGATGACGCTCGCTTGCTGAAGGTCCCCGACAGCATGGACTGGGACCACGTCCCCTTCATCGCGCTGGCCCGCGGCGGCCTGGCCTGGGCCATTGCCAGCGGCGCCCGGCCGGACGATACGGTGGTGGTGATCGGCCAGGGGCTCGTCGGCAACCTGGTCATGCAGGCCCACCGCCTGCGCGGCGTCGCGCAGGTGATCGCCGTGGATACGCTGGATCTGCGCCTGCGGATCGCCCGCGAGTGCGGCGCTCCCGTCGTCATCCACGCCGGCCAGGTTGACCCGGTCGCGGCGGTCAAGCGCCTGACCGGTGGCGCGGGCGCCAGCGTGGTGGTGGACTGCGTCGGCGGTCCGCCCGGGGTGCGCTCATTCCAGCAGGCGCAGGACATGGTGCGGCCGCTGGGGACGCTCCACCTGGTGGCGCTCTACCACGGCCAGCCCCTGCCCCTCGACGCGAGCAAGATCCAGCGCCGCCGGCTCATCGGCGGCTACTACCTGTCGGAGCCGATGGGGCCGTTAAGCGCGCAGGCCGCGGAGCTGATTGCCGGCCACCAGATCAAGGTGGATCCGCTCATCACCCACCGCTTCCCCGCCGAAGCCGCGCCGGCGGCATTCGCCCTGCTCGACCAGCATCTCGACCAGGCGCTGGGCGTGCTGCTGGAGTGGGGAGGGAATGCGTAATACGTAGTACGTACTACGTAATGCGTAGGGTGTAATACGCAATGCGTAATACGTAAGGAATGAAAAGCGTCTGTCATGAGGGTATGTCGTGCGATGCGGCGTCAGGGAGATGGAGGGTTGCCATGAAGGAACCTGATCCCATGCGGATGAATGGACTGGCCCGGCGCCGGCTCGCGCTGGGCGCCGTGCCGGCGCTGAGCGCGGCCCTGGTCGCCGCCTGCAGCGGGCCGCTGGCCGCGAGGTCGCAGACTGCGGCCCCAGCGGCGGGCGGCCCGGTGCCCCTGCTCTACTGGTCGCAGCGGGCCCCTCAGGACCGCCTCGGCCAGGGCGTCAAGGCCGCGCTGGATGACTATCTGGCCCGCAACCCGGGACGCGTCAGCCTGGAGATCGGCGAAGGGGGCGCCGCCCTGGGCATGGAGAAGATCAAGACGGCCATCGCCGGCGGCACGCCCCCCAACCTCTACGGCGGCCTCTATCAGGCCCCGGCCGCCGACCTCTTCGCCCTGGGCGCCCTGCTGGACCTCAATACGGAGCTGCGCGCCAACAAGGACTGGGCCAGGATCAAGGCAGACCTGATCCCGTCCACTCTCGATGGATGCACCTGGAAGGGCAAGCTGACCATGATGCCCATGATGCTGGCCCAGCAGGTGCTCGGCATCAACAAGCACATCATGGCCCGCGCTGGCGTGCCCCTGCCACCCCATGGCTTCACCTGGAACGACTTCCTGGACTTCGGCCGCAAGGTGATCGATCCACCGGACCGTGTGCTCTTCCCCTTCAACTACACCTGGAGCGCCTTGATGAGCTGGCTCCTGGCTAACGGGCTGCAGCCGATGAACAAGGAGCGGACCAAGCTGCTCTACGACACCCCCGAGATGCGCGAGACGGTGCAGTGGCTCCATGACCAGGTGACCAGGGGCATCGCCCGTAACGGCCCGTCCAACTTCAACGACGGCGGATCGGTCACCGAGAGCGTGAACGAGGCGGCCGCTACTCCGCCGCCCCGGTTCCCGAACGTCGACCCGGGCGACGGCAGCGGCATCCACGTCACCCACTTCCCCTTCGGCCCTGCCAACACCCGTAAGCTCGTGGCCACCTACGCCAACAACTACGGCCTGGTCGCCCTGAAGTCGCCGGACGCACGGCAGGTGGCCCTCTCGGCTGAGATCGCCGGCTGGGCGGGACGGGCGGACGTACAGACTAAGATCGCCGAGGCGTCCGGCCACCCGCCTTCCAGCCTCACGGCCGCGCGAGAGGAGAACCTACCCCGCCGGATCAAGGACAACCCCATCCTGAACAAAATCAACGAGTTCGGCAAGTACAGCTATCTGACGCCCAACTTCCCCAACTGGACCGCCGCAGCCGACATCCTCACCCAGAACCTGGGGCGGGTGGCCAGGGGAGAGCTGCTGCCCAGGGATGCCCTGGCCGACGCCCAGCAGCGCATGCAGCCCCTGATCGACGAGGACCTGAAGCGAGGATAGGGATCAGGGGGTGATCACGGCGAGCGAAAGCGAGCGAACGACCCCATGAACCAGGCGTATCGCGTGGCGTGCATCGGCGCGTCGCGCATGGCTAGCTGGTTCGATGACGTCATGCGCGAGCGCGGGGCGCGTGACGGCGGACGCTCGCTGGAATGGGTCCCCGGCGCCATTGCCTCCGTCTGCCGCGCCGTCGCCCGGCTGGAGCTGGTAGCCGTCTGCGACCTCCAGCCGGAGCTGGTGGCGCAGATGCAGCGCCGCTGGAGCATCCCCGCCGGCTACACGGATTGGCGGGAGATGGTGGAGCGCGAGCGGCCGGACATCGTGGCCATCGTCACGTCCTACGGGAGCACGCACGCCCGGCTGGCGGCCGGCGTGGCCGAGACAGGGCTGGTCAGAGCGATCTACTGTGAGAAGCCCATCGCCACCTCCATGGCCGAGGCGGACCGGATCATCGCTGCCTGCCAGCGCCACCACGTCGTCTTCACCTGCGCCCACGTCTTCCGCTGGAACGCCCGCTACCGGCAGGCGCTGGCCTGGATCCGCGACGGCGCCATCGGCGAGGTGCGGGCCATCACCTGCTCGGCGATGGGCAGCCTCCTGCACTCAGGCACCCACCAGGCCGATGCGATGGCCGGCCTGGCCGGTGACGTCGATCCGGAGTGGGCCTTCGGGACGGTGGACGTGGACCCCGGCTTGCCCCAGGACCAGTGGCCGGTGATGGACCCGCCCGGCGGCGGGTTCATCCAGATGACCAACGGCGTGCAGCTCCTGATGGAGGCGCGCTCCCCCGGGCCGCGCACGTTCCAGGTCTCCGGCAGCAAGGGGAAGATCGTGCTCTGGAACGACCTGCGCCAGGTGCAGCTCTGGCGCAGGCACGACGACCCGGCCATCGTGGACCTGGTGCCGGAGCCGCTGCGCTCTCCACCGCAGGAGAGGAGCTACGCCGTGGCCCAGTTCGAGGAGTTGATCGACGTGCTGGACCGTGGCGGGCAGACCAGCTGTGATGAGGTGAAAGCATCACGTGCCCTGGAGATGGTGCTGGGGCTGCACCTGTCGCACCGCGCCGGTGGGACCAAGGTGCGCTTCCCGCTGGAGGACCGCATCTTCGGGGTCGACACCAGGTAGCCAGGGTTGCCGGGTAGAGTGGCCACAGCTTCGTCCTTCGTCGCGCCAGCATCGCCCGCCATCACCCTGGGCGAGGGCAACACGCCCCTGGTGCCCAGCCGCTGGATCGGGCCCCAGCTGGGGCTGGACCACCTCTTCTTCAAGCTGGAGCAGGTCAATCCCACCGGCTCGTACAAGGACCGCTTCGCGGCACGCCTGGTCTCCTTGCTGCTCGCCGGCGGCCACCGGCTGTGCCTGGCGATGTCGTCCGGCAATACCGGCGCGGCCGTGGCCGCCTACGCCGCCGCGGCCGGCATCCCCTGTGTCTTGTGCGTTCCGGAAGAGGCGCCACCCGCCAAGCTGGTCCAGATCCGGGCCTGCGGCGCCCAGGTGCTGCGGGTACGCGGCATGATCGCCACGCCCCAGACCCTGCGTAACGTCCTGGAGCGGCTCTCGGCCCTGGCGGCGCGGCGCGCCCTGCCCCTCGGCGTCTCCGCCTATGCCTGCTCGCCCCAGGCCATGGTGGGCATCGAGCCGCTGAGCGCCGAGATCGTCCGCGACCTGGGGCGGGCGCCGGATCGCGTCTTCTGCCCCGTGGGAGGCGGGGGCTTGCTCACGGCTACGTGGCGGGGCTTCCTGCGCCTGGACGAACTGGCCCGCGGCCAGCGCTCGCCCCTGCCGGCACGGCCGCGGATCCACGCCGTGCAGCCGGCGCGCAACGACACCGTCGTGTCGGCGCTGCACGCCGGGGAGCCCCGAGCGCGGGAGGTCACCACCGCCACGACCGTCACGCGCATCTCGGGCCTCGGTGTGCCCCTGGACCTGGATGCCACGGCCGCCCTCCAGGCCGTGCGGGCCTCGGGCGGCGACGGGCATCTGGTGGACGACGAGTTCGTGTGGGAGATCCAAGCGCTCCTGGCGCAGCGGGAGGGCCTCTACGTCGAGCCGGCCGGGGCGGCCTCCGTCGCCGGCCTCTGGGTGGCGACGCGGTCGGGCACCATCGGGCGCACCGAATACGTGGTCTGCCTCCTCACCGGCCACGGCTTCAAGGACGCAGCGGCGGCACGCCGTCTGGCGGCGCGCGCCGCCGCGGCGACCGGCCGTCCGCGCCGGCAGGCGCCCACGGTCGAGGCCGGCGATCTGGACGACGCCCTGCTGGACCGCTTACTGGCCGGCCGTGCGTAGCGGGCCATGGGTCCCTTCGGTTCAAGCTCCATTGGTTCCATGGACCGCGCCGGCCACCGGAGGCCGCGCCGAGGCCTGGGCGCCATCGGGTGCAGCCGGCGCGTCCCACCGTTGCGACCATAGCGCGTGAGAGGCGCGCGGTGAAGGGGAGGAGTGGCCGTGGAGCTGTACGTGCGGACGGCACTGCACTTCGGCGCTGCTGGCGGAGACCGGAGGCGAAAGGGCATAAAGCTGGCGGAGCGGATCCGCCTCGTGGGGAGCGGCCAGGTGGGGTTCCACCGCACCGGCGACTACGACTGCCACATGTACCTGCTGGACGGCGGCGACGAGTATACCCTGATCGACACCGGGGGCGGGCACGACCCCGACGCCATCGTGCGCCTGATCCCAGGCGACGGGCTCGATCCACGGCGCGTGCGCACCCTGCGGCTGACCCACGCCCAGGCCGACCACACTGCCGGGTCGACCTGGCTGCGCCAGCGCCTGGGGCTGCGCGTCCTGACCTCGCCCCAGGTGGCGCAGTGGGTGGCCGCCGGCGACGCCCGTGCCGCCAGCCTGGCCGCCGCCAAGCAGGCCGGCGCCAAGCAGGCCGGCGCCTACCCGCCGGATTTCGCCTATCCCGCCAGTCCGGTGACGGATACACTGGACGACGGCGCGACCATCCAGGTGGGCGACCTGACCATCGAGCCCATCGCCACGCGGGGCAACGCCGCCGGCCACCTCTCGTACCTCCTTTACCTCCTGCGCCACGGCGGACGCCCCGCCGTCCTCTGCGGCGACGCGTTCTTCTTCGGCGCCAGCATCCTGCTCCAGCACACGTGGGACTGCTCGATCCAGGAGTCGATCAGAACGGTCGAGCGTCTGGCGGCGTTCTCGCTTGACGGCCTCCATCGCGGCCACCTCACCTTCGCCGTGCGAGATGGCAACCGGCAGCTGGAGCGCGCCGTGGCCTACGTCAGCCGGCGGTTGCCGCCACCCCAGCTACAGTGACCCTAGAGCCTGTTAGGCACGTTCGGAGAGGACGGCGGCGAAACGGGCGAGCAACAGGAGGGCGAAGGCAAGGACATGCAGGCCAGCAGGCGTCTGGGGCAGGCGTTCGTCGTCTCGGGCCGGGGGCAGGTCGTGGGGCCGCCGGCGCCACGGGACGCCGGTGCGCGCCAGCCAGCGCAACCCCGTGCACCCCTCCCCCAAGTGGGGGCATCCGCTGGGGCGCGGCCTCGGTCATCACCATGAGGCAGGGCGCGACGAACGCCCCTCCTCGTCGCTCACGTCACTGTCGTCGGCCCGGCGCGCCGGATGTGCCGGGCGCGTCGTCTCGGTCGGCTCCGTTCGGGTCTCCACCCTAAACCCTACCTGCC
Organism: Chloroflexota bacterium; assembly: GCA_034437795.1. Taxonomy (GTDB): domain Bacteria; phylum Chloroflexota; class UBA11872; order UBA12225; family UBA12225; genus DAOTTI01. The sequence goes on along the minus strand of DAOTTI010000230.1, from coordinate 3,206 downwards.
TCCCCGGCAAAGTGCATCACAGCTTCCAGGCTGGGCCGCGAGCCGGGCGCGTCGTTGGGCGAGGCAGCAGGGGCCACCCAGGCACGCGAGATGGAGAGGGCGGGTCCGGCTATGGCCCGCTTACGCCCCCCAGGCGGGGCAGCAGGTCACGCTCGATGCGCTCGCGGATGGCGTCGCGCACCGCACGGTAGACGGCCACCTGCTCGTCCTCGCTGCCGGCCGCCTGCGACGGATCGAGCAGGCTCCAGTGCAGGCGCTCCCTGGCCCCGGGAAACACCGGGCAGGCCTCGTTGGCGTCGTCGCAGACCGTCACCACCACGTCGAACGGCTGCCCCAGGTAGCGCTCCAGCGTCTTGCTCCGCTGGCCAGAGATGTCGATCCCCAGCTCAGCCATGGCACGGATGGCCAGCGGCCGGACGAAGGTCGCCTCAGTGCCGGCGGAGTGCGCCTCCACACGATCACCGGCCAGATGGCGCAGCAGGCCCTCAGCCATCTGGCTCCGCGCCGAGTTATGCGTGCACAGGAACAGGACCCGTCGCTTCTCAACCATCAGCACCACGCAGCAGCGCGATCATCCCGCTCTCCCGCAGCGCGGGAGAGCGGGCACGGGGGGAGGCTCCCCCTGATGATACGCTATCGCCAGTCTTCGCTGTCCGCCACCACCTGCGAAAGGAGGGTGCATGCAGATTGGAGCGGTCGTCCCCCAGAGTGAGATCGGGGCAGACGTGGCCGGCCTGCGCGACTACGCCCAAGCCGCCCAGGATCTCGGCTACCACTTCCTGGTGACCTCCGACCACGTCCTCGGCGCCGATAAGGCCGGCCACCCCGAGCTGGAGCGCGTCTTCCCCATCGACACCTTCCAGCATGAGCCGCTCACGCTCTTCGCCTTCCTGGCCGGCGTCGCCCCGCGCCTCGGGTTCGTTACCAGCGTGATCATCCTGCCCCAGCGCCAAACGGCGCTCGTGGCGAAGCAGGCGGCCGAGATCGACATCCTCACCGGCGGGCGCTTCCGCCTGGGCGTGGGGATCGGCTGGCACCCCGTGGAGTACGAGGCGCTGGGGATGCGCTTTCAGGACCGCGCGCGCCGGTTCGAAGAGCAGATTATGCTGCTCCGGCGCCTGTGGACGGAGCGGGTGGTGACCTTCGACGGCCGTTACCACACCCTCCGCGCCGCCGGGATCAACCCGCGCCCCATCCAGCAGCCCATCCCAATCTGGATCGGCGGTTCCGCTGAAGCCGCGGTCAAGCGCGCCACGCGCCTTGCGGACGGCTACCTGCCCCTCCAGCCCCTGGCCGGCGGCTGGGAGGCGACAGTGGAGAAGGTGCACGGATGGCTGAGGGAGGCTGGGAGAGACCCTGCTACCTTTGGCATCGAAGGGCGCCTCAATACCGGCACCGGTACGCCCGACGACTGGCGCAAGACGGTGGAGCTGTGGCGCTGGCTCGGCGCCTCCCACCTCTCGGTCGGCACCGGCGGGGCCGGCGGCCCCGACGCCCATATCCGGCGCCTGCGCGACGTGCGCCAGGTGCTGGCGCCCTGATCACCCTGACCCGTCCGCCCGCTGCCGGCGTCGTGGCATCTCCGCCACGTTCACTCGGCCCGTGAGATGGAGACGCCCCCATCCAGCCCGCTTCACCGCCGGGCACGGGGCAGCGCCAGCGCGGCCAGCGTCAGGACAGCGGCGCCCAGAAAGGCTTCCCGATGCACCCGGCCTGCCTGCCGGCGCACCTGCGCTCGCTCGGCCGCGTCCTCGATCCGCTCCACGCGACCGGCCACGTTGCGCGCGCCGCGCGCGCCAAGCCCTACTCACGTCTTGTCGCGCCATTGGAAGAAGCCGAGCGCCGCGCCCCAGAACAGGGGCGCCAGCACGAGCCGCCACGGACGAGGCGCGCCTGCGCGCAGGAGGACGGCCAGGGCGGCCAGGCCGAGGCCGAGCTGGACCATCCCTCCCGCCAGGCGCTTGCCTCGTTCACGGGGACTGATGTTGGCGACGCAGCTCTCCCCCGGCGCTTCGCTCGGGGAACCGGGCGGTATTGCCCGCGTGGCCGCTGTTGAGTGACGCAGTGTGGCCGTCAGCTTTGCAGGCATGCGCTGTCTCCTCCTTCGCTTATTAGCAGACGACGTGGGCGGCCAGAAGTTCGTTGACAGTTCTCTTCCTGGTACGGCTGTCAAGAGACTTCTGGCCGCTCAGTTAGAAGGTCACTTGCCTTGGCCATAGCCATGGGCTCCTCTGGCGGGATGGCGATCGGTGTGACACATGACCCACCAGTACAGGCCATTCTCGCGCCGCTGCAGCCCGCCGCCGTCCGCGCTGGAGCACGTACACTGTCGATCGCGTCATCCCTGCGGGCCAGCCGTTCGAACCGGCCATGCTTCCTGGGCTGCAGATCGACCTGCGCCTCGTCTTTGCGTAGGCTCACCGGCCGGCGATCCGTTCACTCCCCACAGGGAGAGGGGTAGGATGAGGGCCCCGCTCCTGAAACGTGCGGGCTAGCGAAACAGGTCCCGCTCCGCTGGCCGGACCAGCGCCGCCACGCCGTCGTCGGACTCGCCGGGGAGGAGACGCGGGTACTCGTACCCGCGGACGATGGCCACCGGCACACGGTCGAGCTTGCGCATCACCAGCTCGGCGGCCGCGGCCAGCTCGTCCACCACCGCAATGGCCGTCGTACGCAGGGCGTAGCCGTCGGGGTCCCGCGCGCCGGCGTAGCCCTGCAAGGCGCGGATGCCGCTGGCGCCGACGGCGACGTTGGCCTGCCCCTCCCGCCAGGGCCGCCCGAACGTGTCCGAGATGATCACGGCCACGTCCACGCCTGCCGCCGCCCCGAGCGCCGCCCGCAGGCGCCGCGCTGAGCGGTCCGGATCCTCCGGCAGCAGCACCACGCGCCCTGCGCCCCCGGCGTTGGACGCGTCTACGCCGGCATTGGCGCAGACGAAGCCGTGCCGCGTCTCGGCGATCAGCACGCCGCGGTCCATGCGCACGATGCGCCTGGCTTCGCGCAGCACGACTTCAACGTAGCGCGGATCTTTGCCGTGCGCCTCCGCCCAGGCCGCGGCAAATGGGGACGGTACGACCTCCGCCAGGGCCACGACGCGCCCCTCCGCCTTGGCCACCACCTTCGACGTGACGACGACGACGTCGCCACCGCGCAGCGTCTCGCCGCCGGCGCCGAGCGCCCGCAGGATCAGGGTGGCGAGCTCATCG
>DAOTTI010000229.1:0-20327 GCA_034437795.1 Chloroflexota bacterium | reverse complement strand
GGCCGCCAGGCGGGCAGCCGCCTTCGCCCGCCGGCGCGGGGCGGCCGACCTGTGCGAGGTCGAAGATCTGCTGCAGGAGGCGCGTCTGGCCCTGCTCTCGCTCCTCCCCTTCTGGCAGGCAGGCAAGGGCGATCCCCTGCCGTTTTTCATCGTGCGCCTGCGCGCCCGGCTCAAGCAGTACGTGGTGGGGCGCATCCGCCGCCGCCCGCGCGGCCGGCGATTGAGCTGGGAGGACCGGCCGGCGCAGGACCTGGCCGAGCGACTGGCCCAGCGCCGCTTCGCCGAGGCGGAAGGCTGGCGCGCCAGCGGGATGGACGGGGCGCTCCATCAGGCCCTGGACCGCCTCTCCCCGCGTGCGCGGCGCGTGCTCTACCTGTTCTACTGGCGCGAGCTGACGGACGAGGAGATCGGTAGCGCCCTGGGCCTGGGGCCCAAAGCCGCTCGCCATGTCCGCTACCGCGCGGAGGCGGCGCTCCGGCGGGCGCTCCTCCAGGCCGGCGGCAAGGCCCCATCGACGGCGCGGGAGCGATGAGGCGTAGCGGCGCAGGCCCCAGCGCCCGAGCTCAGGCGGCCGGCCGGATGTACTCCTTCCTGACGTACTCGCGTAAGGCCGCCGGCACCTTCACCGAGCCGTCCGCCTGCTGGTAGTTGTCGATGATTGAGATGAGCATACGCCCCAGGGCGCAGCCGGTGTCGTTGACCGTGTGGCAGTAGCGGGTGCCACCGCCGGCGGCGGGGCGATAGCGGATGTTTAGACGCCGCGCCTGGTAATCGGTGGTGTTGGTGTCGGTCATGACCTCCATGAACTCACGCGAGCCAGACAGCCACACCTCCACGTCCCGCTGCCGGTGGGTAGCGAGATAGCCGGCGTCGGCGGTGCACTTGTCCACGATGTGATAGGGGAGCTCCAGCGTCTGGAGCAGCCACTCATTGATCGCGCGGAACTCCTCGTAGATCTGCTCGGACTGCTCCGGCGTGCAGACGGCGTTCAGCTCGATTTTGTCGAACTGGTGCACCCGCTTGATCCCTCGCACGTCTTTGCCCCACGAGCCGGCTTCGGAGCGGAAGCAGGGAGTGGAGGCGAACAGCCGGACGGGGAGCTCCGCCTCGGCCAGCGTGCGGTCCATGAAGTAGGCGAAGTTGGCCGGCTCCGACGAGCCGACGAGAAATAGCTGCGCCCCCTCTTCCACGTTGTGGGAAGCGATGGCGTAGACCTGGTCGCGCCCCTCGGGGAAGTGCGACGTGCCGTAAAGGGCGCGCTCGCGGACCAGCAGCGGTGGGACGATGGGGGTGAAGCCGTCGCGGAGCAGCTTCTGGATCAGGAGCTGCTGGATGGCGAGCTGCAGCACAGCCATATCACCCACGATGTAGGTGAAGCGGGAGCCAGAGACCTTCGCCGCCTGCGCCGTGTCGATCCCCAGCCTCGGGCCGAGGTCGGCGTGATGAAGAGGCTGGAAGTCGGCACGATCGGCGTGCGGCGGGTACTGGGGCATCCAGGGCGCGGTGTGTGCTCCCTTGCCCAGCAGCGAGCGGTCCAGGTAGCCCCGACCCGGAACCCAGGCGCACTCCTCGACGTTATCGGCCTCGCTCTCGCCAACGGGCATGGCGGGATGAGGCCAGTTGGGGAACCAGTCCAGGATGCTCTGCCACTCCTGGGTGGTGGCCTCCAGCTCGCTTTCCAGCTCCCGCGTCCTGGCGCGAAGCTCCTGGCCGCGGGCCCGCGCCGCCGCCGGGTCGGTCCGACCCAGGGCGGCAAGCTGGTTCCGTTCCGCGTTCAGGGCGTCCAGCTCGCTCTGCAGTCGGCGGCGCTGCTCGTCCAGCGCCAGCCAGCGATCCAGGTCCGCCTTGCGCGGATCGACTTTGCGCAGACGGATGACCTCGCGCATCCGATCCGGATGGGCTCGAACTTCCCGAGGGTCGATCACGCTCGTACTTAGAGCCTACCCGACTTTAGGCCTATCCGACCTCAGCGATCACCTCGATCTCCACGCGGATGTCCAGGGGCAGGCGGCCGGCCTGGATCGTGGTGCGGGCCGGTGGGTCCTGGGGGAAATACTCGGCGTAGATGGCGTTGAAGGCCTGGAAGTCGTTCATGTCGGCCAGGTAGCAGGTGGTCTTGACCACCCGATCCAGAGACGTGCCGGCGGCCGCCAGGATGGCCTTGATGTTCTCCAGCACCTGGCGCGTTTCGCTCTGGATGCTTCCGCGCTCAACCTGTCCCGTCGCGGGGTTGAGGGGCCCCTGGCCGGCGGCGAACACCAGGTTGCCGGTGCGTACCGCCTGAGAGTAGGGCCCGACCGGCTTGGGGGCGTTATCCGTCCTGACGATCTGCTTCATGCGCGGCTCCTGATCCGCCGTGGCGGCTTTGACTCCGATTGGCGGGCGGCATTATACTGGCCTCGATGATGGAGAGCGCCGATCGTTCGGTGCTGTGCGAGGTGGGCGCGTGAGCCGCGCCCGCTCGCAATCCGAAAGCCTGGCCGGTGAGACACGAGCGGAGGCCGCTCGTGTCTCACGCATTTCTGGCGCACGCCGCGTCCGCACTCGGGCGCGGCGCGGCCCCAGCCCGGGCCGCCCGCATGGGCGGAGACGGGCAGCGGGGCGTGGTCCGGCGCCAAGCCACAGTTTGCTGCGAAAGGAGCAGCTTCGGTGCAGTCCAGTTTGATTGGCAAGATCCAGAAAGCCAAGCAGTATGCCCAGGAGCCGGAACGGATCCAGTTCGAGCAGCTGAAGGTCCAGTTCCACGGTGAGAACGGGGATCACGAGGTGACGTACCAGCACGGCCGGTGGCACTGCAGCTGCCACTTCTTCGCCGGCTGGGGCATCTGTTGCCATACCATGGCCCTGGAGCGCATCCTTGGCGTGATGATGCCGGTCAAGCAGACCTACCCCGACGCGCTCCAGCAGGCCGAAGTCGCCGTCGCCGCCGGCGCCTGACCAGCTGGATCGCGACCGGGCGCCTGACGCGCGCCCCTTGGCGCGCACCACACCTCCGCACCAGCCTCGGCAGAGAGGCGGGAGTGACGTGTCTCCCCTCTCCCACGTGCGGGAGAGGGGCTGGCGGGGCCAAGCCGCACGGTGGGGTGGAGGAGGGCAGGGGGTGAGGCGCGGACGCGACCAAAGGGGGGTGAGGGCTGTCCCGCATCCCCGTGTTTCCGCGTCCCCGCGTCGGCGCGGGGGCCGCAGGGGTGGGGCACGCTGCGGCCGCCGGCCGGTACGTGGCTGCTATCCTTGGCAGACGTTCCGCCTCCCCGCGGCCACGATGGGACATGATGGGACGGGAAGGCGGGGCGGGAGGAGCATAGTGGCGCTGACGGTGCATGTCACCCGCTCCGCGCGCAGGCGCAAGACGCTCAGCGCGCGCCTGGCCGGCGATCGCCTGGAGGTACGGGTGCCGCTGCACGCCAGCGACGCCGAGGTGAAGCAGTTCGTGGCCAAGGTGCTGCGACGCCTCGATCCGGCGGCGAGGGCAGCGCCGATCGATGGCGAGAGCAGCGCCAGGCTGCACGCCCGCGCCCTGGAACTGAACCGGCGCTACTTTCAGGGGCACCTCACGCCAGCGTCCGTGGAGTACGTCACCAACCAGACCACGATCCTGGGGAGCTGCAGCGTCCGCAGTCGGCGCATCCGCCTCTCGCACCGGCTGGCCGGCATGCCCCAGTGGGTCCGTGACTACGTCATCGTCCACGAGCTGGCCCATCTGGCGGAGCCAGGCCACTCGCCCGCCTTCTGGCGCCTCGTCTCGCGGTATCCGCTGGCCGAACGCGCTCGCGGTTACCTGATGGCGGCGGGCCTGGAACCGGTCTCCGACGGGGAGGCCGTTCCCGCCGGGTGGGACCAGGTGGACCTCGACTCGTAGCGCGACGCCGACCTCGCCCGCATTCGCCATCGCCGACGATCAGCGCCCTGTCCTATAGGAGAGGGACAGGGCGCAGGCGGGCATGGCCACCGGCCCCGTCGGGGGCGCAGACGCTGAGATCATCGCTGGCCGCGAACCGGAGCGTGTGGACCCACTCGCCGCGTGGGCGTAGACTTTGAGCAAGGTATGCCACCGAAGAAGGGAAAGGGGGCCGCGGGCGACGGCAGCGACGGCACCATCGCCGTCAACCGCCAGGCGTTCCATGACTACTCCCTGGCAGAGCGCTACGAAGCGGGCCTGGTGCTGAAGGGCACCGAGGTCAAGTCGCTCCGTGCGGGACGCGTCAGCCTGCGCGAGGGGTTCGTGCGCGTGGTGGACGGCGAGGCGTGGCTGGAGGGCGTCCACATCCCGCCCTATGAGCACGGCACGCACTATAACCACGAGCCGACGCGCCGGCGCAAGCTGCTGCTCCATCGCCAGGAAATCCGCGAGCTGGGCCAGCGCAGCGCGGCCCAGGGCTACACGATCGTGCCGCTGCGGCTATACTTTAAGGACGGTCGCGTGAAGCTGGAGCTGGCGCTGGCCCGAGGCAAGCGCCAGTACGAAAAGCGACAGGCGATCGCGGAACGCGAGGCACAGCGGGAGATCGCCCGCGAGCTCCGTGCCCGCGCTTAACAACTGAAGAGAGGGATTGGGGATCAGGTGGTGATCGAAGATTACAACTTGATCACTACCTGATAGCAACCTGATCACGAGGCGCGCAGCGCCTGGACCACCACACGATCACCACCTGATCTCCACCTCACATGGGGATGACGGGTCTCGACAGGGCAGTGCGATTAGGAGTGGCGAGCCGAGGTTGTCCGTACGCCTCCTCGTAAAACAACGGACGAACCAACAACTGCCGAGCGTGAATACGCTCTCGCTGCCTAACTAGCTTTCTAGGCAGCCGTCCGCCAGCGCCTCACCCCGATGGGCGCTGGGCCGGGCGTGACAATGTCGGGGTGCTCCGGCACCTAGCCCCGCGGTGCCGGCTAAGATCTCGGGGCTGGCGCCCGAGGAACGTTGCCGGCTCGGGCCGAGGGCGCGAGATCTAACGAACCGGCTACGCTCGTAGGCACGACTGATCAGGCTGTTCTGGACGGGGCGTTCGACTCGCCCCCATCTCCACCAACCAGAACGCCGCGCTCACCTCAGCGAGCGCGGCGTTCTTCGTCTGGCCTGTCCGGCCACCGCGGGAAGCCGCTCCGCCGCGCCGCTGCTTCCTCCTCCGCCGCGTCATACGGCACGCGGCGCTGCTCCACGATCCAGCCATCACTCGTGGCGGTGATCACGGTGTAGCTGGCGAGGGGGAGCCCGTCCAGGGGCAGCCCCACGCTAGCCACATTCACCAGCAGGGCGAAGGGCGTCGCTCGCACGAAGTTGCGGTGGTAATGGCCGAAGGCGATGGCGGCGGCGCCGGTGCCCGCGTACGCCTCGTTCATCTCGACCAGCGTGTTGTGCACGCTACCGCACTGGTCGTTCATCGCCCGCGGGCTGGAGTGCACCACCAGGAGATCGCCGGCCGACGTGGAGACGCGCCACTCAGCCGGCAGCCTGGATAGCGCCGCCAGCACCTCTAGCCCGAGTTGCTCCCTCGCCCACGCCAGCTGTCTGGCGTAGGCCCTGGCGTTGGTGGCCGAGGAGCCAGGGTAGACCGTCCCGGCCACCGCGAGCGCGGCGTCCTCGTTCCCCTGGATCACCGTCCAGCCGAGGGCGCGTAGGATGTCCCAGACCTCCGCCGGCCGCGGGCCGCCTTGCAGCAGGTCGCCGGCGACGACCACGTGATCCAGCGGGCCCTCGCGCTCAAGGGCCGCCGCCACCGCCCGCAGACCGGCCAGGTTGCCGTGGACGTCGGAGAGTAAGCCGATATGCATGCTGCCCCTAGCCCGGCCTCTTCAGGATGACGGCTCCGCTCATGACTGCTCCAGGCGAGCGTACTCCTCCGCAGCGCCGTAGCGCATCTACCATCCGCGGCCGGGGCACCGTGGCGCGCAGCACGTTGCGGCGCGGGACATGGCGCCTGCGGCGGACACGCCTTTCGCCCTAGTCCAACCCAGCGTATCAGCCGATGACCGCCTCGGCCTCGATCTCCACCTTCCAGCGCGGATCGAGCAGGCCGGCAACGACCACCATGGTGCTGGCCGGCCGCACTGGCCCGAACACCGCTCCGTGTGCCCGCCCTACGGCGTCCGCGTCGTCGCCATTGGTGAGGTAGATCCGTGTACGCACCACGTGCTCCGGCCCTGCCCCCGCCTCGCGCAGGGCAGCCAGAATGATCTCCAGGCAGCGCCGCGCCTGAACGTACGGGTCTGGATCGCAAGAGCCATCCGGCCAGATTGGCGCCGTGCCCGAGACCAGCACTCGGTTGCCCGCTCGTAGGGCGCGACTGAACCCGATCGCCGGCTCATAGGGTGAGCCCGACGAAATGCGCTGCCGTTCGCTCGCCATCACGTACCTGTGTCTCCTGTGCAAAGTCGGTTGCGCGGAGTATGCGCATGCGCAGCCCTCACCCTGGCCCAAGCTCCCAGCCGGAGGCGGGCTGGCCAGAGGGACACGGAATCCGCTCGCTGGCCGTGAATACTCCAGGATAGACGATCTGCCGTGGCCGCGGGAGGCCAGGGGCGCTACGGCCGTGTCCGCACGTGGCCGGAAGGGCCAGGTTCAACGCCGCCTGCGCCGCGGTCGGCTACGGATCGCGGTCCAGCAGGGCAGGACGCGCGGCGCAGAGTGCGCGCAGGCAGAAGGCCGTGGCCGTGGTCCGGCTGGAGTAGCTCACGTAGCGCGGCTGGCCCTTGCCGGCTAAGGTCCGGACGCGGTTCGTATCCATGCGGATAAAGGGCGTGGCCGGCCACGATCCGTCGCCCTCCTGACGCGCCAGCAGCGATGCGGCGCTCTCCCTCAGCCGGTCGCCTTCAAAGGGCACCGACGAACGAAGCGCGGCCGCGGCCAGCATCGCCAGCGCCAGGTCTGTTGGGCCAAGCGCGCTGCCGTCGGCGCCGAGGGCCGCCCGCAGGCCGGCCGCCGCGCGGTGCAGCGCAGGGTGCCCGGGCCAGGCCGCGGCAAGAAACCGGCAGGCGGCAAACGTCCCATAGTACGGCCCCCAGTACCAGGTGGACCCCCAGGTCCCGTCGGGGGCCTGCCGGCCTGCCACGAACTCCACGCCCCGGGCGCACGCCTCGGCGTACCGTGCGCGGTCCAGCCGCCAGAGAGCCTCCAGCAGGTTGGCCACCACCTCCACGTCGGCCGTGTCGCCCCACTGGTGGCCGATGAACTGCCGCAAGCGCACCGTGGCCGGATCCGTGCGCTGCTCGTCGACGATCCAGGTGCGGAGCGATCCATCTGAAGCGATGCCGACCGACAGGACCAGGCGCAGCGCCTCGCCGCACGCGCCGGGCACCCGCTCGGGCCGCACGGCCTGTAACAGGCGCAGCACCTCCGCCAGGTCGTCGGCGTCGGGAGGCAGCTCCGGCAGCGTCGGGAAGTACCTCCAGCCGCCCGGCACGTCGTCAGCCCGCATCTCCAAAAGCCGATCCGCGTCCTGCTCCAGCCCATTCCAGTCGATGGGAAAGCCGGCGTGGGCGGCGTCCACCAGCGCGTTGCCTACCAGCGCCATCGCGAAGACGCGTCCCGCATGGCGCTCCACAATGCCGCTGAACCCGGCGGCGTGCGGGAAGGTCATCCAGTGGGTCGCCTCGGCGTAGGCGCTGGCCCGCTGGCGCTCGAGGAAGCCAGCCGCAGCGCGAACCGCGTCATCCAGCCGGCGGAGCGACGCTTCCTTAGTTCGCGGGCGCAGGCGGGGGGTGAGATGAGCGGTCTCCAGTCCAAAGGGCCGGAGGTAGACCCCCACGCGGAAGCCGGCGCTCGGCAGGATGTCCAGACTGGCGTAATGGAGTACCGCCCTGGTCTGGGTGGCGACGCGCCCGTGCAGCGCCGTGGCGACGACGTCATCCAGGTGCGGTGCGGGGACGCCCGCCCGTGCGGCCAGTTGCCGGACGGCCTCAAAAGCGCCCGCATCGTCTGCCGTGCCTTCGGGGAGAAAGGCGTCGAGCTTGAGCGCCGGCCGGTCGGAAGGCAGGCCGGCGGCGAAGACGGGGCACACCAGGAGGCTCGGTAGCTCCTGGTGTGGCTCCGGCGCGGCCAGCGCGTAGCGCGCGAACGCCTGCAAGGCCGCTACACCAGGCGCGCCGCCGGCACGCGCGGCCAGCGATTGCAGCCGGGCGACGGTGAAGACGCGGCCGCTGACGTAGGGCCGAAGGTTCGGCGCGGGGCTGGGGGAGAGGTCTACTCCGAAGCCACGGCAGGCCGGCCGGCCATCGTGGACGACGTACGATTGCGCGGCCGGCCAGTACTCCCCCAGGCCGAGCAGGGCAAACGCTTGGCCCAGGCGGGGCAGCGCCTCCTCCCGCCCGGCCGCGAACAGATCGAAGTAGGCCTTCAGCGCTACGGGGGACGCCGCCCGCCATTGCAGGGCCAGGCCAAAGCGCAGGTCAGGGGCGTGAGCGACAGGCGTCCGGCGCCGGTAGACGGCGTCAAACAGGGAAATGAAGCGCGCGGCGTCGCTGGCGCCGCCGCCGAGACGCGTAATGAGCCTCTGGACGAGCGCCTGTAGACGATCCAGAGTAGCGCTGGTTGCCGGCCGGCGGTCCACTACCTCGGCCAGGCAGCGGACCGCCGGCCGGCCATCCGGCGCGTACGCGACCGAGACCTCGGAGACACCGACGCCGCACTCGTCGCCGAACAGCCGGCACAGAGCCTCCGCCTCCTGGCGGGCGCCGCCCAGGCCGAACAGCGCCAGGAGGCGACCGAGGGTTGCCGAGGCCACGTCGGCGCGCTGCGCCGCGGGCGGGCCGGCGGGAAGGGCCACCAGCGCCTGCCCGCTTTAGCCGAAGACGACGTACCGGCCGATGTCCGCGCGCACCTCGCCGACCACCAGTAGCGTCCCGTCACGGTGAATGCGCAGCTCGTCGCAGGCGAAGACGTTTGAGCCCCGCCCGATCTCCAGGGTCGCTCCGGCGTTGATCGTCACCACGTTGAAGAAGAAGATGGAGATGGCGATCGCCTCACGGCTGAGCAGGTATCTGGTCAAGGTCGGCTCGTACTGCGCCACCGCGCGGGCGTTGCCGTGGATGTACTCGCGGGCGATGGCCCGCAGGGCAGTGGCCACCTCCTGAGTCGGCTCACCCTTCAAGCGCTCGACGTCCACGCGGGGCGCCGGTCCGAAGCGGGGCTGGTCGTGCCCGAAGGCGCCATCCGGTGCACCGATCCACCGCTTGAGGTCGTTGATGGAGCGGGGCTTGAGAATGCGGAAGGCGCGCGTGTCGCGGTACCGGTCGGAGTCCAGCACCAGCTTCTCGTGTGGCGGGACGTGCAACGGCTGGATCTCGTCCGCGCGGACCTCGATCCCGTACACCTTCAGCCGTTCGATGAGAGACGGCGTTTCCGCCTTCTGGGGCAGCAGCGTGAGGCTCACCTCCGCGCTGCGGCCGGCCCGCACCTGCGCCAGCCCGCGGGCCACGGCATGATCGGCCGCGATGGCCTGCAAGGAGTAGTGACCTTCGGGTAGCTCCAGCGAGACCGTCTCCTTGCCGCCGGTCTCCAGCCGATGCTGCTCGGCGAGAGCCGCGCGGTGCTCAAGGGCGAGCACGACGGCCGGCTCTCGGAAGGGGGCGCCCTCCGGCCCGCGCAGGTGCACGGTGAGCCGGCCGGAACGACCCCTGGGTCGGGGCTCCGGCGAGACCTGCGCCGCGCCGGGCCTTTCAGCGTAGGTAGACATGGCTGCTCCTCGTTACTGAACAAAGGGCACAACTGGACGAAGGGGCGCAGGGCCTCTCACCCGCCCGGCCGCATGCCGACATAGATATTCAAGCGACCGGTGGCGCCGTTGCGCTGGCCGTCGGGCCCATTGGGCCCGAATGCGCCCGGGTCGCCCTGCATGGCGCGCTCGCCGCCGTCGCGGTGGCCGCGGATGCCTCCCAGGCCCCCGTCTCCCGGTGGGCCGCCGAAGCCGCCGCGGCCGCGGAAGCCGCCGCCGAAGGTGATGTCGGTATTGATCGAGATCGCGTCGTTGGGGTTGGGGATGTACAGGTCCACGTTGTTGGCGGCGCCCCCGTTGCCGCCGGCGCCGCCGGGCCCGCCGTTGCCGCCACGGCCGCCCCGTCCGCCCGGCGCGTCCTGCACATCCCCATCACCCCGTCCCCCATCCTGGCCCTCTCCCCCATTGCCGCCACGGCCGCCGCGGCCACCATTGCCACCATTGCCGCCGCGTACTTCGACCTGGAGGACGCCGACGAAGCCGCCAATGATCAGGGAGTTGTTGAGCGGGGTGTCACCGCCATCGACGTTGTTGATGCCGGGCAAGCCTTGCGCCCCCGGCGTCCCCTCCCGTCCCGGCTGGGCCTGGTCGTCGCCGCTCGGCCAGCCATTGTCCTTGCCGTCCGGCGCGTGCGGCACGATCTTGGGTGGTGCGGGCGGCACGTCCGTGCGGTCCGGCGCGTCGGGTGGCGTGGCGCCCACGATGCGTATCGGCATGTCTTCCCCCTTGGCCCGCTGGCGCGGGCAGACTCACCCGCCGCGCCTGCAAGCACTTCCGCCAGGCCCCCCTTGCCGGCCAGCGTTGTGGCGCGGCAAGTGTCCCACTTGGCCCCGGGCTTGTCAAGAACCTCAACAAGAGCCGGCGTGCGCAAACGTTCCGGATCGCGCCAGATCGTGGCCAGCGTTCCCCTCTCCGACGCGGAGAGGGAGTGGCGAGGCCAAGCCGCACGGGCATAGCCGTCGTTCCCCTCTCTAGCGTCGGAGAGGGCTGGCGGGGCCGCGCCGCACCCGCCCCTTGCCCCACCCCACCCTGCGGCTTGGCCGCGGCCGAAGGAGGTGAGGTCTGTTCCCCCTCCCGGTGCGGGCGCGACCAACAGGAGTGGGATCCTTCCTCCCTCTCGGCTGCGTACAATGCGTGTGGCGGAGGCGCCGTGCCATGCCCGACAAGCTGAGAGTTGCCGTCGCTGGCGTACGCCGCGGTGCGGTGCACGTAGCCGCCTTCCAGGCGCATCCCAACGCCGAGGTCATTGCCGTCTGCGACCACAATACCGCGCTGGCCAGGACGGTGGCCGCCCGCCACGGCGTACCCGTGGTGCTCCAGGAATACGAAGAGGTGCTGAACCGGTCCGACGTGGACATCGTGGCCCTGGCCACGCCGGACACTGAGCACGCCCGCCAGGCCCTGGCCGCCCTGGAGATGGGCAAGCACGTGTTGACCGAGATCCCGATGGCCACCGAGATTGAGGACTGCGTCCGGCTGATCGAGGCGGTCAAGCGCTCCGGCAAGCACCTCCAGATGGCCCAGCAGGTACGGTGGGCGCCGTACGTGCTAGCGGCCAAGGCCCTGGTCGACGCGGGCGAGTTCGGCGAGCTCTTCTACGCCGAAGGCGAGTACCTCCACAATGTGGAGGGCTACCTGACCGGTCCCGGCGGTGAGCGCACCTGGCGCGCCGCGAACCCCTACGCCGGCATCCTGGGCGGCGGCCCGCATCCCTATGACACCCTGCGCTGGCTGACCGGCGTGGAGTTCACCCAGGTCTTCGCCTACAGCAACAAGCCGGAGCACGGGCTGGACCGCGTGGCCGACGACCACTTCGTCGCCCTGTTCAAAGCGCCGGGGCGAAGCGGCTGCATCGCCAAGGTGGCCGTCTCCAGCGGGCTGGCGCGGCCGTACTGCCTCTATCTCTCCCTCTACGGCACGGACGGGACATGGGAGCGGAACCGCCAGCAGCCGCCCGGCTCCGAGACAAGCGACGACTATGTCTTTCTGCGCCGGATCCCCAACCTGCGCCAGATGATGCCCCTGCCCACCTACCGGTCTCGCTATGACAGCGCCGCCGGGCCGAGCGCCGCGGTGCGAGGCATGCCACCCGAGATGGCGCGCGCCTTCGGCACGCAGGGGCACGGCGCCCACGACGCGATGCCGGCCGCCGACCTGATTGCGGCCATCCTGAACGACCGGCCGCCGGTCATCGACGTGTATGAAGGGGCGCGGACCTGCGCCGGTCTGCGATGCGCCCTTGAATCCTGCCGCACGGGGCAGCCCGTGGCGATCCCTGCCTTCTAGCCTGGATGTTTCACGAGCGGAGCCTTCACCGCCGCCCGCGAAGCGGGTTCCCGCTCTCCCACAGGGAGAGGGAACTCTTTGCCGGCCGTGAACAACCACGCCATGGCTCCGGCGCGCGGCTCGTGCCGCGTCTGTCCCATTGGAGAGGGAACAGGCCGCGGCACGGCAAGGAGCCGGCCGGGGTAGCCCAAGGGGAGCAGCGGCCAGGCGGTGGGGCTACTTCGGCGTATTGGCCCAGGCCTCATCGAGGGCCTTCTGGAAGATGGCCTGGTTGTCCTCCAGGGCCTGCTTGGCGCTCTTCTCCTGAGAGATGGCCTCGCGCTGGGCGGCCTTCACCGCATCCCACAGGTTCTGGGCGGCGATGGAGGGCTCTCGCACGCGCGAGTACTGCATCAGGGGGACGGCGATCTCATTGACCTTATCCAGGGCGGGGATCCCCGTGCGGTACTTGGCGTAGAACTTCTTATCCAGCTCTGGCTGCCCCGTCATCGTGGGCACGAACGTGTTGCCCAGCGCGCGGGCCCGCCCCAGGTCCCCTTCGAACCCCGCCGTCCAGCCTTCTTCGCTGATGAGCCACTTCATGAACTCCCAGGCCTCGTCCACGTGCCTGGTGCCCTTGATCATGTTGTAGCCAAAGCCACCCGACCAGGTAAGCGGCTTATCGCCGGCCTTCTTGACCGGCGGCTGCGCCACGCCCAGCTTCATATCCGGCCGGAAGCGGGCGATGGTGGTGACGTAGTTGTTGGTCTGGTAGACCATCGCCAGCTGGCCCACCAGGAAGGCCTGCTGCGCGTCGCGGCCCCAGCTATCGCGGAACGTCTTGAGCGACGCCCAGCCACCCAGGTCCCGCATCAGGTCGGTCATCCACTGCAGGGCTTCCTGGTTCTGGCCCAGGGGCAGGGTCCCCTTCTTGCCGTCCGGCGTCTGGAAGCTGCCGCCGTTCTGCCAGGCGAAGATGTGGTAGTGCGACTGGCCCTCTTCGGTGTGGAAGCCGATGCGCTCGAAGCCGAGCGGCCCGCCACGCTTGTTCAGGCGCAGGGCGAACTGGCGCAGCTCGTCCCAGGTAGCGGGCGGCTTCTCGGGATCCAGGCCGACCTCCTGGAAGGCCTCCTTGTTCCAGTAGATGAGCCGGTTATCCGTGCTGCGGATCAGGGCGTACCATTTCCCATCGGTAATCCCCTTCGCCTCGGGAATGATGAGGGGCGCGAAGCGGTTGGTGTCGAACTTGTCCCGCTTCATGAGATCGTCCAGCGCTTGCCACACGCCCTTCACGGCGAAGGCGGGGGTCTGGAAGCGGTCAAAGTCGACCACGTCCGGCGGCGTGCCGGCGGCGACGGCGGCGAGGATGGCCTGCACCGCCTCCACGCCCTGCCCCGTGGTGCGCGTCGCGCCGAAGTTGACCTTCAGGTTGGGGTATTTTGCGTTCCAGGCGTTGATCTGGTCCATGCGCTGGTTGCTGCCGGCGGTCGGCGGATCGCCCCAGAACTCCAGGTTGACTGGGCGGCGCTGCTCCAGGGGCACGCCTTCTTGCCCGCCGGCGCGGCGCGGCGCCTGCGGCCCGCAGGCGGCGAGCGCGGTGGTCGCGCCGGCCACGCTGGCCGTGGCGATGATCGCCCGTCGTGAAAGCCCCCATGACCCTAGCCGGCTACCGAACGTCGTCTTCATGGCAAAGTCCGCTCCTCTCAATGGTTTCCAAGCGGCAAGGCGCCGCGGCCGTTGGCGGCAGTTCCGCAGCGCCGGTGTCCCTGCCTGTCAGCGTAGACGCCGCTACCACCCCCTGTCAACCTCCCCAGGTGGCTAGCCCCGGTTATTCACGGCCAGCGAAGAGTCCCGTCTCCCTCTAGGAGAGCGGGGCCCGCGGAGCGGGCGGCGGTAAGGGCTCCACTTGCGAGATCAGTCCCCTCTCCCTTTGGGAGAGAGTTCGGGTGAGGGCTCCACCCGACCACCACCCGACCACTACTTGATCACCACCTGATCACCACTGTCAGTCCAGCCGCAAGAGTGACCGCAACCAATCTTCATCCACGCGGGGGCCGATCAGGGCCAGGTTAAGCCACTGGGGCGTGAAGACCCGTTGCGCCACGCGCAGGACGTCGCCGGCCGTGACGGCCTCCAGGCGGGCGATCACGTCGTCCGGCGTCAGCAGCTCGTCGGTGAGTAGCTCCTGGGTGGCGTACCACTGGGCGACGCTGGCGCTGTCCTCCAGGCTGAGCAAGGTGCGCCCCTTGATGTACTCCTTGACCTTCCGCAGCTCGCTTTCAGGGACCGGCTCCTGCCGCAGGCGGTCCACCTCGCGGAGGATGGCGCTCAGGGCGCGGTCGATCCGCTCGCGGTCAATGCCGGCATTGACCACGACCGCGCCGGTGTCATGGAAGGCGGCCACGTAGGAGTGCACGTCGTAGGCCAGGCCCCGTTTCTCACGCACCTCGATGAACAGGCGCGAGCTCATGCCGTCGCCGAGGATGCTGTTGGCCACGCGCAGGGCGTACCGATCGGGGTCGAGGCGCCGCAGGCCCTTGCCGCCCAGGCAGATGTAGGCCTGCTCGGTGTCCCGCACCTGGATGGCGACGCGCGGCTGCCCCTGGGCGTCGACGGCCGGGGCCCAGGTGGGCGGCGGGGCGTGGTTGCCGGCAAAGCGCTCGGCGGCCGCACGGAGCACCGCTTCAGGGTCCGCGTGGCCCGCGACCATGAGCACGGTGCAGGTCGGCACGTACCCGCGCCGGACGTAGGCCAGCAGGCTCTCGCGCGTCTGGGCGTTCACCGTCTCCGGCGTACCGGCCACCTCCCAGCCGAGGGGCTGGTCAGGCCAGAGCAGCTCGGAAAACAGCTGGTGCACCCACTCGCCGGGGGCGTCCTGGGCCAGCCCCAGCTCCTCGAGCACCACATGCTTTTCCTTCTCCAGCTCCGCCGGCTCGAAGAGCGGGTGCTGCACCATGTCGGCCAGCAGGTCGAAGGCCAGGCCGGCGTGCTGGCTGGCCACCTTGGCCCAGTAGACGGTCAGCTCCTTGTCGGTCGCGGCGTTCAGCAGGCCGCCGACGCCCTCGATGGTTTCCGAGATGGCCTGGGCGGTGGGATACCGCGCCGAGCCTTTGAAGAGCATGTGCTCGGTCAGATGGGCAATCCCCTGCTCATGGGGTGCTTCATAGCGGGCCCCCACGCCGAAGAAGAGGCCGATGGTGACGGAGCGGGTGTGGGGCATCGGCGCCACGAGCACGCGCATGCCGTTCGCCAGGATGTGGCGCTCGTACGGGATGGCCGGCACTCGCTGCATTCGAGAAAGGATTATACGTCGGGTGTCGCAACCCAGCCCGTCGCTCCTGGCCACGGGCTGCATGCAGCCATTCCGGCTGGTGCGCTAGTGCCTTCTCTCTCCTTGGGCTCTCCCAAGGCCGCCCGTCTCCCTTTGGGAGAGGGCCAGGATGAGGGCTCCGCTCGCGAATATCTCGAGCCAGCTAATCGGCCAGCGTGGGGCCACCCCGGCCTCGAGCGAGTATCGTGTAGATGCCAGTACTTCGCGCCACATGAAAGTTGGCGCGAATGTAGTCCACAATCGCTGCATTGTCGCCAGGGTGAGCCCAGTACCGGGCTCCTTCGTCATCCCAGATGACGTAGCGCACCTTGTCGAGCTGTCGCACGATCTCCGCTTGCTCGGACGGTGAGACCATTGCGTGGAAGAGGTGATTAAATCGCGTCGCATTCGGGCGATCTGCCAGGTAATAGAAGCCAGGTAGCGCGGGATAGGCAAAGATCGGCTCGCCCTCGGCAGTCCACTCCCGGATAAACTGGACCACCTCTTGGACCTGCCGCACCTGGTCGCGCGGACCCCAGACATGACCCGCGCCAGGTAGGAGACTCAACGCGCTATAGGCTGCCGGAACGTCTTCCGTTACCCCCCGCTGGAGCGTTCCGCGGGAGACCAGGTCTGCCAGGCCCTGAGCGCGCTGTGCCAGGTAGGGGAGAGCAATAGTGGCAGGCAGTGCCAGCAGGCTGGCCAGCAACGCGCCACGAGCCAGTCCCGATTGCTCACAGCGCAGCCACCGGCGCCGCAGGTACTGGTACCACGCGGAAAGGCGGTCCGCGCCCAGCACAAGCAACACGCCACCTGACCAGGCGAGATGCATCGCGTCCATCCTCGGGTACTGGGCCAGAAACAAGGCTGATCCGGAGGCGAGATACCAGAGCCTCACCAGGTCGGGACGCGCTCCTATCTGGTCTGCCGGCCCCGCAAACGCCTGCCTGCGCGCCCAGGCCGTAAGGGCAGACCAGAATGCTAGGGATGGAAGATACAGATACAGCGGGTTAATACCGTTCTCGCCCATGCCGGCATACGGGCTCCAGGCCGGCGTCGCCGCTCCCCACACCTGGTGTCCAGCCCTTATGGCGGCAACGGTGGCTCCCAGAATAACCCCCGCTGCGGCGCCCAAACCCAGCGCGCCGGCCCTTACGGCCCAGCGGTTGCACGTGAGCAGTCCGACCAGCGCGTAGGGTGTGAGCAACAGGGCGCACGTGCTGAGCCAGCCCACGAGCGAGAGCGGCTGGAGCGCCAGCAGATAGCCCGCGACGTCGATGTCGCCAATGAATGATCTGAGAAGGTCGAGCCGCCCTTCAAGGGCGTGCATGAGGAGCGTCAGCCAGGGCAGTGTGACCGCACCGAACCCCGTCAGCGCCATCAGCAGCCGCGCGAAGACGATGGGGAGGTCACGACGATCCGGCCGCGTCGTCCAGGCTGCGCTGGTCTGGCGGAGCACGACCGCCGCCACCACCGAGACGGCAACAGGTGGCGCGATCAGCACGGCCGCGGACAGGCCGTCTACGTTGCCGCGCGTGACAACCACTGGGAGCAGGGCGAACAGGACGAGCGCGGTAGCCTGCAGGAACCCGCTGGCGCCTGTGATGCGCCGAAGAGCCCATCGAGGCTCTTGGGTTGGCCAGCCGGCGTCGCTGGCGCGCATGGCGTGGTCTAGCCCAGCGGAATGATCGTCCGTCGGCCGGGCTGCGTGGCGGAACGAAGGGAACCACGGATGCGCCACGACCAGGAGCCAGAGCGTGGCCACCAGGCCGTAGAGGCCCTGATTCTGCTTGAATGCAAAGCTGAGCGCGCAGGCCGCGCCTGCCCAGACCAGTAGCGACGTCCGTCCTGTCTGGCAATACCGTGCCGTGGCCAGGACACTCACCAGGGCCGCAGCCGTTGCGAACCAGCCCGGATGGAGGCTCCAGAGCTCCGGTGCCGAATCCATGGCCAGCAGGAGCATTGGGGGAACAGCGGCAAAGAACGGACGCATGATCTGGCGGCCGAGGGCGTACAGCGTCACATAGAGCACCACTCGAGCGGCCACCTGAAGGCAACGCAGCGCCACTATCCCCGGGCCGAACCAGTCCATCACCCAGGCGTAGAGGTAGAAGACGCCCGGCGTGTAGGGAACCGACAGGTCGCGGTAGGGAACGGCGCCGAGTTGCACTCGCCGAGCATGGCTGACGAAATAACCCTCCTCCAGCAGATCAAATCCGTAGCCGGTGAGAGCGAGATAACCGCTCGATGCCAGCGCGACGACGGCGATGACCACCAAGGCTTCTCTCCACCACGTGGCAGCGATGAAGCGTGGCGATGTCTGGCCTACATTCCCGAAGCGCCCCGTTACCGAAATGGCGCCTGCCACCGCGCCGAACCCCGGCTGAGCCGCCATGCTGCTTCCTGGCCGGTTACCCATGGCGAGCCGTTGCCTCTTGGGGATGTCCGGTACGCGCGTGATCCTGCAGCTCCACGTCGTGGGCTGGCACAGGCGGGTTGCCTCGGCCCTGCGCCAGCGATGCGCAGGCTGCGTCGTTCCGAGCGGACACGGGGACGTAGATGAACCGTCCGCCTTGCTCGCCCTCGAGCACGAAGGTGGCGCGAAGCAGGGCCATCACCGGCGCCGGCCAGAAGGGGTAACCGTCGCGCTGGCGTTCGTCGGCGCGCTGGATGGGGTAGCCCAGCACCAGCAGTCCCACGTGGCCATTGCAGATGCGCTCAAGGAGCGGGGCCGGGGCCCAGTGCCCTTGGCGCTCGAGAATGCTGTAGACGTAGGGCTCTAGCACAACGGGCCGGCCGGCGAGGACGACCACGTCCAGGGGCTCCGCAAGCACATCGCGGGGCTCCGCGCGCACGCGCTGCACCACCGCATCGAACGCACCTCCCCCGTTGTCTCCAGACGTGACCAGGTCCTGCCGGCGCTGTACGAGGTCAGGTGCTTGAACCAAGGCGCAGGGCAGAAGCCATAGCATCGGGGTCGCGCAGAGCATGGCAACCGCCAACCGCGCACTGGAGGGGGATGCGGGCGACGGATTACCGCGGCCTGCCCGCCAGAGCGTCCAGATCCTGGTGGTGGCCAGCACCGCGGACGCGCCGGCCAGCTCGGTCCAGTAGTTATGGTTTGAACCGGCCTTAGCCAGTCCGGCCAAGGGAAGTAGTGCAGCCAGCCAGTAGAGCGCCACCAGCCCATCGGAAGTGCTCCACCGGCCACGCATCTGCCTGGTGACGAATTGCATAGAAAGCGCCAGCGGGCCGGACTGAAACAGGACCAGAATGGTCAGGTTCGTGGTCAGGGTTTCCATCCGAAGCGGGTTGACATTGGCCGACACCACGTTCATGAAGAACGCGCCGGTGGTGATCTCGAGCGCAGCGAAGGTGCTGCCAATGATGGCCAGACAGATCGCAGCAAAGGCAGCAGCCTTTGTGCGGTCCTGCCGCCACAGCCAGATGAAGCCCGCGACGCTGGCGCCCGCCAGCGTCTGCTTGGTCAGAATGGCCAGGGCGGCGAGCGTGGCGCCCAGCGTGACGTGCCGCCAGGTCTTGCTTGAAGCCAAGCAGGCCACGGACCACACCGCCAGCGCTACCCCCAGCATGTCTTCTTTGTAGAGACCAGACCACGGCGGGCCCACGTGCGGCACCCAGGGCAGCCCAAGCCCCAGGAATAGTCCCGCCGACAGCGCGCCCGCCCAGGGTGATCCCGTCCGGCGCTGAGTCAGGCGGGCCACGGCCGCCGCCGCAAGTATCGATGCAATGACTGAGACGCTGCGGCCAGGGCCAAATCCAGGGCCAACCAGGGCCTGCAACCCGCCGGCCAGCCAGTAGTAGAGCGGGGTATACGCCGCCACAGTGTACGATGGCCCGTTGAGCGCCTGGTACAGCGGCTCGCCACGCAGCAGGCGGGCAGCCTGCCCGTAGATGATCGCCTCCCCGTACTCGATCTCGCCGGGCCTGGCAATGGCCGCCGCGGCCCCCGCGACGGCCGCCGCGGCCAGCAAGGCGAGCAGCAGGCCCGCGGCACCCAACGCCCAGCGGATCCCTGGATCCGCACAGCGTCGCCGGCCGGCCGCACCGGAGGAGGTGGCACGGCCGGCGACGGCACTGAGCACCGAACTGGTCACCGGCAGTTCTCTAATCTCTAATTGCGGGCCAGCACGGTGGCGACGTCATCCTGGTACAGGACGCGCCACTCCGGCATCGACCGGAGCTGGCGCACGAGCGCCGTGTCCGTGCCGAAGATCACCCACTGGATGTTGTGGCGGTCGAGCACGTCCTGCCATCCGTCGTCCAGGCCGGCCACGCGCGCATACTCCCGCGTCAGCGCTTCGCCATAGAAGTCCGTCTGCCCGTCGATGAACACCCGCTGCTCCGGCCACAGCGCGTACAGCAGATACCCGCCCCAGATGAACTGGTTGAACCCGTTGCCGGCCGGTGGATGGGCCTTGAGGTAGGCGGCCGCGGCGACCGGTTGGCGCGCCGGGAGAAAGTCCACACCCAGCGGCGGCTGCCCCTGGCGCCAGTGCGCCGCCGCCAGCAGAAGCAGCGCGGTGAGCGCCGCCAGTGGCCACAGCTGCCCCCGCGAGCGCCCATCCACCCGCGAGTAGACCACGTTGCGGCGGGCCAGCCAGGCCCCCACCGCGCCCAGGAGCCGATCGGCCGCGCGGGACCCGTCAGCCGGGGCCGGCAGCGCGCCGAGCTGCGCCGCCAGGATCGGGGCGACCACGATGGCAAAGAGGGGAATGTTCCGCGCCGAGTAGAGGGCAAAGTAGCTGAAGCTGAGCACGAGCAGCCCTTCGTGCAGGGCCGGGCGCCGACGAGACCAGGCCAGGGCGGCCACCGTCCCCAGCAGCATCAGCAGGAAGAAGCGCACGTCGCCCTCGTGGAAGTTCGGCGAGGCATATTCCGCGGTGTGATCGACTAGATACTTGTTCCGGAGGTATCCCGTCACGTGGCCGAGCAAGGCCGGCCCGGCGGGGGTGGCCAGCGTGGCCGCCAGCGTGGCCGCGGCCACCGGCAGCAGGACGGTGAGGCGGCGCCGCGCG
>DAOTTI010000228.1:0-2736 GCA_034437795.1 Chloroflexota bacterium | reverse complement strand
GGCGCCGCACACGCCACCTCACCCGCAGCGGCGAGTTCATCGCTGGCACGCCCCCGTCCTTTCTACCTATGAGCCACTTCGGGCGCGATCATCGCGTACGCACTCACGAGCGCTCCCGGCAAGGGGCCGGCGCCTCAGGCGCTGGCCTCCACACCGGTGCGCGCCGCCGGCGGGAAGCCAGGTGGGCGCGCCCCGCGCGTGCGCTTGACGCGATAGCCTACCTCCTGGCAGACCACTTTCGCCAGGCACCTGCCCGAAGGGATCATGCGGCCGGACGGGTGGTGCGGCGCAGCCGGCAGGCGCCGGCCGCCGGCTGCGCGGATCGTCCCCCAGCCCTGGCTGGCCGCCGTCCCGATAGGGCGGCGTCTGGCCAGCTGCGGTGGGATCATCACTCTCATGGCCTGGCCACCCGTTTACTCTTCCGGAGGTATTCTTGTCGGCGTCCTTCTCTGGTACGCTGGATGGGGCCGAGGTCGGCGCGGTCATTCTCTTCTTAATGGGCCAGCGCCAGAGCGGGCGCCTCTACCTCACCGATGGCCGGTGGCAAGGCGAGGTCGCGCTTGCCGCCGGGCACGTGGTAGGGGCGTCGTTTGGCGGGGAGCAGGGCCTGCCTGCCCTGGAAGCGCTCATGCTGGCCCTGCCCTGGTGCCGCTTCACCTTCACCGAAGGCCCGGCCCCCACCGACGGTGAGCTGGCCGGCCTGTCCGAGCATCTGGCAGAGTACCTGGAGCGCCTGACGGTGGCCCGCGCCGCGGCCCCAGGGGCGGGGCCGGTCATGGAGGCCGTGCCGCGAATGGTGACCGGCTGGCTCGAGCCGGCAGCAGCGGCCGGTCCGCGCGCGCCGGCGCCGGGGCACGGCCCGAGCAACGTCGTGCTCGACCGCAGCACCGTGTGGACCCTGGCCCTGGTGGACGGCCGACGCTCGGTCGAGGAGATCATCCGGCAGCGCGGGTCGATGGAGGCGGTCCTGGAGCTCGCGGCCCTGGCCGATCTGGGTGTGGTCCACTTCGACCCGCCGGCGTCGGGGGCGCGCCCGGTCCGCCCGATCAACGAACCACCCCCTGGATGGATGGGCCGGATCGGGTGGGAGCTTCGCTACTGGTTCCGCCCGGCTCTCCTGGCCGCCGTCGCCGGCTCGCTTCTGGCCCTCAACGCCTGCCAGGAGGCGCGCATCCCATCGCGGCCCCCCGCCCAGATAGCGGCGGCCGGCGGGACGGGGGCAGCCGGCCCCGTCCCAGCGCGGTAGCCTGCCGGCCGACCGGCCGCCCGCGTCTCGGGGCCGCACCGGCGGTGCAGGGTCCCGCACAGAAAGTCGTCGGCACGTCAGGGGCGCCATGGCCGTTCCAATCCCCTCTGCGCCTGTAAGCCTCTGGGCCTCTGCGCCTGTGCACCTCTGCGTCTCTGCGCCTCTGCGCCTGCGGGCCCGCCGGTGAGCTAGAGCGTCACCTAGTGCTGTCGCAGGCAACCTCTTCGAGAATGCCAGCCCGCGCACCAGGGAAAGCCATGCCAGGTCGCTGGCCTGCTGGTGCACTAGAGCACCATCGCGCTATCGACCGCTCTGAGCCTGCGCGCCTGCAGGCGTGCCACCGATGCCGGTAGGCACGGGGAACGCTGCCCGGCGCCCGGTGCGGATCCACTCCGCGGCGCGCATCGTCATCACCGCCTGCGCGTAGAGCCCCACCTTCCAGGCGATGTAGATGGGGGCATAGGCCAGCGCGCGGTAGGTGCTGGCCGGTGCCCGCACCAGGGCCAGGGCCGCCAGCAGGTAGCCCGTCTGCGTCGCCAGGCTCGCCGCCGCCAGCGCCGCCGGCAGTACGGCGGCCAGCGCCAGGCTGCCGGCCAGGCACAGTCCGCCCAGCGCGAAGGGGACCGACAGCGGCGGGATGAGCTGCTCCACCGCCGCGTCCAGGCGCAGGGCGCTCCGCCGGCGGATCCCTTCCCGGATCAATGCCGGGACCCGATCGCGCAGGAGTTGCAGGCGCCCCCGCTCCCACCGCGCGTTCTGGCTGGCGGCCTGCGCCAGGCTGACCGGCATCTCCGCCCAGACGCAGGCCTCGGGGGCAAAGTCCACACGTACCCCATCGTGCACCAGCGCGAGATGGAACTCGACGTCCTCAGCCAGGGTGAACCAGCGCCAGGCAAAGCGCTCCAGCACGGGCGCGGCGAAGCACATGCCATTGCCCTTCAGCCCGCAGGAGAGACCCAGCGCGGCGCGGCCGAGCGGCCGCAGGTAGTGGATGGCTGCCAGCGCGGCGCTGCGCAGCGCGGCCAGGGGCGACTCGCCGGCATTGAGCACCGTGTAATAGGCCTGGATGACCTCGCTGCTGGCCTCCAGGCGGGCATCCATGCTGCGGAGGAAGCTGGGCGCCACCACCGAGTCGGCGTCGAGCACGATGTAGGCGTCATACCCCAGCTCCGCGTCCCGCACCTTGCCCAGCAGCCAGCGCAGGGCAAACCCCTTGCCCCGCTCCGTGGCATGCGTCCGTTCGTAGACGAGGGCGCCGGCCGCCCGCGCCAGCGCAGCCGTGCCGTCGGTGCAGTTGTCCGCCACCACGTAGACGTCGTACCGGCGTCTCGGGTAGTCCAGCCGGCTCAGGCTGGCCAGCAGCCGGCCCAGTACAGCCTCCTCATTGTGCGCCGGCACCAGGATGGCGAAGCGCCGCCTGCCCGGACCGGGAGGGGGCGCCGCCGGGCGCCGGACGACCGCCGCCACGGTGAGCAGCAGCAGATAGAGCG
>DAOTTI010000227.1:0-36292 GCA_034437795.1 Chloroflexota bacterium | reverse complement strand
GTGTGGAGCCCGTCCGGATGGAAGGCCTGGTCCAGCGCCCCCCGTAGGTAAACCGGCTCCCCATTCAAGAACACGTACTCGTACGGCCGGTCTTCCCAGCGTCCCGTGGAGATCGACCGCAGCCCAAAGTAGGTGCGGACCCGATCTGGCGGGACGTCTGGTTCGCCTGACGCGTGCGGAGGGAGCTCGGTGACGGTGAGCGTCACCAGGCACTCGTAGAGATAGGGGTCCTCAGGGGACCAGGGGTGGGGCTGGGGGATGGTGACCTTGACCTCGGCGTGCACGGGCTTGCTGTTCTCCACCTGGAGGGTGCCCGTGTGCCGAACCGTGGGAAAGGCGCCCGTCAGTGACTCCACCACGAGCTGATAGGTACTGCCGTGCAGCTCGGGGATGGCGTCGATGATGACGCTGAAGACGGCCGTGCCGGTGTCTAGATACGGGGTGATGTGCAGGCGAGCCAGGTGAGCCGCCGGCCGCCCCTCCAGCCAGACCGTCTGCCAGATGCCGCCGGAGTGGGTGTACCAGTCCTCGGTCTGCTTGCCCAGGGGCGTGTCGGCGTCGCAGTTGTCCCAGGCGCGAACGGTGAGCGTGGCCGGCATGCCCGGGCGGACGTAACGGGAGATGTCGACGGCGAAGGGCGTGTACCCGCCGTCATGCTCGGTGACGAAGCGCCCGTTGATCCAGACCTTGGCGTTCCAGTCGACGGCGCCGAAGCAGAGATACGGGCGCAGGCGCCAGCGGGTCGTGCCCGGCTGGCCGCTCAGGCGCCGCGCCAGCGTCTGCTGGCCGTCATACGTACGGCTCGCCCCGCTCGCCGCCGCCGTGTCGCGGAAAGGCGCTGTGCCTGCGCCCGCGCTCCCATCGGAGCCGGCCGCGGCCGTGCCGCCGGCCGTGCGGGCGTGCGCCATTCCACCGACCGCCCACGCGGCCGGCACCTCCAGGGCGCGCTGGTACCAGGCCGCACCTTTGTAGTCGGGATCGCACACGCCCGAGAGGCGGCTCTCCCAGGGGAAGGGGACGATAATGTCGGCGCCAAAGGGATCCTCAATGGGGCTGCTCTCGCCGGTGCGGGCGGCAACGACCGGATGGGGAACGTGGTACCAGCGGAGCTGCTCGCCCACGTTGCGCGGATCGAAGGAGAAGCGCCACCGTCCGTTGAGGTTGATCCAGTGCTCGCGCTCAAAGTCGGGGCGGGGGTGCTCCGCGCGGGGAATCGGCTCACCGGCGCTCTCCGGAGCGAGTTCGGGGCGCGCGACCGGCACCGCCTGCTGGTCGGGGCGGGGAAGGGTGGTAGGGTGCATGGTCATCTTCGCCAGGATCGTTCGGTCGTTAACGTCGTCCCCTGATCACGTCGTCCCGTGATCGGGTTATCCCGTGCTCACGTGGTCATGCCGTGATGCCGTCACATTCATACTGGTTAAACGAACTGGGAGCCGTCTGCTCGCCCGGCGCGGATCCTTTCACCAGCGGAGTCCTGACACGGCCGTCTCCCGAAGGGAGAAGGGACCCCTCCCGGCCGTGAAGGTCCGGCCCAGCCCGAATGCTGCACGACCCGCGCTCTGCTGACCTGCGAATGGCAACGGGTCATGCATTACCTGTGCCGCACCGCCGCAGCCGGAGCAGGCCGGCGCGCCTGCCGGCCGCGCCCTGCGTGATGGCGCGGGCGCGGCCCCGAGCATCGAGCATGTGTCGTTGGGCGGCGGACGGTGGGAGATCGTGGCTGGCCAGAGTGTCTGTAGCAGGAATGCTTCTCTGCAATCTACTCTAGCAGAGGGGCGTTGTCGATCAGGCGAACGCTGCCCAGATAGGCGGCAATGAGGGCGCGGGTAGGCCGTTCCAGCCGTGCCACCGGCTCGAGCGTGGCCGCGTCAACCACGGCAACGTAGTCGATCCTGACCCCAGGCGTGGCGGCGAGGACCGCCTCCATGGCCGCCTGCAGGCGCCCCGCGTCGCGCTCGCCGGCAGCCGCCAGACGTCTCCCCGCTTCCAGGGCGCGCCAGAGCGCCGTGGCGTGGGGGCGCTCGGTCGGCGTGAGATAGACGTTGCGGGACGAGAGGGCCAGCCCGTCCGGCTCGCGGACGATCGGGCAGCCGATGATCTCCACCGGCAGATTCAGGTCGGCGACTAGCCGGCGCACGACCTGGAGCTGCTGGTAGTCCTTCTCTCCGAAGTAGGCGCGCTGGGGCGTAGTGATGGTGAACAGCTTGGTCACCACCGTCGCCACCCCGCGGAAGTGGCCGGGCCGGCGCTCTCCCTCCCAGCGCAGGGCCGGCGGGCCGACCTCGACGTAGGTGGCGAAGCCGGGGGGATACATCACCTCCACCGATGGGTGGAACACCAGGTCCACGCCGGCCTCCTCCGCCAGGGCCAGATCTCGCTCGATCGGCCGCGGATAGCGGTCGAAGTCCTCGTGCGGTCCAAACTGGGCCGGATTGACGAAGATGCTGATGGCGACGGTCGGACAGTCCTGGCGAGCGCGCCGGATGAGTGACAGGTGGCCTTCGTGCAGCGCGCCCATGGTGGGCACCAGGCCGAGCGGCTCGGGCACGCCAGCGCGAGCGCCCCGGAACTCCTCAACCGTAGTCAAGACCCTCATGGATGCAGACCCCTCGTTCCGGCGGACGCGTCTCCAGCGCCCGCAGGCGCCCGCCCCCGAGGCCGGCCGGCGCAAGAGCGCGACGTCGCGTACCCGCTCATTCCTCCCGTTTCTGCTCGTCCAGCGCGGCCAGGACCCGCTCCTCCATCGAGAAGCTCTGCGCCTCCGTCGGGAAGGCGCCGGTGCGCACCTCCTCGAGATAGCGCCCCACGGCCACAAGGATGGTCGCGCCGAGGTCGGCGTAGCGCTTGGCGTGGCGGGGAATGAAGCCCCCCGGCGGGACATAGCCCAGGATATCGTGCATCACCTGCACCTGCCCGTCGCAGTGCACGCCGGCCCCGATGCCGATGGTCGGGATCTGCAGGGCGGCGGTAATGCGCCTGGCCAGCGGGGCCGGGATCAGCTCCAGCACCACGGCGAAGGCCCCCGCGTCTT
The DNA here is from genome assembly GCA_034437795.1 of Chloroflexota bacterium. GTDB lineage: Bacteria > Chloroflexota > UBA11872 > UBA12225 > UBA12225 > DAOTTI01. Next base: position 33,261 of record DAOTTI010000227.1, on the reverse strand, counting down.
CCAGGGCCCGAGCGTCGTCGAGCAGGCGCTGCGCGGCGGCCGGCTCGCGCCCCTGCACGCGATACCCCCCAAACTGGTGAATGGACTGAGGCGTGAGCCCCAGGTGGCCCATCACCGGAATGCCGCTCTCCACCAGCGCGGCGACGGTGGGCATGACGGGGCGCCCTCCTTCCAGCTTGACCGCCTGCGCCCCGCCCTCCTGGATCAAGCGGGCGGCGTTGGCCAGGGCCTGCTCGCGGCTGATGGTGTAGCTCATGAAGGGGAGGTCCGCCACCACCAGGGCCCGCCGTACGGCGCGAGTGACAGCGCGCGTGTGGTGCAGGATGTCGTCCATCGTCACGGGCACGGTGGACTCGTGGCCGAGCACCACCATGCCCAGGCTATCGCCGACGAGGATCACGTCCACCCCCGCCTCATCGAAGAGGCGAGCGGACGGATAGTCATACGCCGTCAGCATGGTGATGCGCTCGCCGCGGGCCTTCATGCGCCGGAGGCCGGCGGCGGTCACGCGCCCGCGACCTGGAGCAGGGGTAGCACTCATGGTTCTCTCTGCAGTTGTACCGGCAGGCGACAACTCTCCGGAAGGCCCCGCCGGCCCGCCCGGCGCGCCCCTGGCCTAAGTATCCGCTGGTATGTTCGCGCCGCCCTGTCCATCGATGCCCGGCCGTCCTGTCCCGCACGAACGTACCAGCACCTACTTAGCCTGGATCTCTGTGAAAATCGCCAGCCCTTCCATCCGCCGCTGGTGCTCCGCAGGAGCACCACTATTCATGCGCGGAGCCCTCACCCTAACCCTCTCCCAAAAGGAGAGGGAACTCCTTGCTCTCCCTTTGGGAGAGGGAACTCCTTGCTGGCCGTGGCCCGCCTGTTCCCTGGCGCTGGTGCCCCCCAGGGCCGGGACGGCGTATCCCCGGCCGGCAGCCTGTTCCGTCTCCCTGCGGCCAATCCCTCGCTACTCGCTACTCGCTACTCCGACCGGTCCAGGCTCGCTCAGCAAGCCGGCGATGAGGTCGTACAGGGCCTTATTGACGGTGACGTGGCGTTCCGGCAGCTTGCCGAGCGCGACGCTGGCGGCAATCTCAGCCACGCGGCGGCGGAGCGCCTGGGCGCCCTCCACCGAGGCGCTGGCCATGTGCGGCGTGAGGATGACGTTCTCCATCTGGATCAGCGGGCTGGTGGCCGGCAGGGGCTCCACCTCCATCACGTCCAGCGCCGCGCCAGCGAGGTGCCCCGATTGGAGCGCGGCGATGAGGGGCGCTTCATCCACGATGGGGCCCCGAGCGGTATTGATCAGGTAAGCCCCTTTCTTCATCTGAGCCAGGCGCTCCGCATTGAGCAGGTGGCGGGTAGAGGGCGCCAGGAAGGTGTGGACGGTCACCACGTCCGACTCCGCCAGGAGGCGCTCGAGCGGGACGAGCGTCACGCCGTACTCACGGGCCACCTCGTCTGGAACGTAGGGATCGTGGGCCAGCATGCGGTACCCAAAGGGGGCGGCCCGCCGCGCGACCAGGCGGGCGATGTTGCCGAAGCCGATGAACCCCAGGGTCTGGACCGAAAGCCGGTGAATGGGCGGGTTCCAGATGGGCCGCCCGCGTCGCCGCTCCCACTCCCCCGAGCGCACGTAGCGGTCGCTGACCAGGAGCTGCTGGTTGGCTGCCAGGATGAGGCACATGGCGTGGTTGGCCACCTCCTCGCTGAAGGCGTCCGGCACGTTGGCGACGAGGATGCCCTGGGCAGTAGCGGCGTCCACATCAATGTCGTCGTAGCCGACGTACGGTCGAAGGAGCAGGCGCGTCTTGGGGAGCTGCCGGAAGTGGGCCTCGCCCAGGGGGATGCCGCCGGAGACGACGACGTCGGCCTCGGCCACCTCAGGCGTCACGCACCCCGATCCGTCACAGAAGGGTGCCACGACGACCTCGATCTGCTGGGCCAGCAGCGCGGCGTGGATCGGGTCCTCCGGGTTTACAGCGCCGGCAATCCGGCCGGCAAAGGCGACGCGCCCGGGGATCTTCCACCGGCCACGCCAGCGATCGGGTAGCCCGGGCAAGGCGGTGGTCGGTGGCTGAACGGTTGTGACCATGGATCTCCTCTCCTCACTCCCTCTTCGGCCGTGCCCACCCAGCGGCCCGGCGCGGCGAGCCCTCTCCCGCTGCGGGTGCGGCGCGTCCCCCGAAGGGGTGAAATCCGCCGCGGCCGGTCCGGAGGTGTTGCTTGAACCTCCCCATGGCGGGAGCAGGGCAGAGGGAACTCGCGGCCGGTATAGTGCCATACGGCATGGCGTAAAGGACAGGGCGACGGACCAATGAGGGCCATACGGCATGGCGTGGAGCGCAGGGCCCCAGGCGGGGCGCCCGCGCTCTCGCGCACGATGGAGCACCAGATCGCCGCATCCGGCCTGCCGGTGCATCATTGGCCGCGCCGGCCACCTGGATGCATCCGGCAGGACTACTATGGCAACCGGTAGCGCCGGTATCAACAATCAACACTCAAGGAGCACACCAAGATGGCGGTTGAGGCGTGGGCACAGATGAGCGGATTGGCCTACGAGACGCTGGTTGAGATGGATCAGGCGCACCTGCTGCATCCGCAGCATCACCCCGCGGACCACGCCGCCCCCGTCATCTTCGCGCGTGGCGAAGGGGCCATCCTCTGGGACCTGCGCGGCCGGCGCTACATTGACGGGCTCTCCTGCCTGTGGAACGTCAACGTCGGACACGGCAGGCGGGAGCTGGCCGAGGCGGCGGCGCGCCAGATGGAGCGCCTCGCCTTCTGCAACTCCTACTGCGGCTCGTCCAACGAACCGGCCATTACGCTCGCAGCGCGCCTGGCCAGGCTAGCGCCGCCGGGCCTGAGCACGACCTTCTTTACTACCGGCGGCGCGGAGTCCAACGATACCGCCTTCAAGACGGCGCGCTTCTACTGGCACCTGCGCGGCCGCCCTACCAAGACCAAGATCATCGCACGCCTGAAGGGCTACCACGGCAACACGCTCGGCGCCACGGGCGCGACCGGATTGACCAACTTCCACGAGCGCTTTGGCCCGCTGCCGCCGGAGTTTTGCCACGTGCCGGCGATGGACGCAGCGGCCCTGGAGCAGGCGATCCTGCGCGAGGGGCCGGAGACGATCGCCGCCTTCATTGCCGAGCCGGTGCAGGGGGCCGGCGGGGTGTACCCGCCGCCGGACGACTACTTCCCGCGCGTGCGCCAGATTTGCCGCCAGTACGACGTGCTCTTCATCGCCGATGAGGTGATCACCGGCTTCGGGCGCACGGGGCGCTTCTGGGCCCTGGAACGTTGGGGGGTCGTGCCGGACATGATCAGCTTCGCCAAGGGGATTACGTCCGGCTATCAGCCCCTGGGAGGCGTCATCATCTCCGACGCGATCCGCGACGTCATCTATCGCCAGCCGCCGGCCGTGAAGTGGATGCACGCCTACACCTACTCCGCCCATCCGACCTGCTGCGCCGTGGCGCACGCGAACCTGGACATCATCGAGCGGGAGCGGCTGGTGGAGCGCGCCGAACGCCTGGGGCAGCGCCTGCAGGAGCGGGTCGCGGAGCTCCGTGACGCCCCCTACGTGAAGGAGGTGCGCGGGCTGGGCCTGATGGCGGCGGTTGAGCTGCAGCCGGGGGCCATCCGCGGGGGCGCGGGAGCGGTCGTGGCCGAGATGAAGCGCCGCGGCCTGTTCACCCGCCACCGCGATGAGAGCGTGATGCTCGCGCCCCCGCTGGTGATCAAGGACGAGGAGCTGGAGGAGCTCGGCGACATTCTGGTGTCTACGGTGCGAGATCTGGCCGGCGGATCCACGACGCGAGATACCCCGCGGGCAGAGGCTGGCGCGCGTCAGCCGGCGTAGCGGCGCACGAAGTCCTCGTCGATCTCGATGCCGAGGCCCGGGCCCTGGGGCAACGAGACGTAGCCATCCTTACCAACCATGATGGGCGTGGTGGGTACCAGCTGAGCAGGCCAGGGAAACTCGCCCGGCCGGTCACGCATCAGTTCGATCCAAGGTGAGTTGGGCACCGAGGCGGAGAGGTGGAGGTGGGCGTAGGTGCCGATCCCGCCGCCCCCGTGGTGCGGGACGCAAAGCTTGTTGCGCACCTCGGCTAGGGCCGCGATCTTGCGGAGCTGGCTGATCCCTTCCGACACGAGCCCGTCCGGCTGGAGGATGTCGTAGCAGCCCTGCTCCAGCAGCCAGTGGAACTCGTGGAGAAAGCGGTTGTTCTCGCCCCCGGCGATGGCCAGGCCCACGCTGCTATTCAGCCTGGCCAGGCCATCGAAGTCATAGCGAGAGAGCGGCTCCTCCAGCCAGACGTAGCCCATCTCCTCCAGTGCGCGGGCGGTGTAGAGCGCCCGCCGGTAGTCCCAGAGTACGCCCAGCTGGGTGGAAGGCGTGACGGGCGTCTGGGCCTGGTTGGCGTCGGCCATGAGCTCCATCTTGTCCCCCACGGCGTCCTTCACCGCCCGCGCCAGGGCGATGTCCTGCTCCAGGGTTTGGTGATGGAGGCGGAGCTTGATCGCGCGGAAACCCTCCTCGTAGAAGCCCAGCGCATCCTCGGCGCGCTGCTCCGGGGTGCCGATCTCGATCGTGGACGCATAGCCCTTGATCCGGTCGGTGTAGGCGCCCCACAGCTTGTACAGGGGCTGATTGCAAGCTTTGCCGATCAGGTCCCACAGCGCAACGTCGAGGCCCCAGGCATTGCCCGTGCGGCGCAGCACGCGAATGTGCTGCTCGGTAGCAAACGGGTCCTGGCCGAGCAGGTGCTGGCCGGCGGCGCGAACGGCCTCCGGCGAACCGCCGGTGCCAATCCCTTCCAGACCCGCGTCGGTGCGCACGCGGATCAGCGTGATGGCGGACGAGCGCATCACGCTGCCCGGCGACCAGGCGGGATGCAGCGGGCGAGGCGCCGGCACGTCACGAAGCTGTTGAACCTGGATTGACGTGATCTTCATCGGGCTGGACTGTACCTGGCCGGCGCCAATCGTGCCCATCTGCCCTCAGCATGGCCTTGAACCCGGACATGGTAGCGTTTACCATAGGCCCGGGTCGCCTGACGCACCGGATTGCACGTTCGCCTGCCACCGTGGCGCGCGAGCGCATGGCCGGGCCGGAAGCGTATGGAGCGCAGCATGAAGTTCCGCGTGGCGTTGCAGGTCGGGGTGCTTGCCCTTGCGCTGGCGGGGTGCCGTGTGGTGATGCACGGCGACCGCGCAGCGATCGGCGGCGGCCCGGAGCAGGCGACGGCGCAGGCCCGCGTACGCATCCAGGCGACGGTCGTGGCAGCGGCGACGGCCAGCGCCGGCACGGCGGGCAGCGGGCAAGCCTGCGAGTGCGAGTCGAGATAATCGCTGCCACTGGTTCGGCCGCCGGCTCGCGTACGTCCGGAGCCGTCCGTCGCCAGCGTGCTTGATACCGGCGCCGACGCCGCATCGCGCTCGACCCTTTCGTGTCCCACCGCGCGTTCACGGACGATGCGCGACGGCCGATCGCTGCTGCCCGTCAGGTCATCCCCTTGCCCGGGCCCTTGCGGGACTGGCCAGCGTTTCTATTCGCCCCTGACGCCTCAGAAGGGCATGGCCGAGTATTCGACGCGGCGCCTTCACCGCCGCCCGCTTCGCGGGCTCTCGCCCTCCCTTTGGGAGAGGGAGCGATTTGGGGGCGGTGATGCAAACGTTGGCTCGTCCCTTATCCTCTCCTGTAGGAAGACGGAACTGATCGCCGGCGATGCAGAAGCCGGCCTTGAGGCGTACGATGCGTCACGAGCCGATTGCGGCTGCCCCGCAGCGTCAGACCCGCGGTCCGGCCGCCAGCACCTCCGGCGGCGCGCTAGCGGCAAACTGCCGGAAGTTGGCAACGAAGCGTTGAGCCAGCTCGCGGGCCTGCCGGTCGTAGGCGTCCGGGTCGGTCCACGTGTTCCGCGGCTGCAGGATGTCATCCGGCACGTGCGGGCAGCAGGCCGGCACAGCGACGCCGAAGATGGGATCCGGCCGCACCGGCACGCTGTCCAGCTCGCCGGATACAGCCGCCCGCACCATTGCCCGCGTGTAGGCGATGGGCATCCGCTGCCCGATGCCGTACGGGCCCCCGCTCCAGCCGGTGTTCACCAGCCAGACCGACGCCCCATGCCGGCGGATCCGCTCCCCGAACATGGCGGCGTACGTGGTGGGCGGCAGGACCAGGAAGGGATCGCCGAAGCAGGCCGAGAAGGTCGCTTCCGGCTCGGTGATCCCTCGCTCCGTGCCCGCCACCTTGGCGGTGTAGCCGGAGAGGAAGTGGTACATCGCCTGCGCTGGCGTCAGCCGGCTGATCGGTGGCAGCACGCCAAAGGCGTCGGCCGCCAGCATGATGATCGTGCGCGGGTGCCCGCAGCGCCCGCTGGGATCGGCATTCGGGATAAAGGAGATGGGGTAGGCGCCCCGCGTGTTCTCCGTCAGGCGCTCATCGTCCAGGTCCAGCTCGCGCGTCTCGGGATCGATCACCACGTTCTCCAGGACGGTGCCAAAGCGCCGTGTGGTGGCGTAGATCTCCGGCTCGGCCTTTGGCGAGAGCCGGATCACCTTGGCGTAGCAGCCCCCCTCGAAGTTGAACAGCCCCTGGTCGCTCCAGCCGTGCTCGTCGTCGCCGATCAAGGTCCGCTCGGGGTCGGTGGAGAGCGTGGTCTTTCCCGTCCCGCTCAGGCCGAAGAAGACGGCGGCGTCGCCATTGCGCCCCACGTTGACGGAGGCGTGCATGGGAAAGACCCCTTGCAGCGGCAGCAGGTAGTTGAGCACGGTGAAGATCGACTTCTTCGTCTCTCCGGCGTAGTTGGTGCCGCCAATGAGCAGCATGCGCTGCGCGAAGTTGATGATGACGAAGGCCTCGCTGTGCGTCCCATCCACCGCCGGGTCGGCCTGGAAGCCCGGCACGTTGAGGACGGTGAACTGGGGCACGTGGTCCGCCAGCTCCTCGCGGGACGGCACGATGAACAGGTTGCGGGCGAAGAGGCTCTGCCAGGCCATCTCGTTGATCACGCGGATCGGCAGCCGGTACGCGGGGTCGGCGCAGGCGAACAGATCCTGGACGAAGACCTCGCGCCCCTGGAGGTAGGCGAGCACGCGGTGGTACAGCCGGTCGAAGCGGTCGGGGTCAAATGGCTGGTTCACCTTGCCCCAGTTCACCTTGTCGGCGCAGCTCGGTTCGCGGACGATGAACTTATCCAGCGGCGAGCGGCCGGTGTACTTGCCGGTGGCCACCACCAGCGGGCCGTGGGCGGCGATCAGGCCCTCGCCCCGCCGGACGGCGTGCTCATAGAGCGCCGGCGGGGGCAGGTTCCACCAGGCCGCCTTGAGATGAGGGATGCGGGGATCATCCGGCCGCGGATGGCCGTGAGGTGAGTGCAGACCTCCATGCCCCTCCATCAGTACACCGTCCTTCTGGCGCCACGAGTAGGCCCGTGCGCAGCAGCTCTGGCCGCAGCAGCTCTGGCCGCAGCAGCTCTGGCCACCATAGCACTCTAGCTCCTGCCGGCGTCGGCAGGGCCCGACCGTAGCGCAACGTCTAGGGAATCGCCTGGTCAGTGTACTGTAGCACTGTCGCAGCAGCTACCCGGCCATCGCCCGCTGGGCGTGCGCAAGAGGTCCGCATGGCGCCAGGCCGTGGTCGTGGTTGCCCTCTCCGCGTCGGAGACGGGGCGGCGGGGCTAAGCCGCACGGCCGTAGCCGTCCTTCCCCTCGCCCGTGTGCGGCAGAGCGCACGGCGCCGGCGGTAGTAATCGACCAGCCGTCCTTCCCCTCGCCCGTGTGCGGCAGAGAGGGCGGCGCGGCCCCGGCCGAAAGTGGGGACGTGCCTCCGGTCTTCCCATGCGGCGACGTCGAGCGGGGCGCGGCGGGACCAGGGCCCGACCTGATTACAGCCCGAGCGTCTTCAGCCCGGCCCTGGCCCCCGCGAGCATGAAGCCGGCGTCGCTCCCCGCGGTCAGGAACTGGAAGCCCTCGCTAGCGCGCCGGCGGGCCTCCTCGGGGCTGGGACAGGCCAGGCCAGGGATCTTGCCGGTATTGCGGCAGGCCTGCACCACCCGTTCCAGCGCCCGCGCGTGCCGCTCGTCGCCGGCCATCTGGCGTGGGTGGATCCCCATGGAAAGAGCCAGGTCCGCTGGCCCGACCCAGCAGCCGTCGATCCCCGGTACGGCCAGGATCGCCTCAGCGTTCTCCACCGCCTGAACGCTCTCCAGCTGCACGGCGACGAACACCTCATCATCGATGCGGTCGAAGTACTCGTCCCCGTAGACCCGCGCGCGCCCGACCCCCCAGGACCGCGTGCCCCGCGGCGGCAGGCGGCAGGCGCTGGCGGCGGCCCTGGCCTCCTCTACCGTATTCACCATGGGGATGACGATCCCCAGCGCGCCCTGGTCCAGTAGCTGGCCGATGAGCGTGTAATCGTTCCTGGCGACGCGCGCCATTGGGACCGCCCTCCCGCCGGCCATGGCCAGCAGCGCGGCAATGGCGCTGTCGGCGCCCCAGGAGCCGTGCTGGGTCTCCAGCAGCAGGAAGTCGATGCCGGTGTGCGCCAGCGCCTCCGCCGCCAGCGGGGAGCCGAGCCCCAGCGAATACCCAAAGGCCGGCTTACCTTGGAGCATCTTCTGTTTGGCTGTATTCGTCTGCATGATGCTACTTGTCCTCCTCCCGCCGCGGAAAGGCAAGCAGCGGGCGCCCCGTAGGATAGCGCTTCCTGCCTGCCACTAGCCGGTCCCACTCGCCTGCCCTCCTGGCGCTGCTCCGGCAGTGGCCGGCCCGGGCCACGCTCGCCCGCCGTGCCTGGCTGCCGGCACGTACGGCGGCGCAACCCGCGCCTGCCAGGTCGCGTGGGACGCGGGCATACCCCCTGACTTTACGACGGGCGACCCGCTCAATGCCGTCCTGGCCAAACACGCCGCCAGGCTCCGTGCCTCTTAGCCGCGCAGCCGGTGGATCGTCGCCCTGATTGGGTTGAGTGACGCATCCACGTGACGGTTGTCCAGACGCGGCCCGCCGTCGGCGCAGCGCGCCAGCAGCTCGCCCGGTTGAGTGGCGCATCCACGTGACGGTTGTCCAGACGCGGGGCTGAAAAAAGCCGAGGCCGGCGCGCCGCCCCTTCCAGCAGGCGCTATAACCCAAACATGGGACTATCGTTGGAAAGCGCGGGCCTGGACGCAACGTGGCTCGCCGGGCCGGCGCCCGGCGCCAATGGCGCGCTGGCGCCAGCGCAGCCGGATGAGGATGACGAGTGGCTGGACGCCTACTCACAAGCGGTGGTTGGCGCAGTCAAGCGGGTCGGACCATCGGTGGTCAACATCTCCACGCTCGGCGAGGTGCGTACCCCCCGCGGCCCCCTGGAGGCGCGCGGCTCCGGCTCAGGGTTTATCATCACGCCGGACGGCTACATCCTGACCAATAACCACGTCGTGGAGCACGCCCGCCAGCTCGAGGCCTCCCTGCCGGACGGGCGCAGCTTTGCGGTGGAGGTGATCGGCAAGGATCCGGCCACGGACCTGGCCGTGGTGCGCATCCAGGGCCAGTACGGCACCAGCTTCCCCGCCGTCGAGCTCGGCGATTCGGATCGCCTGCGGGTGGGGCAGCTGGTCATCGCCATCGGCAACCCCCACGGCCTGCAGACATCGGTCACCACCGGCGTGATCAGCGCGCTCGGCCGCACGCTCCCGTCGCCCAACGGCCGGCGCCTGATCGAGAACGTCATCCAGACGGATGCGGCGCTCAACCCAGGCAACTCGGGCGGCCCGCTGGTAGACTCCCGCGGCCGCGTCATTGGCGTCAACACGGCCATTGCCCCCGGAGCGCAGGGCATCTGCTTCGCCATCCCCATCAACACCGGCCGGTGGGTGGCCGGCCTGCTCATCCGTGAAGGGCGCGTCCGCCGCGCCTACCTGGGGGTAGCCACCCAGCCCCGCCCCATCCCCGCCATGTGGCGCCGCCGCCTGGGGCTGGAACAGGCCACCGGCCTGGAAGTGCTCCACGTCGAGCCGGGCAAGCCGGCCGCGCTCGCAGGGCTGCGCCCCGGCGACATCATCGTCAGCGCCGGCGGCCGTTCACTGCAGAAGCCGGCCGATCTCCAGGCGCTACTGCAGGCGCCTGCCATCGGCCAGCTGCTCCCGCTCGTCGCCCTGCGAGGGGGCGAGCGCCGCACCTTCACCCTGGTGCCCGTGGAAGCGCCCTAGTGCTCCGCGACGATGACGCTGCTGGGTGCTGCAATCTGGCCGCGTCCATCAAAATCACCGTGGCCAAGCGCTCGCTCAGCCCTCGCTGCTTGCTACTCTGCTGCTGCGCGATCCTGAAGCTGCTGCGCGATCCTGAGGCTGCTGCGCGATCCTGAGGCTCCTGCGCGATCCTGAGGCTCCTGCGCCACCCCGCAGTCAGGCTGGAGCCGGCAGGCCCCCTCTTTGAACCGTGAACGTTTGAACCATAAACGTGATGGATATAATTCCGCCCCTTGAACGCCGCTGCCGACGGTAGTGCGTGGTACGTTCGAGTAGGTTGAAGTCAGGCGCAATGGCGGTTTCCAGCGACTTGCAGGCGATTATCCTGTCCGGCGGGAAAGGCGAGCGGCTCCGCCCCTTCACCGACGACCGGCCCAAGCCGATGGTGCTCATTCTGGACAAGCCCATCCTGGAGTACCAGGTGCGGTGGCTGGCCAGCCAGGGCGTGAAGCGCATCGTCTTTTCCTGCGGCTACCGGTACGAGGTCATCCAGCGCTACTTCGAGGATGGCCAGAAGTTCGGGGTGGAGATCCGTTACGCCGTCGAGGACGAGCCTCTCGGCCGCGGCGGCGGGATCAAGCTGGCCTGGACCCACCTCGAGCCGAGCGACTCCCCCGTGATCGCCACCAACGGCGACGTGATGACCAGCTTCGACCTGGCGCCGATGATCGAGGCCCACCGGCAGGCCGGGGCGATGGCCACCATCCTGCTGGTCCCGTTCGTCAGCCAGTACGGCATCGTCGACCTCGACGGGGACCCCGCGCCGGGCCTGCCGAGCCCAGCGGGCACACCGAGCGCGGGGCCCGCCGCCTCCCCAGAGGGCGCGCGGGCGGCGCGGGTGGTCGGCTTCCGTTCGGAGCCGGTGCTCCCCTACTGGGTCAACGGCGGCGTCTACGTCCTCGATCCCGCCATCCGCGACCTGCTCCCTGATAAGGGCGACCATGAGGAGCACACCTTCCCCCGGCTGGCCAAAGAGGGGAAGCTGCTCGGCTATAAGTCCCAGAACTTCTGGCGGGCCGTGGATACAGTGAAGGACCTCACCGTGGTGCGAGACCACCTCTCGCAGCGCCTGATGACCTCGTTCCTGCGCGGGGCATCGGCCTAAGGCCGGCTTAAGGCCGGCTCAGACCACCGGCCTGGCCATTCTCGCCCTTGCTCCAGTACTCCGCGAAGCACGCTCCCCAAGCGAGCGCCGGATCACGCGCGAACGGGGCACCCAGCATGCGCATGGCCATTGCCCCAGGGGAGCCAATGGCCAGAAGCTGGAGGGCGCACGATACGGATGCTACGGCGCCGGCAGTCCGCTTCGACGCCGTCAGGCCCGGCGCCTCCAATGCAGCGCGTCGCGCAGTGGCGCCACGGAGCAGCGAGAAGGCCGCCAGCGCGGCCACGCGGAAGCAAGAGCGCCCCGCGCGCAAGGTCGGCAACCACCAGCGTGCGCTTGCGGTCCCAACGGTCCACGAAGGCGCCGGCGATGGAGCCGAGCGCCACTCTGGGCAGGGCCTCCGCGACGAACATGGCGCCGGTGGCGAGCGCTGAGCCGGTGAGCGCATAGACGTAGAACGGCAACGCACTGAACAGTACGTAGTCGCCCAGGATCGAGACGGCGCCGGCGAGCCATAGCAGGGCCAGGTTCCACTGGCGCAGGACGCCCAGCATAGCGGCGGCTCACCTGGCCGCGGCTGCGGGGCTTGGAGCGCTCTCGGCGACGTCGTACGACGCGACAAACTCGACCAGGAGCCGGACGCCGTAGCCCGTGGCCCCCTTGGGCGTGTACGGCGTATCGGTGTCTGCCCAGGACATGCCGGCGATGTCCACGTGCGCCCATGGCACCCGCTTGGCGAACTGCTTGAGCAGCATGGCCCCGGCGATCGGGCTGGCTGCGCGCCCGGTCCCCGTGTTCTTCATGTCGGCGATGTCGCTGCGGATGGCGCGCTTGTACGCGTCGTCCCAGAGCGGCAGCTCCCACACCCGCTCGCCTGTGGCCTCGCCCGCCCGCTTCAGGCGCGCGATCACGTCCGCATCGTTGCCCATCACGCCGGCGGCGCCGTGGCCGAGCGCGGTGACCACGCCGCCGGTCAGGGTGGCCACGTCGACCATCGCCGCGGGCTGGTAGCGATGGCCGTAGGCCAGGGCATCGGCCAGCACCAGCCGCCCTTCCGCGTCGGTGCTGATCACCTCGATCGTCTGGCCGTCCATGGCCCGAAGCACGTCGCCCGGACGGAACGCCCGCCCGCTGGGCATGTTTTCCGTCGCCGGCACCAGTCCCACCACCCGTCGGCGCACCCCCAGCAGGGCCAGGGCGCGCAGCGCGCCGATGACGGCCGCGCCCCCGGCCATGTCGTCCTTCATCTGCCACATGCCTTCGCCCGGCTTGATGGAGATGCCGCCACTGTCGAAGGTAATCGCCTTGCCGCAGAGCACCAGCGGCGGTTGACCTTCCGTCCCCTGGGGAACGTGCTCCAGGATGATGAAGCGGCAGGGCTCCTCAGACCCGCGGGCCACCCCCAGGAAGGCGCCCATTCCCAGCGCTTCGATCTGCGCCGGCTCCAGGACCTCGCAGCGCAGGCCGGTCTCCGCCGCCATCTGGCGCGCCGCCTCGGCCAGCGCGCGGGGGCTGAGCATGTTCCCCGGCTTCACCACCAGCGTGCGCGCAAAGCAGGCGCTCTCCGCCAGGATGCGCCCGCGGGCCGTCCCCGCCTCGATCTCGGGGACCTTCTGGCTATCCAGCTCAACGATGGTCAGGCGCTCGATCTCCCCCGCTGGCTCCTCTTCGTCCTCGCGCCTGCTCTTGAGCTCGTCAAAGCGGTACAGCCCCAGGATGCTCCCCTCCACAATGGCCTGCGCCGCCTCTCGCGGGGCAATGCCGCCGGCCCCCGCGCCGTGCAGGACCGTGGCCAGCGTCCGCACCCCCAGGCCGCGCGCGCGGCGCGCTGCCGTCGCCGCCACCTGGCGCACGCGATCCAGCGTGAACTCCTCTGGCTTCCCTAGCCCCACCAGGAGCACGCGCCGGGCCTTGACCCCCGGCTGGCCCTGCCCCGGAGCTGGCTCACCGCCGGCATCGGGGTACAGCACCGCCGTCTGGTTGAGCCGGCCGGTAAAGTCGCCCAGCGCGATGAGCCGGCTGATGGCCCCGCGCAGGGCGCTATCCACCGCGCGCGTCGCCCCGCCCGGCTGCATCACTCCCTGGAACAGGTTGACGACGATCGCGTCGGCCTCCACCTCGGTCAGCCGGCCCGCCTGCACGGTCACGTCCATACGAGCATGGATTGTACGTGCCGTGTTGGTTTGCTCCAGCCCCGAAGCGGGTTACGTCCATACGAGCATGGATTGTACGCGCTACGCAGAACGCGTATCCGGTAAGCAGCTACACAGCCTGCCGCTCCTGGTCATGGCCATGGGATCGCGGCTATCGTCCACGGAGACTGAACCAGCACTCCGGCACGATGCGCCTCCTGCACGGGTGGTGCGCAGCGTGGTGCACGGCCCGAACGCCGACGGCAGCGATGCGTCCCCTGCACGGGTGGGCGCATATCCAGGCTAAGCGGGCTTGGCCTTGCGCGCGGCATGCGTCCCCTGCACGGGTGGGCGCATATGACTTCCACCTGATAGCCGCCATCAGCCTGCCCATGCGCCCTCTGTATGGGTGCGTACATCAGCCATCGACGGTGCGGCGCCGAAGCTGCCTGCCACCAGGGCTCCCAGGTTGCGCGCTGCCGCTCCGGAATGCACTCCACCTGGCCGGCGCTCCCCAGGATTCCCGCGTCTCCGCGTCTGCGCGTCCCCGCGTCTTCCCGTCGGCGCGGGAGGGTAGCGGGCCGAGGTGAGTGCGGCCGGCCCCGCGGGGCAGGCGCTTCAGTTCAGCTCTGGCGGCGGATTGTTCGGCGCTGCCACCGCCATCGTAGCCACAGTCATGGCGGCCAGCTTGCGTGCATGGTAGCGCTGGCGGTTGCGTGCCAGCACCGCCTCGCGGTGGGCCTGGTAATACTGCTTCCAGTACTGGCTCTTCCGCTGGCGGTTCTGCTCGTACCAGCGTTTGCTCTTGGCGCGGATCTTCTCCTTATTCTCCTGGTAGTACTTGCGGGAATACGCAAGCAGGCGCTCCTTGTTGCGGCGGTAGTGCTCCCGCCGCTTGGCCAGGATCCGTTCACGATTGGCCGCATAGTATTCCCGCCGGGCCGCCGCAAGGTCTTTTGTAGTCACCCCTCAGCCTCCCTTACGCCCGAAGTACTGGGAAGTTGATGCCGGCCGGATTATAAACACGACGTGCCGCCCGCGGCGGCCGCCCCGCACTGCCTCAGGCCGACGTGCCCTGCTGCGCTCTGACGTAACCATCCCGTTCGAAGGCTCGTTCAGGGCCTCCCAAAGGCCCGTAGCGACGGCGGCAGGCGGCCGGTACCCTTCACCTCGCCATCCCTCAACACGCCGGCACGCTGTACCCTTGTACCCGCACGTGCCCCTGCAAGACGACCTTCTCAAGGAACCTCAAGGAACCCCAAGGACCCTCAAGGAGCGATGAAGGAGCGAATCTGATGGCCCTCACCTCAACCTCTGCCGGCAGTACGGCTGCGGCCGCGGATGCGCGCCGCCCCCCGCGCTACGTATGGATGGACGGCGAGCTGGTGCCCTGGGAACGCGCCACCGTTCACGCCAGCACCCTCGGCTGGTCCACGATGGGAGCGGTCTTTGAAGGGATCAAAGCCTACTGGAATGCAGACGAGGGCGAGCTCTACGGCTGGCAGTTCCAGGAGCACTACCGGCGGTTCGCCCAATCGATGCGCCTGCAACGGATGCGTCCCCAGTTCAGCGCTGCGCAGCTAGTGCAGGCGTCCTGCGACCTGCTCCGCGCCAACCAGTGCCGTGGCGACACCTATGTGCGCCCGCTGGCCTGGCACGCCGACGCCACCTGGTTCGGCGACATGGAGGACAGCCGCACCGGCATCGTCATCACGACGGCGCCCTTTACCTCCGTCCTCGGATCAGGGAAGGTGATCCGCGCCTGCGTCAGCTCATGGGCACGGGTCGGCGATAACCAGCTCTCGCCCCGCATCAAGTGCATCTCTAATTACCAGAACAGCCGCATGGCCCTGCTGGAAGCCGTCCTGGATGGCTATGACCAGCCTATTCTCCTCAACAGCGCCGGCAAGGTCACTGAAGGCCCCGCCTCCTGCATCTTCATCGTCCGCGACGGAGTAGCGATCACGCCCAGCCTGACCAGCGGAGTGCTGGAGAGCATCACCCGCACGGCGATCCTACGCTTCTGCCGCGATGAGCTGGGCATCCCCACCCAGGAGCGAGAGATCGACCGCACCGAGCTGTACGTGGCTGACGAGGTGTTCTTCTGCGGCACCGGCGCGGAGGTGACGCCTGTGGGCTGGGTGGACCACTACCAGGTGGGCGACGGCGGGATCGGCCCCATCACGCAGCGCATCGAGCGCCTCTTCCACGACGTGGTCCGTGGCCGGCACCCCGGCTACGCCTTCTGGCGCACGCCCATCTACGCCACGGGACGCGTGCGGGCGGCGGTGTAACAGGGGCGCCGGTCCGGCGCCTGCCGCGGGGCTCCCTAGAATGGCGGCAGAACCGGTGTGCGACCTGGGTTGAGACCTGGGGACGCGCGCGGGATGGAGCGCGCGGGATGGAGCGCGCCTGTGGCCGCAGCGACTGCGCCGGTCGCCGTTGCGCCACCATTGATGGCGATCGCGCCCCCGCAGTGGGACGGGCGGCCTGACGGGCGGCCCGTGGGGGAGACGAGGTCCACACCGAAGGCACTTGAGGCCGAGCGAGCCCGCCTGCGTGACGAACTCGCTCGCCTGCGCGGGCAGCCCTAACCGATCGGTAGCCGCGGGGGAACCATCCGAACTGCTCCAGCCCGGACTATGCACGAGTACGCCACTTGACGTGCGTGTGCCCCCTGCGCGCCGGCTGCTCCTCGCTTCGTCGTTCGAGGCAGGCAGGAACCGCCTCCTCCGGTTGTGCGCGTTGGCATGCGGGTGGCTTCTCTCCATCCGCTGATTGGGCGCGGGGTTGCGGCCTTTCCGGTGAGGGCGCCATGTATCGGCGCTCACCCCGATTGGTATGACTCCCGTCGCAGCGCATCACGGCTCCAACCGGCAGCCGCCGGACGTGCGCGCCCGTAGAGGTGGTCACAGCGGTGAACGGATCGAAGAGCGGCGACCAGCGGCCAGGAACTGGAGCAGCGACGTTAAGGGATGAACGAGTTCGCCCTTCTCACTCCGCCCTTGGCCAGGCGCTTTTCGGCAACCGCCTGAACGTCCTGCTTCTTTTCCTCCCCGCCGCGCTGGCGTTGGAGTGGCTGCACGCGCCGGAGGTGTGGATCTTCTTCGCCGCCGCGCTGGCCATTGTGCCCCTGGCCGGCCTCATTGGCCACGCCACGGAGCAGCTCTCGCTCCACGCCGGCCCGGGGATCGGCGGGTTTCTGAACGCCACCTTCGGCAACGGAGCGGAGCTACTCATCGCCGGCTTTGCCGTCGCGGCTGGCCTGCAGGACGTGGTGAAGGCCTCGCTGTCCGGCTCCATCCTGGGCAACATTCTGCTCGTCTTTGGCGCGGCCGCCTTCGTCGGCGGCCTGGGCCGGCGCAGCCAGCGCTTCAGCGCCACCGGGGCCAGCGCCAAGAACCTGATGCTCTTCCTGGCCGTGGCGGGCATGGTCATGCCGGCGATCTTCGACCTGATCGTCCTGGGGAGCCTGCGGGCGAGCAGCCCCCAATTAGAGGAGCTGAGCCTGCTCACGGCCGGCGTGCTACTGGTGGCCTACGTCGCCGGCCTGATCTTTTCCCTGCACACGCACTCGGATATCTATACCGAGCTCACCCGCGACAGCGCGCGGCACGAGGCGCCGGCGCTCTCCATCCGCGCGGCTTCGGCGCTCCTGCTGGGAGCCACCCTCCTGACGGCGCTGGCGGCGGAAACCCTGGTCGGAGCGGTGGAAGGGGCCGCGCACGCGCTGGGCATGACCGACCTGTTCGTCGGCTTCATCGTCGTGGCCATCATCGGCAACGCCGCCGAGCACTTCTCGGCAATCGTGTTCGCCCGCAAGGACCAGATGCAGCTGGCGATCAACATCGCCAAGGATTCCAGCGTCCAGATTGCCCTCCTGGTGGCGCCGGTGCTCGTGATCTTCTCCTTCCTCATCGGCAAGCCGATGACGCTCGTCTTCCATCCCTTTGAGCTCTTCGGCATGGCCCTGGCCGTGCTGGCCGTGGCCCTGGCCTCGCTGGACGGCGAATCGAACTGGTTCGAAGGGCTGCTGCTCCTGGCGCTGTACGCCATCGTCGGGCTGGCGACCTACTTCGTGCCGGCCTGACCGGTCGCCGCGCTCCCGCGCCAGCCGCTCGCGCTCGCGCAGGGAGACTGCGGCGAGGGCGAGCGCCAGCCGGGAGCACGGCGTGGCGCGCCACGCCGTGCTCCAGCCGCGCGACGGTGGGCTGGCTGGCCAGGTCCGGACCCGTCTCCGGCCAGCGGCCGCAGACCACCTTGAGCAGCGGGCGGTGCGCAGGATGTCGGCGTCGTTCCGGTCGTCGTCGCCACAGGCGAGGCAGGCGATCTGGAACACCCGCTACCGCACCAGCACTGCCAGCGGGTGCCGCACCGACGCCGCGCGCCACCGCCGCGAGCGCCGCGCATCACCCCCAGCACGGCCCCAGCACGGCGTCGGCAGCGCCCCAGCACGGCATCGGCTGCGCTCAACCGGGGCAGCCCGCCGTCGACACTGGCCTCCAGCGGCAGCGGCGCGGGCAGGGCGGGAGGCGCACACGCCAGCGACGGTGTGGTGGCGGCGGATATGGCAGACCTGGGCACGGCGGGGCACCCCCTCGGCGTCGGTTGGGTTTGGTCACCACAACCGCTACCGTGCAGGGTGTCCTGCCGTCACCTCACGTCTCCTCATGAATAAATCCAGGCTAGTGCGCCAGGGGTGGGTTAGCAACGCGCCACAGCGCAAGCCACTTGGCTATTGAGCCTGGCGCCACGGCACGGTCAGCCGGGTGGCCGTGGCTCGGACAAGCCCAGTACTTCCAAAACCCGCGTGCGGCGCGGGCCGTAGCGGAAGATGGTGAAATCGCGATCGAAACTGAATACTTGCCGGATGCCAAGCCGCTCGATGACGGCGAAGCTGGTGCAGTCAACGAAGCTGAAGTCCTGGTCGGCGAACTCCTGTGCGATCTGCCATGCCTGTTCCAGGTCCTCCGGGCGCACCACCTCCACCCGTACCGCGCTTTGGCGAATGGCTTGCCAGAGGCGCATGGCCGCCGCGTGACCAGCCCGAGCGCAGGCCAGGAACCAGGTTTCGGCAAGCGCCAGGTCCGTCGTCATCAGCTCCGCGCCACGGAGCCTCAGTGCTACCTGGACGGCACGAGCATGCCACTGATCCGCTTCATACGCAACGCTAAAGAGTGCGTGGCATCGACAAAGGTCATGCTCGCCGCCACTTCCGCTCGTGGTGCTGCCGGATCGCTTGCCCGATGTACTCGTCCTTGTCGCGCGCAACGTCGCTCGGCTCACCGCTCGCCAGGATCCCAATGAGGGGCGTGAGATCGCCACCCTTTGGCTTGGGCTTGATCGCCTCGTCTACGATCTGGCGTAACAACTGGGCGAGCGACACACCACGGCGATGTGCCTCCTCCTTGAGCGCGCGGTGCTGGCTCGGCTCCAGATAGATCTAGGTTCGTACGTATTGCACGATGCTATCTAAACATCAGGACGGCGTTTTGCCGTGTGCTGCGGCCGTAGCGCCCTCGCCCGCCCACAGGCGCCGCATCTCCTCTGAGCTCGCCAGCAGCTCTTCTAGCGTCCCAGCGGCCTCGAGCCGTCCGACTTGAACGACCATGGACGCGCCGCCGAGCGTATCGAAGAACGCGTGCAGGATTGGGGGCACGACGAGGTCCATCACGAAACTACGGACCTCACCTCCTGCACCCACGCCCGCGCTGCACGTGCCACCCCCTCGGCCCAACCCTGCGGCCTGGCGCCATCCGGAACTGTTGCGTATACCCTACCGATAGCGGCCGTAGGGCCTCTGGCTTAATCTTGTAGTAGCCCCGCGGCCGCAAGACCTGCGCCGGACGGTCTCGCCCCGGGGTGTCGGCTCGCTTGCATTACCCGAGACGTTTCGCAGGCCGACTGCCATGGACCAGCTCCTCAGCATCTCACGAACGATTGGTGTCCCCGTCTGGGGGCGCGCCGGCGAGCGCATCGGCCGCCTTGAAGACGCCGTCGCCCGCGTGCGCGAGCCCGGCGACGAGCGCTTCCCGCCGCTCACCGGCCTGGTAGTGCGCATTGGCGGCCTGCGGGGCCACAACGTCTTCGTGCCCTGGGAGGCAGTCCGCGAGTTCGGCAGCTCCGGCGTCCGGCTCGCCAGCTCCCGCCTGGACCTGCGCCCCTTCGAGCGCCGCGACGGCGAGCTACTGGTGGCCAGGGACGTGCTCGATAAGCAGGTGGTCGATGTCCGTGGCCGGCGCCTGGTGCGCGTCAATGACGTGATGCTGGCCCCCGATCCGCTGCGCCCGGGCGGCTGGCGGGTAGCGGCCGCCGACGTGAGTGCCGGCGGCTTTCTCGCCCGCGTCGTTCCCAGGGCCCTGGCCGACGCCGTTCGCCGGCGCTGGCCAGGCACCGTCATCCCCTGGGACCAGGTGGAGTTCTTCGCCAGCGACATCCCAGGCGTCAAGCTGCGGGTGGAGCACACCGACCTGGCCGTGATGCACCCTGCTGATCTGGCCAACCTGATCGCTAGCCTCTCCTACAAGCAGGGGGAGGAGGTGCTGGCGGCGCTGGACGAGCCCATGGCGGCCGACGTGGTGGAGAACCTGCCACGGGAGCTGCAGGGCGCGGTCCTGACCACCCTCTCCGAAGAACGGGCCGGCGACATCCTCGACCAGATGGCGCCGGACGTGGCGGCGGACATCCTGGCCGGCCTCCCCGAGGAGGAGGCGCGGGACCTGCTAGAGGCCATGGAGCCGGCCGAGGCGGCGGACGTCACCCGCTTGATGGAGCACGCCCCGGATACCGCCGGCGGCCTGATGACCACGGATTACCTGGCTGTGCCCGCCTCCATCACCGTCGGCGAGGCCATCGAGCGCCTGCGGCGCGCCGAGTCCTTGCCGGACCTCATCCCCTACATCTACGTCGTCGAATCGGACGCCGATCCCAAGCTGGTCGGCTTCATTACCCTGCGTGACCTGCTCGTCACGGCGCCCGAGCAGCAGGTGGGGGAGATTATGCGCCGCAACGTGCTCTCGGTGCGGGCCGATGAGCCGGCGCAGCAGGCGTCGGAGCGCCTGGCCCACTATGGCCTGGCCGCTTTGCCCGTGGTCGACGCCGCCTCGCGCCTGGTGGGCGTAATCACCGTCGACGACGCGCTGGACGTGCTCTTGCCGGACGAATGGAAGCCCCGCCTGCCGAGGGTCTTTCGATGACCTCCCCTCCGGCAGACGAGCCGCTCGCGCAGCCGGCGCCCCTTCCGCCGTCCACGCCGGGGCCGGCGCGGGCACGGGCCGCACGGGCCAGGCTGGCCGACCTGGCCGAACGGGCCACCCGCATGGGAGTACCACCCTGGCGCCTGCGTGCCCCCGAGCTGGTGCTCGCCCCACGCCGGCCTGCCTGGCTGATCTATCTCAGCGTGCTCGGCCCCGGCCTGGTGGCGGCCAGCGCCGGGAACGACGTCGGTGGGATCGCCACCTACGCCGCCGTCGGCGCGCGCTACGGCTATGACCTCCTGTGGATGATGGTCGCCATCACCATCGCCATGATCGCCGTCCAGGAGCAGTGCGCCCGCATGGGGGCCGTCACCGGTAAGGGCCTCTCCGACCTGATCCGCGAGCAGTTCGGCCCGCGCTGGACAGTCGTGGCCATGCTCTGCCTCCTGGTGGCCAACGGTGCCGTGATCATTACCGAGTTCGTCGGCATCGGCGCCGCCGCCGAGCTGTTCGGCATCCGCCGGTACCTGGCGGTGCCACTCATGGGCGCCCTGGTCTGGTGGCTCATCGTCTGGGGCAACTACCGCCACGTGGAGCGCTTCTTCCTCGCGCTCACCCTCGCCTTCTTCGCCTACCCCGTCGCCGCCTTCCTGGCCAGCCCCGACTGGGGCCTGGCGCTGCGCCGCGCCATCGTGCCCACCATCCACCCCGAGCCAGAGTACGTCCTGCTCTTCGTCGCCACTGTCGGCACCACCATCACCCCCTACATGCAGATGTACCAGCAGGACGCGGTAGTGGAGAAGGGCATTACCCCCGCCGAGCTGCGCTTCACCCGCCTGGACGTGATCGCCGGCTGCGTCTTCTCCAACCTGATCGCCGTATTCGTGATCATCGCCACCGCTGCCACCCTCTACGCCGCCGCCCAGCGGGCCGGGCAGGCAGGGTACGAGATCGGGACGGCCGAGGAGGCGGCGCGCGCGCTTGCTCCCGTAGCCGGGCCCTTCGCCGCCCAGCTGTTCGCCCTCGGCATCTACGGCGCATCCATGCTCGCCGCCGGCGTCCTGCCCCTGGCGACCGCGTTCTCCATCTGCCAGGCCTTCGGCTGGGAACGGGGCCTGGGGCTCGGGTTCCGCGAGGCGCCGATCTTCTATGGCCTGCTGACCTGCCTCATGGCCGTGGGTACCCTGGTGGCACTGATCCCCGACCTGCCCGTGATCCGCCTGCTCATCACCGTTCAGTTCGTCAATGGCCTGCTCCTGCCGGTGCTGCTCGTCTTCATCACGCGCATGGCCGGCGACCGCGACCTGATGGGGCCGTACGTGAATGGGCCCCTCTACCGCGTCTTCGCCTGGGCCATCACCGTCATCATCGCCGCCCTGGCCCTGCTGGCGGTGCTCACCTCCGTCATCCTGCCCCTCGCCGGCCTCGGATAGACCCGCGGACCTGTCCCCTGGCCCGTCCGGGCGCAAGTTCCCCGTCGCCACCTCGGGAACACGAAATACCCCTGCACCCTGGCCCGTCGGGGCGCGAGACGCTTGCCCCGTGTTCTGCGGGTCCGGCGCCGAGCGCGACGGCGCCCTGCACCCTGGCCCATCGAGGCGCGAGACCCCGGACGTGGCCCAATCCTTGCTGGCCTGGGGAGGACCGCGGGCCTGAAACGGATTGGGGCGGCGACTTGCGCGCCGGCCCGCAATTCGCTCATCATTAGGCCAGGACGGGGCCACGGCCGTGGCCCCGTTCCAGCCAAGCCGACATCATGGAAGCGGATACCGAACCTCCCAGTAGTCGCCATCCTGAGCGCGAACGCGCCGTCTGGAGCCTGGTAGGGCGCCGCTGCGTTGTGCCTGTGCTGGAGGGAGGGCGCCCCCGCGGGTAGCCTCGCAACCGGCCCCGCGGGGGCCATCCCCACTCCTTCCTGCGCGGCTGCGACGCCCGCCCGGCAGACCGGGCGGGCGTCCCGTTTCGGCGTGGGGGCCGCCGGCGCTGCTTGCCCCCACGCCGGTGAGCGAGAGCAACCACAGCAGCCGCCGCAAGGTAAGGAGAGCACCATCATGGCAGAGGAGCACGACGGCGCCCCGCGCGACGCGCCCCGCGCCGACCCCGCCACGGCAGGTTCCACCGCCACCCCCGAGGCGCCGCCCCCCGTGCCGGAGCCCACCATCGGGGCCTTCCGCGCCGCCATGGCCGCCGGCGACCTGGACCGCGCCGGCGCCATCGCCACCGAGCTTGCCCTCGGCGACCTGCGAGATGCCCTGCGAGAGCTCACGCCGGAGCAGACGGAAGCGCTGCTGCAGGCCCTCGGGGACGAGCGCCTGGCCAGTCTCGTCGAAGAGCTCGATCCGGAGATCGCGGGGGACATCCTGCGCCGGCTCCCTGACGCCCAGGCGGCCGACGTGCTGGAAGAGATGGCTCCCGACGACGCGGCTGACGTCGTGGCGGCCATCGAGGCAGAAGCGCCGGATACCGCCCAGGCCATCCTGGTGGAGATGGAGCCGGAAGAGGCCGGAGACGTCCGCGCCTTGCTGGCCTACCCGCCGAACACGGCCGGCGGGCGCATGACCCCCGAGTTCTTCGCCGTCAGCCCCCAGGTCACCGCCGACGAGGCCATCCAGGGTCTGCGCGCCGTCGCCAACGGCGCCGAGTTCCGCAGCTACATCTACGTCATCGATCCGGTGGACCGGCTGCTGGGGGTGGTGCCGCTCTACCGGCTGGTGCTGGTGCCGCCGGAGACGCGCGTGGCGGAGATCATGGTGCCCGACCCCATCCACGTGCGCGTCACGGACGACCAGGAAGAGGTGGCGCGCATCTTCCGTGAGCACCGCTTCCTCGCCGTGCCGGTGGTCGATGAAGCAGGGCGATTGGTCGGCGTCGTCACCGCCGACGACATCGCCGACGTGCTGGAGGAGGAGGCGACGGAGGACATCGAGCGCCTGGGCGGTTCACAGCCCCTGGATGAGCCGTACCTGCGCGCATCCCCCCTTACCCTGGCCAGAAAGCGCGTCGGCTGGCTGCTCCTGCTCTTCGTGGCCGAGGCCTATACCGGCACGGTGCTGCGCCACTTCGAGGATGAGCTCCAGCAGGTCATTGCCCTCGCCTTCTTCATCCCCCTGCTGATCGGTACCGGCGGGAATACCGGCTCCCAGACCGTCACCACCGTCATTCGCGCCATGGCCGTGGGTGAGGTCGTCTTCCGGGACATTTTCCGCGTCTGGCGCAAAGAGCTCGGCACCGCACTGCTCCTGTCCCTGGCCATGGCCGGCGCGGCCACTATCCGCGCCTGGACGCTCGGCGTCCCGCAGGGAGTCGCCCTGACGGTGGCCCTGGCGGCGGCCACGATCGTCGTCTGGGCCGCGACGGTGGCGGCGCTCCTTCCGCTCGTCCTGCGCCGCCTCCGCATCGATCCGGCTGTCGTCTCCGCCCCCCTGATCACGACCCTCGTCGACGGCACCGGCCTGGTCATCTACTTCGAGATCGCCCGCCGGGTCCTGGCGCTGTAGCGCCCGCCGGCCGCGCCCGTTACCGCATCCTGAGCTGTCGTGCCGGCCGGCCTCATGCCGCATCGCAGCGAGCCTGAACAGTCCTGACCAATTTCCGAGCGGAGCCCTCACCCTCACCCGCTCCCAGGGAGAGGGGACTTTCGCTCTGCCAAAGGGAGACGGGACCCTTCGCTGGCGGTGAAGAAT
The DNA here is from genome assembly GCA_034437795.1 of Chloroflexota bacterium. Classification (GTDB taxonomy): domain Bacteria; phylum Chloroflexota; class UBA11872; order UBA12225; family UBA12225; genus DAOTTI01. The sequence continues at coordinate 8,916 of DAOTTI010000227.1, read as the reverse complement.
CGGGGCTAAGTCGGCGCTGGTATGTTCGTGCGGGACCGGACGGCCGGGCATCGGTGGACAGGGCGACGCGAACATACCAGCGGATACTTAGCACGCCGGGGCCGGCGTCCCATCGCACGTGCGGCGCGGGTGCCAGGGGCGCCTCAGGAGAAAGACCCCCATTGGACCCGGCAGGCTGTCATCGCAGCTGGAGCGCGGCCACCAGGAGCACCAGCAGGCCCAGGCCAACGCGGTACGCGATGAAGACGTCCAGGCTGCGGGTGCGCAGGTAGCGCAGCAGCCACCCGATAGAGAGCACGCCCACCAGGAACGACGTGACTACCCCGATGGCAAAAGCCAGCTGCTCATCCGGCGCCAGGCCGCTGCGGATCAGGTGGCGGAGCTGAAAGAGCCCCGCCCCGGCGGTGATCGGCGCGGCCATCAAGAAGGCGAACCGTGCGGCCGCCTCACGTGTCAGGCCCAGGAAGAGCGCCGCCGCCAGCGTCACGCCGGAGCGAGATACGCCCGGCGCCAGCGCCAGCGCCTGGGCCAGCCCGACGATCACTGCGTGCGAGTAGCCCACCGCCTCCAGGCCGAAGCGCTGTAGCCCGGCGCGGTCCGCCGCCGCCAGCAGCACGGCCGCCACCACCGTCAGCACCCCGATCAGCGCCGGAAGGCGCAGCGCCTGCTCCACGCGCTCCGCCACGAGCGCCCCGATCAGCGCGGCCGGCACCGTCGCAATCACGATGCTGAGCCCCAGCCGGCGCTCCAGCGCCCGCTCCTCTCGCTTCGTCCGCGCCGCCTCGACCACCTCCTCCACGAGCTCCTCACCTCCATCGTTGCCGCCGCGTCCTCCGTCTCCCCCACCCTCCACAGCCTCGCCGGCTTCAGCCGCTGGCCCGCGGACCGCAGGTTTGGGATCCCCGATAACAGGCCCCTCCCGTCCCCGTATCGCCGCGTCTCCGCGTCTCCGCGTCTCCGCGTCTCGCTGCCGCCACGTCTCCACCCCTCGGCGCGTCTCCGCGCCAGCGCGTCGCCGTGCCCCTGCGTCGCCGCGCTTCGGCAGCCAGGCGGCGATTAGACGCCACCAGTCGCGCCAGAAATAGGCCAGCAGGGCCCCCAGCGTGCCCATATGCAGCGCCACGTCGTAGGTCAGGCGGTGGGCCGGCCAGCCCAGCAGCCATGGCACCAGCACCAGGTGCCCCGAGCTTGAGATCGGCAGGAATTCGGTGACGCCCTGGACGATGCCCAGGACCAGACTGTGCCACGGGTTCAAGAGCCTAGATCCATCCCTTGCGCCGGAAGTAGCTGAAGAGTACCAGCATCGACAGCGCCATCGCGCCCAGTGTGACGGGATAGCCATACGGCCAGCGCAGTTCCGGCATGTACTCGAAGTTCATGCCGTAGATGCCGGCAATCAGCGTCGGCACCATCAGGATCACCGTCAGGGCCGTGAGCAGCTTCATCACCTGGTTCAGGTTGTTGGACACCAACGAGAGGTACGACTCCAGGACGTTGGTGAGCAGGTCCTGGCAGACGTCGATCGCGTCCGTCACCCGCACCACGTGGTCGTACACGTCCTGGAAGTACACCGCCACGCGCCGGTCGAAGATGGGGAGTTCCTGTCGCGCCAGCACCAGCAAGGCGTCGCGTTCAGGCGCCAGAACGCGCCGTAGCTGCAGCAGGTCGCGCTTGACCTGAAAGAGGCGCTGCATGTCGGAGCGCTGGCCCGCGCGATCAGTCTCGGCGAAGAACTGCTCCTCCAGCGCCTCCACCCGCTCCACGATGTCGTCCAGCACCGGAAAGTACTGGTCCACGATGCTGTCCAGCAGGGTGTACAGCAGGGTGCCTGCCCCTTCGTCGATGGCGCGGCTGTTGCGCCCCCACCGCCCCTCGACCTCCTGCAGCACGGCTAGCGGTTCGGCATGGACGGTGATCAGAAAGCGCTGGCCGACAAAGATGTCGATCTCGTGCAGGCGGAATAAGCCGGCCGTCACGGCCGGCGCGCCCTTTCTCGGGGCCGGCGCGCTCTCCGCCCCTACCACCTGTGCCCCTGCGCCCAAGGACACAGTCTCTCCCGCCCCCACCCGCTCGATGGCGAAGACCACCATCAGGTAAAAGTTCTCGTACTCGTCGATCTTCGGCCGCTGGCTCTGCTTGATGGCGTCCTCTACGGCCAGGGGATGCAGCCCGAACTCCTCAGCCACCAGGCGCAGCTCGTCCTCGCTGGGTGCCGTCAGATCGATCCACAGCAGCTGCTGTTCGCGCCCCAGCAGATCCCGCACCTCCGCCGGATCGGTCACCTCGCGGAACCGGCCATTGGTGGCGCCTCGGGCGCGGTCACGGGCGCCGCGCCGGCCGCTGTCCCAGACGAGCGTCTTCAGCATGGCATCCCCTCCGCGCATGCTAGCATCCCTGCCGTGGGAGCAGCATGATGCAGGCCAGGCGCCCTTATCCCCCTGCTCCCCGCCCCGACGCGGGGACACGGCGATACGGCGGTGCGACGACGGGGGATGCAGCGGTCTCCCTGCGTCCCCGCGTCTCGGTGTCATCACATCTCTATGTCCCCAACGTCTTCGCGTCTCCGTTTCTCCGTGTCGGAAGGGGTCCAGGGGGTAAGGTCCGTCCTCCCCGCGTCTCCGCGTCCCCGTGTCCCCGCGTCGAGGTGAGGCAGCGCGGGGCGGCCGGGGCGGCTATCCTGGGTAACGACGTGACGGCCCAATGAACACGCTCGTACGGTGGAAGCGGCACGCGCGCCATCTCAAGCAGGAGACCTTTGCCCTGTACCTGGCTTATCGCGACCCGCGCGTGCCGTGGTACGCCAAGCTCGTCGCTGCCTGCGTCGTCGGCTACGCCTTCAGCCCCATCGACCTGATCCCCGACTTCATCCCCATCCTGGGGTACGTCGACGACCTGATCCTGGTCCCGCTGGGGATTGCCCTGGCGTTACGGCTGATCCCGCCGACGGTGATGGCGGAGTGCCGCGTCAAGGCCGGCGCCACCCTTACCGGCGGCCGCGGCGCCGGGCGCGCAGGCTGGGTTGCCGGCGCCGCCATCGCCACCATCTGGCTCCTCCTGGCGGCCCTGGCGATCTCGCTCATCCTGCGCCTGTGGCGGGGATAGAGGACAAAGAGAAGAAAGGACGGTTCACGGCGACGCACCCTCCCGGGGCTGGGTGTCACTAGCCCGCATTCTTCGCGAGCGGAGCCCTCACCCTCGCCCTCTCCTAGAGGGAGATGGGACTCGCCCATAGGGAGAGGGGGCTCCCCGCTCGCCCTGAATCGTCGGGGCTACTGGGCCCTCGCCACTCGCCACTCGCTGCTCGCCACTCCCTTCTTCCTGCGGCGTTCCTTAGCGCTGTATACGGAGCGCGGGCGCCTCGATCTCCTGCCTCACCTCGGCTTCGGTCAGGATGGGGAAGTCGCCGCGAATGGTGTGCTTGAGCGCCGCGCAGGCCCCGCCGTAGGCCGTGGCGCGTTCCCAGTCCGGCCGGTCTGGATCGCCGGTCAGCAGCACGTGCAGGAACCCCGCCAGGAAGGCGTCCCCCGCCCCCAGCCGGTCCACAATCTCCACCTCCCGTTCGCGGTCGCGATACACCTCCACGGCAATGGCCCCCGCCTCGACTGGCGCGGCGTCGCCAGCGCGTGGCGCCCCACGCGGGCCGGCCGGAGCGGTGTCGCGCGGGTGGCCGGCCCGCGCCACGACCGTCGCGCCGACGCGGTTTCGCCACATGCCCAGCTCCACGCGTGAGGTCATGATCACCGCCTGCAGGTCGTAGCGCGCCATCGCCGCCCGCGCGGCGCCAAGCTCATCCCCTTCGCCTGCGTCCACGTCGTAAAAGGTGCGCAGCCCTTCCAGCGGGCAGGAGAGAATGTCCACCAGGGGCGCCAGCTCGCGGTAGACCTCTCGCGCCGTTTCCAGCGTCCACAGCTTGCTCCGAAAGTTCGGATCGAAGACCACCCGCGCCCCCGCCTCACGGGCGGCCCGCATCGCCTGGCGCGTCGCTTCCAGGCAGCCGGCGCCCAGGGCGGGGGTGATCCCCGTCACCAGGAAGTAGCGCGTCCCCTGGAGGAGGCGGCGCCAGTCCAGCTCTTCCGGCCGTAGGCAGGCAAAAGCCGAGTTCGCGCGGTCGTACAGCACGGAGGAGGGGCGGGGGGCCGCGCCTTCTTCCAGGAAGTAGGTCCCGCAGCGGGCGTTCGGGTCGGGGTCCCAGAGGATGCCGTCCGTGCTTACCCCGTGCTCGCGCGCCTTGTTGGCGATGTACCGGCCCAGCGGGTTCTGGGGCAGGCGGGAGACCCAGGCCACGCGAATGCCGTAGGCGGCGCCCAGTCGCGCCACGCCCACGGCCGTGTTCAGCTCGGCTCCGCCCGGCTGCATCTCCAGCTGCGTCGCCACCTCCAGCCGGCCAAAGCCGGGGGGACAGAGGCGCACCATCGCCTCCCCGAAGCTCACGAGGTGATAAGCACCGGCATCACTCGTCATCGCCACGGCAGTGTACCTGAGCGCCCGCTGGGGGCGGATGCGAAGATCTGATGCGAAGATCAAACGAGACGTGACCAGGGCTATAGCATGAGCGCGCTGCAGCCGGCCGGCCGCCCCAAGGGCGTGAACCTGGCCAGCCTCTCCTCCGAGCACCTGTACGCCTTCAGCGAGAACGACCTCGCGCTCATCGCGAGCTGGCGCTTTTCGCACGTGCGCGTCTGCGTCGCCCTGCCCCTGCTCGACGACCCCCTTTGCTGGATGACGCTCGACCGCCTGCTCGCGGCCGGCGCCCGCTACGGTCTGGGCTGCGTGCTGGCGCTGGCCGTGCCCGGAGGCGCGCTGGCGCACCGCGCCCTGTTCGCCGACGAGGGGGCCTGGGGGCGGCTCCTCCAGCGCTGGGAGGCCATCGCGCGGCGCTATCTGGACCGGCCCTCCGATTTTGCTCAGGGCAGGCCCGGCAGCCTCGCCTATGACCTGCTCGATCGCCCGTCGCCACCGGACGATCTGCCGGAAGTGGCCCTGCAGGCGCTGGGGGCGCCCCGGCTCTCCTTCGCGGCTGCGCGCCGCCTGGCCGCCGGCGCAGGGACAGGCCGCGCGCCGGACGCGCCGCGGGGAGCTACCGGTGCGCGAGCCTGGAACGCCCTGGCCGTTCGGCTGACCCAGGCCATCCGCGCCATCGACCGGCAGCACCCCATCGTGGTGGAGACGGCCGGCGCCGATCCCGCCGCCTTCGCCCAGCTTCGCCCTACCGGCGACCAGCACACCATCTATAGCTGCCACTTCTTCGAGCCGGCCGCCTTCACGCGGCAGGGGGCGCCTGCGACGGCGGCGCCGGGCGAGCTACGGAGGCCGGGATCAAGGGAGCAAGCCAGGCTGCTCCCGCCGGGGGCGCGCGCGGTGTCGTATCCTGGCGTCATCGATGGCGAGCGGTGGGATCGCGAGCGTCTGCATCGCGCGCTCCAGCCGGCGCTCACGTTTCAACGCACCTACCAGACGCCGCTCTACCTGGGGGCCTTTGGCGTCTCGGCGGCCGCGCCCCACCAGGCTCAGCTTACCTGGGTGCGCTCGCTGCTTTCCCTGTGCCACGCGTACGGCATCGGCTGGGCCTACGGCGGGTACCGCCTGACGCCGGCCTGCCCGTTCGGGCTTATCGGCGATGCACCGCCCTTCACCAGCCTGCCCCAGTTCCAGAACCCGCAGCGCCTGGATTACGACCTCCTGGCCATCCTGCAGAGCGAGTAGGCTGCGCGCCCATCACGGTTCACGACTGACTTCCGGCTCTTGGCGGTGCTATCCTCCCGGCGACCAGTATGCAGCAGCCGGCGGACGAGGTCCACGGACCAGCGGCGAGCGTAGCGACGAATGCGCCCCGCCTGGGGGGGCCGGTCATCCCCAAAGGGGCTAGCCACGCGCCTGAAGGGGGGAACGATGTCCCCCGAGAGGTCGCCGATCTCCCCGAAAAGAGCGAAGCCCCCACCTGCCCTGCCGGCGAGGAGACATCCAGGCCGGACGTCTCGGTGGCCATCTCCGCCTACAACGAGGCGGCGCGCTTACCCAGGTCGCTGGCCCACGTACTGCCCTATCTCGAGCGCCGCGCAGACCCGTTCGAGGTCGTCATCAACGACGACGGCTCGACCGATGGCACGGCGGAGATCGTCAGGGAATACTGCCGGCGCTATCCGCAGCGGGTGCGCCTCATCCAGGCGCCGGTCAACCAGGGTAAGGGAGCCGGCGTGCGGCGCGCGGTGCTGGCCAGCCGCGGGCGCTACGTCCTGTTCTCAGACGCCGACTTCTCCACCCCGATCGAGGAGCTGCCGCGCCTGCTGGACGCGCTGCGCCAGGGCTACGACATCGCCATCGGCTCGCGGATCCAGCCGGACGGCACCGACATGCGCCGCTCCCAGCCCCTGTACCGGCGCCTGTTCGGGAAGCTCTTCCATCGCCTGGCCGATCCCCTGATCGTGCGCGGGATCAAGGACACCCAGAGCGGCTTCAAGGCCTTCCGCGGCGAGGTGGCCCACGAACTGTTCCGCGACACGCGCCTGACCAGCATCATCTTCGACGTGGAAGTGCTCTACCTTGCCCAGCGCCGCGGCTATCGCATCGTCGAGGTGCCAGTGACCTGGACCAATGCCGGCGGCTCGCGCATGCGCGTGACCGCAAAGCACGCCATGCGCGTGCTCTGGGATCTCCTGCGCATCCCGTGGCTGCACCGCCACGACGCCATCTTGCCCGCCGGACCTCGCTCGGCGCCGGCCATGAGCACCGAACCAGGGCCGGCCGTGGGCGCGGCCCACACGCGTAGCCCAAAGGAGCAGCGGCCATGACCAGCACTCAGCCCGCCACCGTGACCGTCGATCCATCGATGTTTCGCGAGTACGATATCCGCGGCTTCGTCGATCAGAACTTCACCGAACCGGTGCTGGAGCGGATCGGCAAGGCCTTCGGCACCTTTCTGGCCACACTGCGCCGCGGCGCCACCGGGGCGGAAGGCGGCCCCGGCGTGCTCGCCGTCGGCCGCGACGTGCGCCTCTCATCGCTCCGCTACCAGCGCGCCCTCATCGCCGGTCTGCGCGCCACCGGGGCCAGCGTGATCGACGTTGGGCAGGTGCCCACCCCCCTCGTCTACTTCGCCGTCAATCACCTCCGCACCGATGGGGGCGCCGCTGTGACCGCCAGCCACAATCCCCCCCAGTACAACGGGCTCAAGCTGCGGAAGCGCGTCCCCGACCAGCCGAATGGCCTCCCCCTCCTGCCGGCGGAGATCCAGGAGCTAAGCCGCCTGGCCCAGCACGGTCCCTACCGCGAGGCGCCAGAAGGCGCCCTGCGCCAGGAAGACGTGGTCGAGCCCTACATCGCCTACGTCCGGAGCCGGATCAGGCTGGAGCGCGCGCTGCGGGTGGTGGTCGACGCCGGCAATGGCGTCGCCGGGCCGGTGGCTACGCGCGTGCTGGAGCAGATCGGGTGCGAGGTCGTCCCGCTCTATTGCGAGCCGGACGGCACCTTCCCGCATCACATGCCGGATCCCCTCAAGCCGGAAAATCTCCAGGACCTGATCGCCAGGGTGAAGGAGACGCGGGCCGACATCGGCGTCGCCCTGGACGGCGACGGGGACCGCCTGGGCGTGGTCGACGACCAGGGACAGATCCTGGAAGCGGACCGCTACCTGATCCTGCTGGCCCGCCAGGCGCTGGCGCAGCACCCTGGCGCCAGCATCGTCTTCGACGTCAAGTGCTCCATGGCCCTGATCGAGGAGATCGAGCGCATGGGTGGCAAACCGGTCATGTCGCGTACCGGCTACCCCAACATCATGAGCCGGCGCAGCGAGGTCCAGGCCGTCCTCGCCGGCGAGCTGTCCGGCCACATCTTCTTCAATGATCCGGTGATCGACTTCGATGACGGCACCTTCGCCGCCGCCAACCTCCTGCAGGCCCTGGCGCGCCAGGACCAGCCCCTGTCCCAGATAGTGGCGCAACTCCCCCGCTACTACGCTACTCCCGAGGAGCGCTTTCACTGCCCGGACGACCAGAAGTTCGCCGTCATCGAGCAGCTGCGCGAGCAGTTCCGCGCCGATCCGCGCGTGAAGCGCATCGTCGACCTAGACGGCGCGCGCGTCACCTTCGACGGAGGATGGGGTCTCGTCCGCGCCTCCAACACCGAGCCGGCGCTGACCACCCGCTTCGAGGCCGTCACTCCTGAGCGGGTGCAGGAGATCCGGCGCGACTTCCTGGACCGCCTGGCGAAGATCCCCGCCGTACGGCTGTAGACATGCCGGCGGCGCGTCCCCAGGGAGTGCGCCGCCAGATCAACCTCGATGAAGCTGATGACCGCTTGCTGGAAGAGCCGAGTAAAGCCACCGGCATCTCCATCAGCGAATTAGTCCACCGCGCCATCCAGCAGTGCCGCGGTGCCGGCCGCCGGCTGACGTGGGCGGAGGGAAACGCTCACACAATCAAAGCCCGTTCGGCGACAGAAGACGCCTGGACGTATGACCCGTTGTTCGATGGGGACATCGACAAGCTGATTGGTCAGCAGATCGACGAGGCGGACCGCCAGCGCGCGCACGCAACCACGTGAACTGGCTCGACACCTCACTGCTTGTCGGCAAGACCCTGGAAGGGCATCCAGCTAAGAGGGTCGTCGACTTACCCCCGACCTGGCCGCTGAGATCGATGCGTGGGAGCGGCAGAGCCTGCTGCCAAGGGACTGCCCAGGGCATTAGAGGGCAGTAGCGCGGGTCGAACGATGGCTTCGCGCCCGATCGCCTTCCCTCGCCGATCAGTTTTTCGACGAGACTGCCCGCCTGACCACGTTGCCCTGAGCCGCGCGCCTACTTTACGGAGCACGCTGGGTCTTCTACCAGGGTGCGGTGGACGGGCCGGGCGAAACGGTAGTTGGCCTCACCTGCTTACTGTGTGCTGCCGCGCAGCCTGGAGGCGGTCCGCCGCCGGCCCG
>DAOTTI010000226.1:0-45815 GCA_034437795.1 Chloroflexota bacterium | reverse complement strand
GGGCCCCGCCGCCCCCGCTCCGTGTCGGAGCGGGGAACGACGGCCATGGCCGTGCGGCTTGTCGCCACGGCTCCGACGTGGCGAGGGGCAGCGAGGGCCACGGCCTGGCACGAACCGCAGCCATTGGGCATGCCATCGCTGGTGGAGTGCAACCCTGGAACCAGCGTTCGCGGCCAATGGAGCCCTCACCTTGGCCTTCTCCCAGGGGGAAGAGGGAACGAAAGGGCGCGCCAGCCGGAATGAGTGGATGGACCCTCGGTGGTGCTCTCCAGGGGGTGGCGCTGCTGGTTTCGCGACAGCGGCGGGCAGCGGGCTCCGCACCAATCGGTTGCGGGCGGCGCTAGGCTTGCAGTAAGGGGCGTGGACACGCGACGGCGCGCGTGCCGGATCAGGGGTCGATGGGAAGCCGGCCGAGCACTGAGCGCAACCAGGCTCAGGCTCTAAGCTGTGAAGCGCGCGAGCCTGCGGGCGCCGCCCTGGCTTCAGGATTGACAAGCGACGAGAGCGACGAGAGCAACGAGGGAGCACGAGTGATGCCGCGATTCGGGACTGCTGGCCGAGCGGTGCTGAGCGTATTGGTTCAGGGCGTGGGCTCCAGTGGTCGTGCCAGCGCCGAGCCCGATCCGGTAGAGCTGCTGGCCAAGGCGCTGGAGACGGTGGCCGGGGCCGTGGCCCTGGCGCGCTACGCCGCCGCTCAGACGACTGATCGCCGCCTGCGGCGCACGTTCCGGCAGCTCGAGCGTTCGGGGGAGCGCCAGGCGCGCCGACTGCGCGAGCAGTTGGCGCGGGCGGCTTTCCCAACCGAGCGGCCGGCGCCCGGCGGCCGGCTGGCGGCCGGGGTGACTGCCGGCATCATCGTGGGGCTGGTGGCGGTGGCGGCGGCCATACTCACGGTGCGCCTGCTCTCCGCCCCGAAGAACGACCCGATGCGCCGTGCCGCCCAGCGCCTGCTCGAGGCGGGGGCCGGCGCATCACCGGGCCTGCCGAAGGTGCTTACGCGCCGATAGGCTGGCCGCTGGCGTCGTACTTGGCGTCCGGGATGGTGAGCTCCGTCCCGGGCAGGAGCCGGTCCGTTCCCGACTGCACTTCATCCTGGATGATGCGCCGGTTGGCGTTGTAGATCTTCTCCCACTGTGACTCGTCGCCGTAGAACCTCTTGGCCAGGCTGCGGCAGGTGTCGTCGGGACCGGTGCGGTAGGTAATGGTCTGGCCGCGAGGCGCTTCCGTCTTCCTGCCGAAGAGTTTGTCCAGGAGCCCCATGCTGTCCTCCTCGTCGGTATCTCTTCTCGGGGTCAGGTCCGGCGCAGGTCAGTATAGCAGTGCGCCGGACCAGGAAGACCAACCGGCGCGCCGGACGCGTGGGAAAAACTCATAGCGCGCCGTGGCCCAAAAGTACCATAGTCAGTTGACGGCAACTGGTGGCGGCGTATGGTGATGGCGGGCCGGTGACGTCTGGCCCGGCGGCCCGACCGGAGGCCGGTCACCCGTGCCTGCACGGGCGCGCCCCGTGCGGCTGGTGCAGCTAGCAGACGAGAGAGTGAAGAAGAGGCAATGAGACGGCTGGTGCGGTCGGTGGCCCTTGCAGCCATCCTTCTGGTGGTACTCGTCCCCGCGGCGGCGGCTGCCCCGCGGTGGTGCGAAGATGATCCTGCGGTCCGCATTGTCACCCTCAGCGGCACGCGGGTGGTCGTTCACGTCACCAACTTCGGCCAGGTGACCGGCGACGTGCACCATCAGGTGGCCGTCCGGCAGGCGCTGGCCGCCGCCCAGATCTGGTACGTGGATGGTGAGCGCCAGGCGGAGACCCGCGACGGCGTGCTGGGGACGGCGGTCACGCTCTACGTGCAGGTCCCAGCGGCTGTCGGCTACGGCCCCTTCTACACCTATAGCCAGGTCGGCACGCGCCCGCACGGCGACGATCTCGCGCCCGCGACGGCGCCCGTGCTCAGCGGTGGCCAGCCGATCCAGCTCAGGATCTGGGTCCCCGACCGCTAGCGGGTCAGCTCCCTTGGATGTGGCCATTGGCTCCCCGAAGCAATGGCAAGGCGCATGGCGACTGACCTAGGAGGCGATGGGCGCGTCGGTGGGTCCGGTCCACGCTGCCTGCACCACATGATCAAAGATGGGGTGACCGCGCCGGGCGTGCGGCGGATGGCGGGGCCAGGCGTCTCTTGACGCCGGCAGGTGGCGCAGCCCGGTCAAGGGGCGTCTGGCCTTCCCAGGCGATCATGCCCGCGCCCGCGCCGGGACCGGAGACGACGTAGCGGAGCGGACGCATGCGCTGGCAGCTGCCGGGGGCGGCCCGGCTGTTCATCTGGTCGAGCGCCGTCTCGGCCGCCGCCCTGTTCCTGTGGTGGCTGCACGCCTGGCAGGGGCCGGGCCTGGCGCAGGTTCTCACCGGCCCCGGCCGCCTGCCCCTGCTGGCCATCCTGCTCGCCCTGTCGGTGATCACCTACCACGTCACGCTGCAGGTGGCGCCGGGGCATGACGTGGACGTCACCGAGGCGATGCACTTCGCCCTGCTCCTGCTCTTCGGCGCCGCCGCGGGAATGGCCCTGGTGGCCCTGGCCACGCTGGCCGGCGAGGTCACGCTCGTCGCGCGCCAGCGCCTGTTTGAAGGGCGACGCCTGCGAGTGCACCAGATCATCTTCAATACCGCCCAGGGCACGCTGGCGACGGGCCTGGGCGGGCTGGTCTATTACGCCTTCGTCCCCCACGATGCACCGGCGCCACTCGACCGGTTGGAGAACCTGTGGGCCGCCCCAGCCGCTGCGGGCACGATCTACCTGGCCATGACCTGGCAGGTCGCCATCGTGATCGGGCTGCAGCGCCGCTGCCGGCCGATCGACCTCTGGCTGCTCAACCGGCGCCGCGAGGCGCTCCAGGAGGCCGGCCTGTTCCTGCTGGGGTTCATCACCGCCCGCACGGCAGCGCATGACGTCTGGATGCCCCTGGTCATGCTACTGCCGGCCATCATCATCTACGTCTCGCTCAAGCGCACGGTCCAGCTCATCGGCCAGACCATCGCGGCGGTGGAGGCCCTGGCCGACGTGGTGGACCGGCGCGACCGTTATACCTTTGAGCATTCCAAGCGCGTGGCCGCCTACGCCGAGGCCATCGCCCGCGCCATGGGGCTGCCGGGCCATGAGGTGGAGACCATCCGGCTGGCGGCCCGCGTCCACGACCTGGGTAAGATGGGGGTGCCGAACCACGTGCTACACAAGCCCGGCAAGCTCTCTGCCGAGGAGTGGGAGCTGATGCGCCAGCACCCGCAGATTGGCTACGAGATCCTGTCCCGCTTTCCCGAGTACCGCCTGGGGCGCGAGCTGGTGCTGATGCACCACGAGCGCTATGACGGCCAGGGCTATCCTAACGGCCTGTCCGGCCAGAGCCTCCGCCTCGGGGCGCAGATCATCGCCATGGCCGACGCCTGGGACGCCATGACCACCGACCGCCCCTACCGGCGGGCCCTGTCGCTGGAGCAGGCCCTGGCCGAGGTGCGCGCCGGCAGGGGCACCCAGTGGAGCCCGCAGGTGGTGGACGCCCTGGAGCAGGTGGTTCGCACCGGCCGCGTGTCGGTCCCCGCCGCGCCGGCCGTGGCCTAACCTGGACCCTTTGGGCAATGGCCAGCCCTTGCATCTCTCACCGGCGCCCCAAACGGGCGTGGCCGATTCTTCACGGCCAGCAAGGAGTCCCCACTCCCTGTGGGAGAGAGGGGCCCGCGCAGCGGGCGGCGGTGAGGGCGCCGCTCATGACGAATCCAGGGTTGGGCACTGGTCAAGGCATGCCGGCGCGGGACGGACGAGACGAAGAACGAAAGACGAAGGACGAATACGGGCGGGACGGTAGGGCTAGACAGGAGCAGGCGACACAATGGGCGTGACCCATGGCATCCGGCGTCGGGAGACGGCAACAACTGAGGCGCTGATCAGCCGCACCGTGGAGCTGCTCGTCCGCGGCGGGGCCGCTTCCTGGTGCGCGTACCTGGCGGCGGCAGGGCCTCGCGCCTGGCGCGTCTGCGCCGTCGCGGGCGACGGCGCCCCGGCAGTGGGAACGGTGTGGACGGCGGCGCAGATCGAGCGCCTGGTGGCCGGCGGGGAACGGCGCAGCGCGCCGCACGCACGGAACGGGGCCGGCGACACGCGCCCAGTGATCAGGCTGCGGTCCGTCCCGGCCCTGAGCGGCGCCGTCGCTGGCGGGCAGGAGAGCCAGAAGGGGCGGGTCGAACCGGCCGGCCTGCTGTGCGTGGCGCCCCCGCATGAAAGCGCGCTAGCGGAGACCCTGGACGCCTGGCTTGACGCGCTGGACGCGGTCCTGAGGGAGAGCGCACGTTCCCAGCGGCATCTCCAGGTGTCGGTCCAGCCTGCCGGCGCTGGAGCCGGTCCGGCGCCGGGCGCCGGCCTGCTCGCCAGGGAGGAGGTATGCCGGCGCCTGGCCACCGAGGTGGCGCGGGCCACGCGCTTCGGGGGGGAGCTATCGGTGCTCCTGTTCGAGTTCGACGCCGCGGGCCCGCCGGCGCCAGGCGGCGAGCTGAACCAGGGCGCGCGTCGCGGGGTGGCGGCCCCGGCCGGCGCCACGCGGCCGGTTCAGCCGGCTCAACCGGACGCGCCGCACCGTGGCCGGGACGCAGCTCTGGCCGGCGCCGTCGCCACCGGCGGGCTGGCGCTGCTCCGCCACCTGCGCCAGATCGACTGCGCTGGCGTATACGGCGAGCGCTCCTTCCTCGTGCTGTTGCCGGAGACGAACGCCGAACAATCGCTGGCGGCGGCGCGCCGCCTGGCCCAGCTCGTCCGCGCGGCCGTGTCGCCGCCGGTCGCGAGCGGGGTAGAGGCGCCGGCGGTGGCGCTGTGGGTGGGCGCGTCCACTTTCCCCGTGCCGGCGCGCACCGCGGACCAGCTCCTGGCGCAGGCGGAAGCCGCCCTGGCCGCCGTGCGCGCCGGAGGCGGCGCCTGGCTCGGGCATGCGCTCGAGCGCCTCACCGACGCGGCTGCCGGTGGCTTCCGTTGCGTCTGCCGCCAGTGTGGCGCCGTGTTTCAGGTGCTGGACCGCGCCCAGCAGCGCGCGCGGCGCTACTGCTCCACTACCTGCTACACCAATGCCCGCCGTGCTCGCGCCGCCACGCGGGACGACGCGATCCGGCAGATGCGCCGGCAGGGCGCCTCGCTGCGCGAGATCGCGCGCCGATACGGCCTGACCGCCGAGCGGGTGCGCCAGATCTGTGACGCCGGTTCCGTGGGCCCTCGTGCTGCGCGAGCAAGCTAAGACGGCTCTTCGTCCAACCGCCGGCTGCGGGCCGAGTGGCGTTCATTGGCGGATAAGCGTCATGGCCGCGGCAGGTCCAGGATGGCTTGGATCTCACTGTTGAGCTGCTTGAGGTAGCCAGCCTCGGCCTTGGCCTCGCCGGTCGTAATCCTGGTGGTGGCCGGGTCACGCTTGGCGGCGACGTCGGCGGCGCGGAAGTTGGCCGGCGCGCTGAACGGCTCCCTGATCTCCCGCACCGAGTTGAGCTGCGTCACCTGTGTCTGCTTCGGGTACTGCGGGTGGTTCAGGATCCGCTGGTCGGCGTAGACGTCCGGCCGGCCGCCCGGTGTGGTGGAGCCCCTGGTCTGCAGGGCCAGCGCCACGCCAAACTCCTTGTCCGTGATCCACTTCAGCAGTTCGAAGGCCGCATCCGGCGCCTTGCTCTCCCGCGTCACCGAGTGCGCGTCCCCGGCAAACATCCCCCCGCGCTTGCCCGTCTTGGGGTGCTTGGGCATCATCATCCCATCCCACTTGAACTTGCCGTCCTGATAGCCGCCCACATTGGTCAGTATGGCGGTCTTGAAATTGAAGTAAGTGCGGCCGATCATGGCAACCTTGCCCTGGTAAAAGTCGTTGGCGGCGTCGGCCAGGGGGTGCATGATCCGCTCTTTGGTGAACATCATCTCGTACCACTGCAGCCCCTCCAGCACCTGGGGCGTATCCAGGGTGGCCTTCTTGCCATCTTTGGAGTAGGTGTCGCCGCCCCACTGGCGGAGGTGAGCGTTGAAGTTCTCGCCGCCCCAGGTCTGCACCGCATAGCCCCACTGCACGGTGTCGGTGCCCTCGCGCATGGTCAGCTGCTGGGCGGCCTTGACCAGGTCGTCCAGCGTCCAGTTCTCGTTCGGCACGGGGATGCCCCGCTTCTCGAACAGGCTGACGTTGTAGAAGAAGCCACCGGTCAGGACCTGGCCCTTGAACGGCAGGCCGTAGAGCTTCCCGTCGATGCGCATGATGTCGATCATCTCGGGGAACCACTGCTTGAGGTCCAGCTTGTCGCGGGCGATGTAGCTGTCGATGTTGGTGAAGGCGCCCCCGACGGCAAACGAGTGATACTCGTTGCCACCGGTGTAGGTGTGGGCGTTGTCCGGCAAGGTGTTGCTCGCGGCCATGGTGCGCAGCGCCGCGATCATGTCTCCCGTAATCGCCTCGCGGACGACGGTAATGTGTGGGAATTGCTCCTTGAACGCCGGCAGGCGGGCATCGAAGGCCTGCTCCTCCGTGCCGGCCCGCTCTCCCAGCCGGATGGTGACCGGCGCCTTGGATGCCGGCCTGGCCCCTGGGCCGCCGCCCACCGGGCCGCAGGCGGCCAGTACGGCGCCTGCACCGGCGGCCCCAAGCAGTGCTCGGCGCGTCGTCAGTTGCCCGAACGCATGCCACGCATTCATTGCCTACCTCCTGTAGACTGTGGGGCTGGATAGCCTGGCTTGCCGGCCGAGCGCGGCCCACAGGCGCTCCCTGCCGGCGTTAGGGCCAGTGTATACCGGGCCTGCCGGTGGAGCAACAGGGCGCCCCAGGGCGTGGAGGACGAAGGGACGGCTGCCGGCGCGGCGGGCCCGGGTCCCTTGTCCTGCTGTGCCCGACCGAGGTGGTCGCTCAATGAGTAACGAACGTGCTCCGGTGGCCCGTGTGGCGGTGGTGGGCGGCTTCAACATGGACCTCGTCTTTCGCGCCCCGCGCCGGCCGCTGGCGGGCGAGACGCTGGTGGGCACCGCCTTCGCGATGTTCATGGGCGGGAAAGGCTCCAACCAGGCCATCGCCGCCGCCAGGGCCGGCGGCAGGGTGGAGATGATCGGACGGCTGGGGGCCGATAGCTTTGGCCAGGACATCGCTGCCGCCCTCGACCTGGAGGGCATCGGCCTGCGCTACGCTGTCCGCGACGAGCAGGAGGGGACGGGGGTGGCGGGGATCGTGGTCGAGCCGGACGGGACCAACAGCATCGTCGTCGTGCCGCGGGCCAACATGCGCCTCTCGGCGGAGGACATCCGGCAGGCGCGAGACGCGATTGCTGGCGCGGCGGTCCTGCTTCTGCAGCTGGAGACGCCGGTGGAGGCGTCCGAGGCGGCAGCCCGCATCGCGCGCGCCAGCGGCGCGACCGTGATCCTCAACCCCGCCCCGGCGCGGGAGCTGCCGGTCTCCCTGTGGGCCCTGGTGGACGTCCTGGTCCCCAACGAGCGGGAGGCGGAGCAGCTCACCGGCCTGCCGGTCGCCACCGAGCAGGAGGCGGCACGAGCCGCCGCTGCGCTCCTGGGCCGCGGGGTGGGGAGCGTCGTGATCACCCTTGGGGCGAGAGGGGCGCTGGTGCTCGACGGCCAGGGTCCCGCGCTGATCCCGTCCTATCCCCTCCAGGCCGTCGACACGACCGCCGCCGGCGACGCCTTCTGCGGCGCGCTGGCGGTGGCCCTGGCTGAGGGGCGGTCGCTGCGTGACGCGGTGCGCTTCGCCTGCGCCGCGGGGGCGCTCTCGGTCACGGTGATGGGCGCGGCGCCGTCCCTGCCCCGACGTGAGGCCATTGAATGGCTGCTGGCCGGCGCGACCGGCGTTCCGCCGGCCACGGCCGGAAACGCGAAGAGGGGCTGAGGGCGGGCCTGCGGCGGGGTGGACGGTCGCTTAGCGCTTCCACTGGGCTTACACTTGCCCCTCGACCGCGGCCGGGCGCCTGGCCCCAGCCTCGCTCTCGGCCGCCGCGCGCTGCATGCCTCCCCGCCAGCGCAGGTCGGGCTGGCGGGCGGCGCGGACCTCGTCCAGCCGGCTCACAGGCGTGACGTGCGGCGCCTGCCGCAGCAGGTCCGGCTGCTCACGCGCCTCGCGGGCAATGGCCAGCAGCGCCTCGGCGAAGGCGTCCAGCGTCTCCTTGGATTCGGTCTCCGTCGGCTCGATCATGATCGCTTCCGGCACGATCAGGGGGAAGTAGATCGTCGGCGGATGGAAGCCGTAGTCGATCAGGCGCTTGGCCAGGTCCAGCGTGCGCACGCCGTAGGCCCGCAGCGGCCGCCCGTCCAGCACGAACTCGTGCATGCAGGTGCGGTCCACGTACGGCTGGTAGGCGCCCCGCAGGCGCGCCTTGAGGTAGTTGGCGTGGAGCACTGCCGTAGCGCCGGCCTCGACCAGCCCGTCGCGGCCCAGGGAGAGCAGATAGGTGTAGGAGCGGACGGCGGCGTTGAAATTGCCGTAG
The DNA here is from genome assembly GCA_034437795.1 of Chloroflexota bacterium. Taxonomy (GTDB): domain Bacteria; phylum Chloroflexota; class UBA11872; order UBA12225; family UBA12225; genus DAOTTI01. Next base: position 37,342 of record DAOTTI010000226.1, on the reverse strand, counting down.
AAGCTGTGCACCCTTCCGATGCTCTCCGGCCGGTCGTGGTCGAAGCCGTAGCTGCCGTCCGGGCGCCGGACGACGACCGGCGATGGCAGGAAGGGCTCCAGCTCTGCGCTGACGCAGATGGCGCCCCCACCGGGCCCGCCCCCGCCGTGGGGCACGGCAAAGGTCTTGTGCAAGTTGACGTGCAGCAGGTCGACCCCCAGGTCGCCCGGGCGCACCTGGCCGATCATGGCGTTCATGTTGGCGCCGTCGCAATAGACGTAGCAGCCGGCGTCGTGCGCCAGCCGGCAGATCTCGGTGATCTGCCGTTCGAACAGGCCCAGGGTGTTCGGCACCGTCATCATGATGGCCGCGCACTCGTCGTCCAGCTTGGACTGGAAGTCGGCCAGATCCAGCTCGCCGGTGCGTCGGTCGTGGCCGACAGTAACCGCCTCATAGCCGGCCATCGCGGCCGTAGCGGGATTGGTGCCGTGGGCCGAGTCGGGGATCAGGACCTTCTTGCGGAGCCGGCCCCGCTTGAGGTGGGCCGCCCGCACCATCAGGATGCCGGTCAGCTCGCCGTGCGCCCCCGCCACCGGCTGCGTCGAAACCCCGGGCAGGCCCGTAATCTCGGCCAGCAGCCGTTCCAGCTCGTAGAGCACGCGCAGCGCCCCCTGCACCGTCTCCTCCGGCTGCAGCGGGTGCAGCTGCCGGAAGCCGCGCAGGGCGGCCACGCTCTCATTGAGCCTGGGGTTGTACTTCATCGTGCACGACCCCAGCGGGTAGAACTCGCTGTCCACCGAGTAATTGCGCTTGGACAGCCGCGTGAAGTGCCGGACCAGGTCCAGCTCGCTCACCTCCGGCAGGTTCAACTCGCCCCGCAGCTCGCTCTCCGGCAACAGCTCGGCCACAGGGCGGGCCGGCACGTCGCACGGCGGGAGGCTGCCCGCGCGCCGGCCGGGCACGCTTTGCTCGAAAATCAAGGGCTCCGGCGTCTGCCGGCCGGCAAGCACCCCAGGCGCGCCCAGGCCCAGCCCGCCGGCCGGCCCGGGGGCGCCATCGGGATGGGGCAAGCGATCGACCATCGTCGTCTCACCTCGCTAGAAGTGCTGCCCGCGCCGGAGCAACGAGCGGGACGATCTGCGGGCCATGCGCGACCTGTGCCAGCACAGCGGCCGTCTCTGGGCCGCGGGCCAGGACCTGGCCATCGACGTCCCTTGGCGTGCGCCTGCGTTGCACCACTCTCGTTCTGTCCTACTGTCTTCTGTCCTGCTGGCCTAGCACTCCGCCAGGGCTGCGACCAGGCGGTCGATGTCGGCGCGGGGGGTCAGCTCCGTGCAGCAGAGCAGCAGGTAGTTGGCCAGCTCCGGCGCGTAGCGCCCCAGGTCGTACCCGCCGATGATCCCACGCTGGAGCAGCGCGCGGTTGATTTCGGCCGCCGGACGGGGGCAGCGCACGACCACCTCCTTGAGGTACGGCGCGGTGCTGGCGACGGTGTAGCCCGGCAGGGTCGCGATCCGATTGGCCGCGTAATGGACCTTCTGGAGGCAGAGCTCGGCCACCTCCCGCAGCCCCTGTTTGCCCAGGTGGCAGAGGTAGATGGTGGTGGCGAGCGCCACCAGCGCCTCGCTGGTGCAGATGTTTGAGGTGGCCTTCTCCCGTCGGATGTGCTGCTCGCGCGTGGCCAGGGTCAGGACGAAGCCACGGCGCCCTTCCTGGTCCACCGTCGCGCCGACGATCCGCCCCGGCATCTGGCGGACGTATTCCTGCTTGCAGGCGAACATCCCCACCAGCGGGCCGCCGAAGTCCGGCGGGCTCCCCGTCCACTTGCCCTCGGCGACGACGATACCGGCCCCGTAGGCGCGCGGCGGCCGGAGCAGGCCCAGGCTCACCGGGTCGGCCACCACCACCAGGATCGCGCCGGCCTGCTCCAGGCGCGCCGCCAGCCCGTCCACCTGCTCCAGCCACCCGAGGAAATTGGGCTGCTGGATGATCAGGCAGGCCACCGACCCGTCCACCTGCCCCACCAGGGGCGCGACGCGGCCCAGGCGACCGTCATCCTGGCGCCGCCAGGCGCGCACCGTCGTGACCTCGATCCCCGGCCCGGCGGTGTAGGTGTGCAATACCTGGCGGTAGAGCGGGTTGACCGTGTCCGCCACCAGCACGTGCCGCCGCCTGGTGAGGGCGCAGGCCATGCGCGCCGCCTCACCGACGCCCGTGGCCGCGTCGTAGACCGAGGCGTTCGCTACGTCCATCCCCGTCAGCTCGCAGACCAGGCTCTGCCACTCGTACATCGCCTGGAGCGTCCCTTGCGACGCCTCCGGCTGATACGGGGTGTATGACGTGAGGAACTCCCCGCGGGAGATGAGGTGCCCGATCACCGCCGGCACGAAGTGCCGGTAGGCGCCGGCCCCAAGAAAGCAGGGGTAGTGGTCCAGGTCGCGGTTCTGCTCGGCGAGCGACCGCAGGTGCTGCCACACCTCCAGCTCGCTGCGCCCTTCAGGGAGGTTCAGGTGGGGCCGGTACAGATGGGCCGGAATATCGCTGAAGAGATCGTCGATGTGCGCAATGCCAATGGCCTGGAGCATCTCCTGGCGCTGGCGGTCGGTGGTGGGGACGTAGCCAGACATCAGCCGTAATCAATCCGGCTCCTGCCGGAAGCGGTAGAGGATACAGGGCGCATCGCCGTGGGGCGCATCCCGACCGCGGACCTGTGGCGTTCCCCCTGTCTCTGGGAGAGGGCGACGGCTCCGCCATCTTGGAAGAGGGTGAAGGCTCCACCACCCACGAAAACTGGCCGCGCCCCCGCAGCGCACGGTGAGCCGTGCGTTGGGGGCCAGATCCGGGCGGGGTGCGTCCGGCCTGCGCGCGTCCAGCGGATTCGGCGCAGGCGGTCGATTAGTGCAAGGTCTCCACATATGCGTCGTAGGCGCCGGCGTCCATCAGGTTCGCCAGCTCTCCCAGGTCGGCCGGCTTGACCTTGATCATCCAGCCGGCGCCATACGGCTCCTTGTTCACCAGCTCCGGCTGATCGGCCACGGCCTCGTTCTTGGCCACGACCTCCCCCGAGAGCGGGGCGTACAGGTCGGACGCCGCCTTCACTGACTCCACCGTGCCAAAGGCCTCGCCCTGCTTCACCGTCGCTCCGGGGTCGGGAAGCTCGACGAAGACCACATCACCCAGCTCCGACTGGGCGTAGTCCGTAATGCCGACGACGGCGGTCTCTCCTTCCAGGCGCACCCACTCGTGCTCACGGGTGTATCGGCAGTCTGGCGGGCTGGCCATGATGACGCTTACTTCCTTGTTCTGCTCTGCGGGGCGTTGGCCCGCGGGCGGCGGTAGAAGGGCAGGCCCACCACGCGGGCGGCATGGGGCCGGCCCCGGATCTCCACTGCGACCTCCGTGCCTTCGGCGCTCAGGTGGACCGGCAGGTAGCCCATGCCGATGGACGCCTTGAGCGTGGGGGACGGGCCACCGCTGGTGAGCGTGCCGACGACCTGGCTGCCATGGAGGATGGGGTAGCCGGCGCGAAGCACGCCCGGGACGGTGAGCATGATCCCCACCAGCCGCCGCGATGGGCCGGTGGCCCGTACCGCGGCCAGGGCCGGCGCGCCGATGAACTCCCCTTTCTCAAAGCGCACCACGCGCTCCAGGCCGGCCTCGAAGGGATTGGTCTCCACCGTCAGCTCGTGCCCGTAGAGCGCCATCCCCGCTTCCAGGCGCAGGGTGTCCCGCGCGCCCAGGCCACAAGGGATCACCTGCTCTTCCTGGCCCGCCTGCAGCAGGGCCCGCCACAATAGAGGGGCGTACGCCCCGTCGAACGAGAGCTCGTAGCCTCGCTCTCCGGTGTAGCCGGTGCGCGCGATGAGGGCGGGCACGCCGCTGACCATCGCCTCCACGGCGTGGTAATAGGCCAGCTGGCCCAGGTCGGCTGCGGTCAGTTGCTGCACTACCTTCTGGGAGCGGGGCCCCTGGACCGCCAGCAGGGTGCGTTGCGGGGAGAGGCGCTGAAACAGCACGCGGTTGGGATCGACGCCGCGGCCGGGCCGTTGCAGCTGGGCCTCGATCCAGGCCTCATCGCTGTCCGTCGTGGCGGCATTGACCACCATCAGGAAGCGCGTTTCCGCCAGGCGGTAGACGATGACGTCGTCCAGGATCCCGCCATCATGATTGAGCAGGAGCGAGTACTGGGCGGCGCCGATCTCCAGACGCGACACGTCATTCGTCGTCACCCATTGCAGGAACTCCAGGGCGTGCGGCCCTTCGAACAGGAACTGGCCCATGTGCCCGATGTCAAAGAGCCCTGCTCGCTCGCGCACGGCGTGATGCTCGGCCAGGATGCCGGTCGGGTAGTGGACTGGCATCTCCCAGCCCCCGAACGGCACCATCCGCGCTCCGAGCTCCAGATGGATCTGATACAGCGGTGTGCGCTTCAGCCCCGGCCCCTCAGGCGCCTGCTGCGCCGGCCGCGCCGGTTCTGTCGCCTCGACCATCACTCGGCCGATGATAGCAGCCCGGCCGGTCCCGACCTGCTACTGTGTCTGTAGCCAGAGAGTCATCGGTAGGAAACGTCGAGCCATGACATCTATCGTCGTTGTTGGCCTGGGGCCGGGCGCGCGCGGGCACCTCACGCGGGAGGCGGAAGACCTCCTGGCCCAGGCGGCGGGTGGGTCGCGCCTCGTGCTGCGCACGCGCGTCCACCCCACCGTAGCGGCATGGCCGGCGCTGGCCGGCGCCCCTTCCATGGACCATTGGTACGAGAGCGGCCCCGATTTCGAGACGGTCTACGACGGCATCGCCCAGGAGGTGCTGGCCCGCGCCGAGCAGCTCCCCGCAGGAAGAGAGCTGGTGTATGCCGTTCCGGGACATCCGTCCATCGGCGAGGCGACGGTGGCCCGCCTGCGCCGGCTGGCCGGTGAGCGGGGCGTGCGGCTGCGGATGGTCCCCGGGCTGAGCTTCGTGGACGTGGTAGCGGCGGCCGTGGGTGCCGACCCGGCCCAGGGACTGCGCGTCGCCGATGCCCTGGCCCTGGGGCGGATCGACCCCACCGTGCCGCTGCTGGTCTGCCAGATCTATTCGCGGCGCGTGGCGTCGCAGGTCAAGCTCGCCCTAGGAGAGCACTATCCGGACGAGCACCGCGTCCTGCTAGTGCGTGCGGCCGGCGTGGCGGGGCAGGAGCGCATCGACGAGCGCGCGCTCTTCGAGATCGATCGCGATCCCTTCGCCGACCACCTGACCTCGCTGTGGGTCCCCGCGCTGGCGCCCCTCCAGGCCCTGCGCGAGCCGCAGACGCTCCAGGAGATCATGGCGCGCCTGCGCGCCCCCGACGGCTGCCCCTGGGACCGCCAGCAGACGCATGCCAGCCTGCGCAAGTACCTGCTCGAGGAGACCTACGAGGCGCTGGAGGCCCTGGACGCCGGAGACATGGCTGCCCTGGAAGAGGAGCTGGGCGACCTGCTGCTCCAGGTCGTCTTCCACGCGCAACTGGCCGACGAGTCCGGCGTGTTCAACCTGGGCGACGTGGTGGCGGGGATCTGCGCCAAGCTCATTCGCCGCCACCCGCACGTGTTCGGCGACGCGAAGGCCCCCGACGCCGAGGCCGTCCTGCGTAGCTGGGAGGCGCTCAAGCGCGCCGAGCGCCTGCATGAGGCACGGCCTGAGCGGTCGATGCTGGACGGCGTGCCGCGGGCGATGCCTGCCCTGGCCTACTCCCAGGCGATCCAGGAGCGGGCCGCGCGGGTCGGCTTTGACTGGCCGGACGTGGACGGCGTGCTGGAGAAAGTGGCCGAGGAGGCGCGCGAGGTGGCGCAGGCGCGGACGGCGGACGAGCGCGCCCGCGAGCTCGGCGACCTGCTCTTTGCGCTCGTGCGTCTGGCCGGCTGGCTCGGCGTCGACGCCGAGGACGCCCTGCGCCTGGCGAATGAGCGGTTCCGCACGCGCTTTGCCGCCATGGAAGCGGCGGCGCGCGCCGCCGGCAAAACGCTGGAGCACTACGACGCGGCGGGGCTCGATCAACTGTGGCGGGCGGCTCAGGCAGCTAAGGGCTCAGTATCCGCTGGTCTGTTCGCGTCGCCCTGTCCATCGATGCCCGGCCGTCCTGTCCCGCACGAACATACCAGCGCCGACTTAGCCTGGATTGCTCGCGTGGAGCCCTCACCCTGGCCCTCTCCCAGGGGGAGAGGGCATTACGGGCTGGCGAGCGGCGCAGAGAGGGCGCGATGGGATGATCTGGATGGCTGTCCTGCGGGTTCCCCCTGGAGGGTACTGATATACTCCGGCGCGGAAGGAAAATTGGTCGGGCTGGAATGACGACGAGCGTCGACGCGATCGAACGAGAGAGGGCTCCGGATACGGTTAACGCCGAGTATGTCAAGACCGTCGCCGATGCGGTCATTGCCAACGTGGAGCGTGTCATCATCGGCAAGCGCACCGAGGTGGAGCTGGCGCTGATCGCGCTGCTCTGCCAGGGACATCTGCTGATCGAAGACGTGCCCGGGGTAGGCAAGACCATGCTGGCCAAGTCCCTGGCCAAGAGCGTCGGCTGCACCTTCAAGCGCATTCAGTTCACGCCGGACCTCCTGCCGTCGGACGTGACCGGCGTGACCATCTACAACCAGAAGAGTGGCGAGTTCGACTTCCGGCCCGGCCCGGTGATGGCCCAGATCGTCCTGGCCGACGAGATCAACCGCGCCACGCCGAAGACCCAGTCGGCGCTGCTGGAGGCGATGGAGGAGCGCCAGGTGACGGTGGACGGCACCACCTACACCCTGCCGTCTCCCTTCCTGGTGATGGCCACCCAGAACCCCATCGAGTACGAGGGGACCTTCCCTCTGCCGGAGGCGCAACTGGATCGCTTCCTGATGCGCATCAGCCTGGGCTACCCCGCGCGGGGCGACGAGCTGACCATCCTCACCGCTCAGCAGCAGCGCCACCCCATCGAAGACATCGGCCAGGTGATCTCGGCGGAGGAGCTGAGCCAGCTCCAGGAGAAGGTGAAGCACGTCTACGTCGACCGGCTGGTCAAGGAATACATCGTGGACATCTGCGCGGCCACGCGTGACCACCAGGAGGTCTATCTGGGCGCCTCGCCCCGCGGCTCGCAGGCCCTGTTCAAGGCGTCGCAGGCGCGGGCCGCCATCCGCGGACGCGACTACGTCATTCCAGACGACGTGAAGGCGCTGGCGCAGGCCACGCTGGCCCACCGGCTGATCGTCTCACCGGCGGCCCGTATCCGCAATGTGGATACGCGCCAGATCGTGCGCGAGATCCTGGAGAGCGTGCCGGTCCCCGGCGCCAGCGGTACCCCCACACGGGGACGCCCGTAGCCACCCTCTAACCCTGCCCCAGAGGGAGAGGGGACGTTAGGTGGAGCCGTCGCCCTCGCCCTCTCCCAGAGGGAGAGGGGCATTCGGGTCGATCCCACAGAGGGGGGCCTTTACCCCGTCCCGTTCGGGTCCTCGGCCCGCGCGCGGCGCTCCATGCGCTCTTCCAGGAAGTCGTCCGAGTAGAACCCCGTCTGGCGCCCCTGGAAGACGGTGACGATCAGGTCCTCCCGCTCCACGTCCGCGGAGAGCACCAGCGATTCGTCGATCCGCTCGATCAGGTCCAGCACGCGCTCCTCCGGCAGGTCCTGCTCCAGGATGAGCGTGGCGTAGACGGTGCTCTGGGCAAAGTGCAGGTCCAGGTGGCCGAGACGGGACTCGCCGGCCAGGATGTGGTAGCCCTCGGAGTGGGCCGTGCGGTACTGGCGTTCGAAGACGACGCGAGGTAGCTTTTCCATGGCCGTGCGGTCATCCCCCTTTGAGTGTGAAGTCCAGCCCCAGGTCGAGCGACGGCGCCGAGTGCGTCAGCGCGCCGATCGAGATCAGGTCTACGCCCGTCTCCGCCACCGCCCGCACGTTGGTCAGGGTGATCCCCCCCGACGCCTCCGTCACGGCGCGTCCGCCGACGAGCTCTACCGCCTGACGTAGCTGCTCCGGCGGCATGTTGTCCAGCAGAATGGCGTCGGCCCCGGCCGCCAGCGCCGCTTCCACCTCCTCCAGCGTCTCCGTCTCGACCTCGATGCGCAGGCTGTGAGGGGCGTTGGCGCGGGCGGCGTGCACAGCGGCCGCCACGCCGCCGGCGGCGACGATGTGGTTGTCCTTGATCAGGATGCCGTCGAAGAGCCCGAAGCGGTGGTTGTGCCCACCGCCGACGCGGACGGCGTATTTCTCCAGCCGGCGCAGGCCGGGCGTCGTCTTCCGCGTATCCACGATGCGCGCCCTGGTGCCCCGCACGCACTCGACGTAGCGGGCGGTGAGCGTGGCGATGCCGCTCAGGCGCTGGACGAAGTTGAGGGCCACCCGCTCCGCGGTGAGCACCGGTCGCGCGTGGCCCCGGATCGTCAGCAAGACGTCGCCTGCCTCAATGCGGTCGCCGTCGCGCCGCGCTTCGCTGATCGCCAGCGTCGGGTCGAGGTGGCGGAATGCGGCGATGGCCACGGGCAGCCCCGCGACCACGCCGGCCTGGCGCGCGCGGAGCTGGGCCTCGCACCCAGCGCCGGCGGGGATCGTCGCCAGCGTCGTCACGTCCCCTGGGCCAACGTCTTCCGCCAGCGCCATCGCGACGACCCGCGCTACCTCAGCGGGGTCGAGGGCCGGGCGGCCGGTCTCGTCTTCCGTGCCGGTGGTGATGCCGTCCATCATGTCGGGCGCCCCTGCGGCCTCAAGGATACCCCTTGCCGGTGCTCGCGGTGGGCGCGAAGTGGGGCATCCTGGCCTCGATTACTCAGGGGTGGGTTCGTCACCCACTCCTAGAGGGAGAGGGGAGAGCCCTCACCCTGGCCCCTCTCGCAGAGGGAGACGGAACGCTTCGCTGGCCGTTAAGACCGCCGAATGGAGGCAGGCTAGCCGAGGGCCAGGGGCTGCGGATGCTCCAGCCGCACCGCCAGCCGGCGCCGCCAGTCGTCGCGGGGCGCGGGAAAGTCCGTTCGGTAGTGCGCGCCGCGGCTCTCCTCGCGCGCCAGGGCGGCGCGGGCCATCTGCCAGCCGACCAGCAGCATGTTGGCCAGCTCCACCCCCGCGCGCGTCGCCCGCGGCCGGTAGCCCCCGAGCCACGCCCGCAGCCGCGACTCGGCAGTGGCCAGCCCCTCGGCGTTGCGGGTGATGCCCACCTGGTCCCACATCAGGGAGCGCAGTTGGGGGGTCGTGACCCCGCCGCGACCGGCGCAGGGCAGGCTGGGGAGGACCAGCGTCTCGATAGGGGGAGCGCAGCCAGTTGCCGGCTGCGCCTCGGGCGAACCGGCCGCAGGGGCACCGGCCGCCGCGCTCACGTCCACGATGCGGCGGGCAAAGACCACGGCCTCCAGCAGGGAGTTGGAGGCCAGCCGGTTGGCCCCGTGCACGCCGGTGCAGGCCGCCTCGCCGCAAGCGTAGAGGCGGGGCAGGGAGGTGCGCCCCCAGACGTCGGTGCGGACCCCGCCGATCATGTAGTGGGCGGCGGGCGCCACGGGGATCGGCTGGCGGGTGATGTCGATCCCGTATCGCCGGCAGACGCGGGCGATGTTGGGGAAGTGCCCCTCGACGCGGGCCGGGTCCAGGTGCGTCAGGTCCAGCCAGACGTGGGGCGCGCCCGTCGCCGCCAGCTCGCGCAGGATGGCCCGTGCCACCACGTCCCGCGGGGCCAGCTCCGCCCGCTCGTGGTAGCGGGGCATGAAGCGCTCCCCGCGCGTGTTAATGAGCCGACCGCCGTCGCCCCGCGTCGCCTCGGAGATGAGAAAGCGTGGCGCCCCCGGCTTCATCAGCGCCGTGGGATGGAATTGGAAGAACTCCAGGTCGATCACCTCCGCGCCGGCTCGCAGCGCCACGGCGACGCCGTCGGCCGTGGCGACAGGCGGGTTGGTGGTATGGGCGAATAGGCGCCCGCCCCCACCGGTGGCAAGCACGACGTGGCGCGCCTCGATCCGCTTCCGTTCCTGCGACCGCAGGTCGAGCACGGTGCAGCCGGCGCACCGCCCGTCTTCCACCACCAGGTCCAGCAGGAGGTGGTGCTCCAGCAGGTCGGCCCCGCTGCGCGCCACGCGGCGCGTCAGGGCCTGCTCGATCTCGGCGCCGGTCGCGTCCCCCCCGGCGTGCAGCACGCGGGGCATGGAGTGGGCCCCCTCCATCGCCAGGGCGATCTCGCCCTCCACCGTGTCAAAGCTGACCCCGAGGTGGATCAGGTCGCGCACCCGCTGGGGCCCTTCCGCGCAGAGCACGCGCACCGCCTCCGGATCGCAGAGCCCGGCCCCGGCGGCCAGCGTGTCCCGCGCGTGTAGCTCCGGCGAATCCTGGGCCGCCATGGCGGCCGCAATCCCGCCCTGGGCGAACCGCGTGTTGGTCTGGTGCAGCCGGCCCTTGGTGATCACCGCCACACGGCCATGCTGTGCGGCCAGCACGGCCGTAAACAGGCCCGCAATGCCACTGCCGACGATGGCGTAGTCGTAGACGCGCCCCGAGCCGCTCACAGGGACAGCTGCTTGACGCTACGGATGTCCGGAATGGCGGCGATCTGCTGCTCCAGTTCCCTGGAGATCGGCTCGTCCAGGTTCATGATCATGATCGCCTCGCCACGCCGCTCACGCCGGCCCACCTGCATGCTGGAGATGTTCACGTCCCCCTCGCCCAGGATGGTCCCGACCCGCCCGATGATACCGGGGCGGTCTAGGTGCCGCGTCACCAGCATGTAGCCGGATGGGACGACATCCACCTCCAGCCAGTAGTCGTCGATGCGCACGATGCGGGGCTCGTCGTGGAGCATGGTGCCGGCGATCACCCGCCGGTCGCCGTTGGACTGCACCGCAATCGTGATCAGGTTGGCGTAGTTCTCCTCGGGCTGCTCCGCCTTGCGCTCCACCACCTTGAGGCCGCGGCTGCGGGCGACAATGCGCGCGTTGATCAGGTTCACGCGCTCTTCGGTGACGGAGTGGAGCAGCCCCTTGATCGCTGCCGCGGTGAGGGGGGTGACGTCGTGGGCGGCCAGCTCACCGGCATACGTCACCTCCACCGTCTCCATTCGCGCCCCGCTGAGCTGGGTCAGGGCGCGGCCCAGGATCTCGGCCAGCTTGAGGTAGGGCTCGATGAACTCGAGGTCGGCCGCCACGCGCAGCGGGGCGTTGACCGCGCCGGAGACGTGCTCGCCGCGCAGGCAGGCCAGCACGAGCCTGGCCACGTCGGTGCCGGCCTCCAGCTGCGCCTCCTGCGTCGAGGCGGCCAGGTGGGGCGTCACCACCACCTGGGGATGGTGGAGCAGCGGATGGTCACGGGGCGGCGGCTCCTGGCGGAACACGTCCAGCGCCGCCCCCGCCAGGTGCCCGCTGTCCAGGGCGCGGCACAGGGCGGCCTCGTCGATCAGCGCGCCGCGGGCGCAGTTGATCAGGCGCGCGCCCCGCTTCATGCGCGCGAACTCGGCCTCGCCCAGCATGCCTTCATTCTGCGTGGTGAGCGGGGCGTGCAGGGTGATGAAGTCGGACTCCGCCAGCAGCTCATCAAGCGTCACTAGCTCCACGCCGATGCTCTCGGCGTGCTCGCGGGAGATGAAGGGGTCGGCCGCCAGCACCCGCATCTCGAAGCCGATCGCCCGCCTAGCCACCTGCGTGCCGATGCGCCCCAGCCCGACGATGCCCAGCGTCTTGCCCCGCAGCTCCACCCCGACGAACTTGGCCGGCGCCCACTCGCCCTGCTGCAGCGAGGCCATGGCCTGGGGGACGTTCCGCGCCAGGGCCAGCAGCAGGGCGATGGTGTGCTCGGCGGCGGCGAACGTCGACGCGCTGGGCGAGTTGACCACCACCACGCCCCGCCGCGTCGCCTCCTCCAGATCGATGTTGTCCACACCGACGCCCGCTCGCCCGATGACCCGCAGGCGCCGCGCCGCCTCCAGCACCTCCCGCGTGACCTTCGTCGCGCTGCGCACCACCAGGGCGTCGAAGTCGGGAATGACCTCCAGCAGGCGCTCCGGCGAGAGGCCGGCCATCACCACCACCTCCGCCTCCTGGCGCAGGATCTCCAGCCCCGCCTCGGCGATGGGATCAGAGACGAGTACCCGCGCGCGCCCGGTGGCCGCAATGGATGGCGCGGCCGGTCTTGTCTGCCGCCGGCCGGCGGCGCCGGCGCCAGCCACGATCACTTGAGTCATGCTTCGCTCGCGCACAACCTGGTGAGCTGTCGTTGCACGTGTGTCTCACGTGCATCCACAGCCAAGGATATCAACGGCGCCACGCGGCCGCGCCTCCTTGTATCGCTACTTGAGCTATTGCATGCTATGATGCGGCTCGTGGATACCGCGAACCTGCAGCGCCTGCGCGCCTTCTGCAACCGGCTGGCCGACAACATCGAGCGCGTGATCGTCGGCAAGCGCGACGTGATCGACCTGGTCCTGGTAGCCCTCCTGGTCGAGGGCCACATCCTGTTCGAGGACGTGCCCGGCACGGGCAAGACCATGCTGGCTCGAGCCCTGGCCATCTCCCTCGGCGGGACGTTTAAGCGCATCCAGTTCACGCCGGACCTGCTACCCAACGACGTGACCGGCGTCTCGGTCTTCAACCAGAAGACCCAGGAGTTCGAGTTCCGCCCCGGCCCGGCCTTCTCCAACGTGCTGCTGGCAGACGAGATCAACCGCGCCACGCCCCGCACGCAGTCGGCTCTGCTGGAGAGCATGGGCGAGCGCCAGATCACGGTGGATGGCCAGACGCGGATCCTGCCCCGCCCGTTCCTGGTGCTGGCCACCCAGAACCCCATCGAGTACGAGGGGACCTTCCCCTTGCCGGAGGCGCAGCTGGACCGCTTCCTGATGCGCCTGCGCCTAGGCTATCCGGCCCTGGAAGATGAGCAGCGCATCCTGGAAAACCTGCGGGGCGAGCACCCCATTGAGCACATCGGCCAGGTGGTGGACATGCAGGAGGTGGTGATGCACCAGCGCCTGGTGTGGGACATCCACGTGGAGGCCAGCGTGCGCGACTACATCCTGGCCGTGGTGCGGGCCACCCGCGAGCACCCGGACCTGGCCCTCGGCGCGTCGACCCGCGGCTCGCTGGCCCTCTACAAGTCGGCGCAGGCCTACGCGGCGATGGACGGGAGGGAGTACGTCATTCCGGACGACGTGAAGCGCCTGGCCGTCCCCACTCTCTCCCATCGCCTGATCCTCAAGCCCGAAGCCGCCCTGCGCGGGCGCACTGCCGAAGGCATCATCACCGGCATTCTGGAGACGGCGCCGCTCTCCCTCGGCGCGCCGGTGCCGGCCTAGCAGCTCGGCCAAGGGGTCGACGTCGAGATGGCCAGACAGAAGAACAGAAGATGAGAAGACGAAAGAACGACGGACGAGTGTCTCCGTCGCCGTTCATCCTTCGCGCCAAATGTACGGTGAATGTGGCCGAGGCGCGGCCCCCAGCGCGCGCCCGTCGCAGGCCCCTGAGCAGCCATGCCTAACCTTCTCCTGGTCGGCGCCGTCCTCGTCTTTCTCGCCGCGTCGTTCCGCGTCGAGTTCTTCTACTCTGTGCTCTACCTCTTTGTGCTGACGGGGCTGCTGGCGCGCCTCTGGGTCTGGCGAGCCTGGCGCAATCTGGACATCCGACGCGAGTTCGAATCGCACGTCTTCCTCGGGGAGACCGCAACGCTCCGTCTGCGCATCCGGAATAGTGGACGCCTGCCTATCCCCTGGGTGCGGGTGGAGGACCGCCTGCCGGCGCGCCTCACGCCTCAGGACGCCTTCCGCGCCGTGGTCTCGGTGCTGCCGCGGGAGACCCGCACGCTGGAGTACCAGGTGGTCGGCCAGAAGCGAGGCTACTACCCCATCGGGCCCCTACAGGTGGAGCTGGGCGACGTCTTCGGCTTCTATACCCGCGCCATGGCCACGGCGACGCCCAGCTATCTGACCGTCTACCCCAAGATCCTCTCGCTGGACAAGCTGGGGCTACCGTCCCGCAGCCCCTTCGGGTCCCTCAAGACCCACCAGATCATCTACGAGGACCCGTCCCGCGTGGTCGGCGTGCGCGACTACATGCGCGGGGATAGCCTGCGGAAGATCAACTGGAAAGTGAGCGCGGCCACCGGCCGGCTGCAGGTGACGAAGTACGAGCCGGCGATCACCCTGGATACTCTTCTGTTCCTTAACCTCAACACCGAGGAGTACGACCTGGCCTACGCCGACGGCGCCACCGAGCTGGCTATCGTCGTGGCGGCGAGCCTGGCCCACCACCTGGCCGAGCTGCGCCAGCCCGTGGGCCTGATCTGCAACGGTCGCGATCCGGCCGCCGCGCTGGACAGTGGGCCGGACGGCGCGCCGGAAGAAGCCACCGAGATGGAGCCGCCAGCGGGGGACGGCGCCAGCCGTGCCGGCGCGCCGCAGCCCTGGGACCTGGAGCGCCCACGGCCGGGGCAGATCGACCGGCGCGGGCTGGACGAGCTAGGCTTTGCCCTGCCCAGCAGCCGCGCCCTGGCCCGCGAGCGCCCGTCGATCGCCATTCCGCCGGGGAAGGGGCGCGCCCACCTGATGCGGATCCTGGAGGCGCTGGCGCGGGTGCAGGCCCAGCCCAGCCAGCCCCTCGCCTCTCTCCTCCGGCAGCAGGCCGTGCGCCTGCCGTGGGGGAGCACGATCGCCGTCATCACCTGGGGGCGCGCCCTGGGCCTGGTCGATGCCCTGGTGGCGCTGCGCAAGAGCGGGTTCAACGTCGTGGTCGTGCTCGTCCGCTTCGGCTTTCGCGACGTCTTCCCCGCGGAGCTGGCAGCGATGGGTTTTCAGGTGCACGAGGTACGTAGCGAGGAGGACGTGACCCTGTTCGACCAGAAGAAGGTGGCGGTGTGAGCTGCCGGCGGGCAGCGAGGCGCGCCGGTTGGGGCGCCAGCCGTGCGGGCCAGCGCGGCGTGGGCCGCCGGTGGGTATGAAGCGCGGTACGCTAGGGATTGCGAGGGAGCGATGGTGCGATGGCGGAGCTAGAGCCGGTGTCCGAGCGCACCGACGGCCGCGCCGCGCGGGAGGAGCGGCGCGCCGACGATCGGGTGGGCGGGGAGGTGCCGGGCCCGTGGTCCGCGACGTTTAACCCGCCCCAGCCGGACTATGGCGCCCTGCCGCAATGGGTGGCCAGCCTGCACGTCGAGCGCGTGCTGTGCGTGGCCATGTTCGCCTGCGTGGCCTGGTCGCTGGCGCTGGGGCTGAGCGCGCGCGGGCTGCCGTCGCCTCAGATCCTCTCTGTGGTGCTCGTCGCGACCGCCGTCTACGCCGCCGGGTTGGCGCTGGGCGGGCGGCACGTGGGGCGCAACCTGCGCCGCTACACCGAGTACGGCGTCATGGACTGGGTCCTGCTGCTGGTCCCCATCCTGCTGGTCCTGAAGCTGCTGCCGTACCTGTTGCAGGGCCCCGGCGCCGTCGTGGCGGAGGTGGCGAGCTGGCTCGATGACCCCGTCCGCTTCTGGGACGTCCCCCTGGTCTGGAGCCTGATCCTGGTCTTCTTTGTGTGGGACGAGGCGCTCCGTGCGGCCGAGGATCTCAGCCGCCTCTCCCTCCAGCCGGGAGAGCTGCCGCCGCCGGCTAGCACCCCTGCCTATCATGATTGGCTGAGCAGCCCCTATCGCTTCGTCGACCATACCGGCGCCTGGCGGCGCCTGATGTGGCGCTTCGTCATCGGCGGGTTCATCATGCTCGTCTTTACCGGTCTGGCCTTCGTCGACCCCGAGCGCCTCTCCGACCCGAACCGGCCGGAGGTGGGCGGCCTGCACCTGCACGTCCTGCTCTATTACCTGCTGGGCTTCGTGCTCGCGGCCCAGACCAGCCTTGACCGCCTGCGCACCGGCTGGCTGCGCGCCGGCGCTGTGGTGCAGACGGGACTGGCCAGCCGCTGGCTGGGCTATGGCGCCGGCCTCGTCCTGGCGTCGCTGCTGCTGGCCCTGCTGCTGCCGACATCCTTCACTCCACCCGACGACCAGTCCATCATCTCCTGGCTGCTCTTCCCGCTGCGCCTGCTCTTCGGCGCCTTCAACTGGCTGCTGACCCATCTGGCGGCCCTGGTGCTCACCCCCCTGACGTGGCTGGTTCCCCGAGGGGTCGGCCCCAGCGGGGCGGCCGCCGGTGCCCGCGATACCCCGCCCCCGCTCCTGCCCGGTGACGGGCTGCCGGCGCCGGGCGGGCCAACCTGGACCAGCCGCCTGGTCTTTGCCTTGCTGCTGTACGTGCTACCGGCGGCGCTTACCGTCTACGCGGTGTGGAACACCTGGCGCAAACGGCACGCCATCATACAGGGCCTGCGCAGCTTCTGGAAGGATGCCCTGGCGCTGGTCTGGGGCGCGGTGCTGGAGCTACTGGCCGTGCTCTGGCGCCTGTTCAGCTTTGGCTCGCCCCGCCTGCTCAGTCTGGCGCCGGAGGCGATCCAGGCGCGGCTGCGTCGGCGCCGCCAGGCGGCTCCGCCGGGTGGGGGGGCGCGGGGCTGGCTGCGCCTACGCGGGCTGGGCCCGCGGGAGCTGATCCAGTACTTCTACGTCTCGCTGGTGCAGCGCGCCGCCGCCCTCGGCTGGGCGCGAGGCAAAGGCCAGACGGCCTACGAGTACAGCCGCCAGCTGGCGGACCGCCTGCCGGAGGGGCGGCGGGAGCTGGAGACGCTGACCGAGGCCTTCGTCCGCGCCAAGTACAGCCCGCGCCCGATCGATGAGACGGAGGCCAGGCGCGTGCGCGGGCCGTGGCAGCGCCTGCGCGCCTCCCTTCAGGCCCGGCGCCGCGCCCAGCAGGTGGCGGGCTGGTTCGGCCTGGGGAGGGACTAAGCGATGGACACCCCGCTTGCGGTACGCATGCGCCCCCGCACCCTGGACGAGTTCGTCGGCCAGGAGCACCTCCTGGGGCCGGGCCGGGCCCTGCGGCGCGCCATTGAGACGGACCGGCTGGGCTCCATGATCTTCTGGGGGCCGCCCGGCACGGGCAAGACGGCGCTGGCCCTGCTCATTGCTCGGCGCACCCAGGCCCACTTCGCCTCGCTCAGCGCCGTCACCGACGGCGTCGCCGACCTGCGCCGCGTCATCGACGCGGCCAGGCAGTATCGCCGCGCGGGGCGCCGCACTGTCCTGCTGGTCGATGAGGTCCACCGCTGGTCGAAGGCGCAGCAGGACGCGCTCCTCCCCTACGTCGAAGACGGAACGATCATCCTCATCGGCGCCACCACCGAGAACCCCTACTTCGACGTTATCGCCCCCTTGCGCTCGCGCACGCGCATCTTCCACTTCGAACCGCTGGCAGGTGACGACGTGCGCCGGCTGGTGCTGCGGGCCCTGGCGGACGAGGAGCGGGGCCTCGGGGGCCAGGGGCTGGCGCTCGAGCCAGACGCGCTGGACCAGATCGTGGCCCTCAGCGCCGGCGACGCCCGCATCGCCCTGAACACCCTAGAGGCGGCGGCCGACCTGGTCTCGCCGGCCGACGGGGGCGTGATCACCGCCGCCCACGTGCGCGAGGCCGCCCAGCGCCGCCAGGTGCGCTACGACCGCGCCGGCGACGACCACTACCAGACGATCTCCGCTTTCATCAAGAGCCTGCGCGGGTCTGACCCCGACGCGGCCGTCTTCTACCTGGCCAAGATGCTGGCGGCGGGCGAGGACCCGCGGTTCATCGCGCGGCGCATGGTCATCCTGGCCTCGGAGGACGTCGGCAACGCCGACCCCCAGGCGCTCTTGGTCGCTGCCGCCGCGGCTGAGGCGGTGGAGCGGATCGGGCTGCCGGAGGCGGGGCTCACCCTGGCCCAGGCCGCGACCTACCTGGCTACCGCGCCCAAGAGCAACCGCGCCGCCCAGGCGCTGTGGCGGGCGCAGGCGGCGATCGAGGCCGGAGCCAACACGGAGGTACCCCTGCACCTGCGTAACCCGTCCTTTGGCGGGGCGCGGGCCCTCGGCTACGGCAAGGGCTACCGCTACGCCCACGACTACGAAGGGGCCTACGTCTCGCAGCGCTACCTGCCCGACGGCGTCGACGCGCGCTTCTACGAGCCCGGCGAGCAGGGGTACGAGCAGGTCATCGCCGAGCGTCTCTCCCGCTGGCGCAGCCAGACGCCCCGCTCCCCGCCCACCCCAGGCAAATAATCCTATGGCGGTTGACAACTTCTTCTTGGACGCACTACACTGGCCTGCTGGCCACTAGCTGCTGGCTACGAACTGGCTGCGAACAGGTGGTGCGTGGTAGCTAGGGCAAGGTGATCGGCGCGGTAACTTGCACACCCCGGACCGGCATAGCAGCCGGCCGAAAGACAAGGAGGAACTTCGGTGGCAGCGCAACGTAACAGGGAAGCGGAGCACAGTGGGGGCGAGATCAACCGTCGGGGCATGCTGAAGCGGGCCGGCACGGCCGGCGCGGCGGCGACCGCCGTGGCGCTGGGCGCCCCCGTCCCGGCCGCGCTGGCGGCCCCCGCCGCGCAGGCAGCCGGCGGAACTCTGCGCCTCAATCTCGGCTCGGAGCCGGACAGCATCGACCCGCAGAAGGCCTCGTTCGTGCACGAGATCGAGGTCATCATGCGGGTCTTCCGTAATCTGCTGCAGTTCGACGCGAATGGGAACATCATTCCGGATCTGGCGGAGAGCATGCCGACTGTTGAGGAGAACGGCACGCTCTTCACCTTCAAGATCCGTGAGGACGCCTACTATTCCGACGGCGTGCCGGTGCGGGCCCAGGACTTCGTCTTTGCCTGGCGGCGCCACATGGACCCCCGCACGGAGGGGCAGTACTCCTTCCTGGGCAACATCATCGCCGGGGCCGAGACGCTCAATCTGACCGACGCCAAGAACACCCCGCCGGAGCGCCTCGACGCCCTGCGCGAGGCCATGGGTGTCCGCGCGCTGGACGACAAGACGCTCCAGATCAAGACCATCGCGCCAGCCCCCTGGTTCCTGAGCGTGCTGTGCACCTGGTGCGGCGTGGCGACGCGCGAGGACAAGGTGCGCGAGGGCAACGGGGGTGACGAGTTCGGCAGTAAGTGGACGGAGCCGGCGACCTACATCGGCACGGGGCCCTACGTGCTGGCCGAGTGGGACCACAACAACCGCATGCGGTTTACGGCCAACGACCGCTACTACGCCGGCGCTCCTGCCATCCGCAACGTCGAGGAGGCGATGATCGCCGAGGCGGCGGTGGCCTTCGCCGCGTACCTGAACGACGAGTTGGACATGACCGGCGTCATCTCCGAGTTCAAGCCCCAGGTAGACGCCGATCCCAACCTGCGGGCGCAGTTCGTCCAGTACCCGTCACCGACGACGATCTGGATGGCCTTCAACAACACCAAGGCGCCGTTCGATAACCGGGGCGTGCGCCTGGCTTTTTCGCACGCCATCGATCGCGTCTCCTACATCCGCAACATCGAAGGGGGTCGCGGCATCCCCGCCCGCCAGCTCATCCCCCCGGGGTTCGCCGGGCACTTCGAGTACGAACTGGAGGAGCAGATCTTCAACCCCGACATCGCGCGGCGGCTGCTGGCCGAGGCGGGGTTCCCCGGCGGGAAGGGTCTACCCGAGATCAAGATGGCCTTTGCCTCCACGGCGGCCAGCCGGCGCCGCGCCGAGGCCCTGGCGGCCATGCTGAAGCAGCATCTGGGTATCGACGTCCTGCTCGATCCCATTGAGCCCCGCACGCTGGTGGCGATGCGTAAGAGCGTGCAGACCTTCCCCCAGCTCCTGTCGCGCGCGGGCTGGCACCAGGACTACAACGACCCCCAGAACTGGTACAGCACCGTGTTCAACTCCAAGAACCCGGTGGACAAGACCGGCTGGGTCAACCCCGAGTTCGACCGGCTCACCGATGCCGCCGACATCGAGCTTGATCCGGAGCGCCGGCGCGAGCTCTACCGCCAGGCGGCGCAGATCTTCCTCAACGACGCGCCGGTGGTCCTGCTCTATCACGAGGTGGTGTGGTCGCTGATCAAGCCCCGCATCATCGGGTACAAGCCGGACCCGACCGAGTACTTCGTCGGCGAGCACCAGCTCCAGAGCATGCGCCTGGCGGAGTAGCCGCCTCTCTGCCCAACGGGCAGCGGCACCGGCCCCGCCGCGCCGAAGGGGTGTGCCTGGCAGGAGAGCCATCCCTGCGGCGCGGCCGGCGGGGCGCCGTGGTTGGCCCCGGCGCCCTCCGCCACGCGCCGGCCCGTGCCGGGGCCGCTCCCTTCCACCGGCTAGGGGCCGCCGCCCCCAGGGAACGCGGCTCCTGTCATAATTGCCATTGACCCCTATCTCAGCCATGTATCGCTACGTCATCCGCCGGCTGCTCTGGTTCGTGCCTGTCCTGTTCGTGATCTCCGTCGTCACCTTCGTGCTGATGAAGCTGACGCCGGGCGGGCCCTTTGACGTGACGGGCAGCGGCCGTGACGTACCCGCGGAGGTGATCGAGGCGCTCAGCCGGCGCTACCATCTCGACGAGCCGGTATGGAAGCAGTACTTGATCTACATGGGCCTGTGGCCGACCAACCGCACCCCCGACGGCAAGCCGGTCTTCCGCGGGGTGCTCCAGGGCGACCTGGGCCCGTCCTTTCAGCAGCGCGGGCGGAGCGTAAACGAGATCCTGTTCCAATCGCAGGCGGGCCGGCCCTGGTGGGAGAGCCGGTTCGGCCGCACCGCCCAGCTGGGGCTGTTCGCCTTTCTATTCGGGACGCTCACCGGCATCCCCCTGGGCATTCTAGCCGCGCTCCACCATAACCGCCTGATCGACTACACCTCGCTGTTCGGCGCGACCTTCTTCGTCGCCACGCCGAGCTTTGTCCTGGCCATCTTTCTGATCCTCCTCTTCGGCCTGTGGCTGCACTGGCTGCCGATCGTCGCCAGGAGCTGGCATACGCCCCAGCCGTGGATCCTGCCCACCTTCGCGCTTGGGATCGGCCTGACCGCCTTCATCACCCGCCTCACGCGGGCCACCATGCTGGAGGTGCTGCGCCAGGACTACATCCGCACGGCGCGGGCGAAGGGCCTCCACGAGCGCTTGATCATGTACCGGCACGCGCTGCGCAACGCCCTCATTCCGGTGGCCACCGTACTCGGCCCCGCCCTGGCCGGGCTGATCACCGGTAGCTTCTTCATCGAGCACATGTTCAGCTTTCCCGGCATGGGCCGGCAGTACGTCCAGGCGATTGCCGCCCGCGATTACTCCATGATCATGGCCATCACGCTGATCTACGCCCTGATCATCGCCATCATGAACTTGGTGGTGGACCTGGTCTATGCCTGGCTTGACCCGCGCATCTCGTACTCCTAGGCAGCGGATGATAAGCAGCGCCTGGCCCGGCGCCGGCTGGTAGAGCCTCAGCACTCTGGGCAGGAAAGACTAGAAAATGGCACAGCAGACAGCGGTCATCGGTACCGTGCCCCCGCGGGCCAGCGCGGCCGCGCCGGAGCCGTTGCTCGGCTTCCGCACGGCCAAGCCTCGCAGCCTCTGGTCAGACGCCTGGCGGCGCCTGACGCGGAACCGCATGGCCGTGGCCGGCATGTGCATCATCATCTTCTTCTGGCTGCTGGCCCTCCTGGCGCCCGTGATCGCTCCCTATCACTACAATGCCCAGAACCACGAGATGGTCTACCGCGGGCCGGCCTGGGTCACCGGCGACTGGCGCCATCCGCTGGGCACCGATGGCGTGGGGCGTGACGAGCTGAGCCGCATCATCTGGGGCGCCCGCGTGTCGATGGTCATCAGCCTCATCCCCGTCTCCATCTATCTCCTGGTGGGCGGCACGATCGGCATGCTGGCCGGATATCTCGGCGGGCGCATCGACAACCTGCTGATGCGCCTGGTCGACGTGGTCTACGCTTTCCCCGGTCTGCTCTTCCTCATCATCATCAGCGCGGCCTTCCGCGACAGCTGGCTTGGGCGGCAGATGGGCGGGCTGCTCCTGATGCTCCTGGCCCTGGGGCTGGTCGGCTGGGAAGGGATGGCGCGCCTGGTCCGCGGCCAGGTCCTTTCCGTCAAGCAGAAGGAGTACGTCGAGGCCGCTCGCTGTATTGGGGTGCCCACTCTGCGCATCATGTGGCGCCACATCGTGCCCAATATCCTGGCCCCGATCATCGTGTCCATCGCCTTCTCCATCCCCGGCGCCATCTTCGCCGAGGCCAGCCTCTCGTTTCTGGGACTGGGCATCCGGCCGCCGACGGCGAGCTGGGGGAACATGCTCCAGGATGGCTACGCCGCCATCTACAGCCAGCCTATCCTGATCGCGGCCCCCGCCCTGTGCGTGGCCCTGGTGATGCTGTCCTTCACCTTCCTGGGCGATGGCCTGCGCGATGCCCTCGACCCCCAGATGAAGCACTAGCCTGGACTATTCACGCCATTCACCGGCCAGCGCTCAGTCCCCTCTCCCTGTGGGAGAGGGTTGGGGCGTTGCTTGAGATTGCGGCCGGGACGGAGTACGCCCCCTCTCCCTGTGGGAGAGGGTTGGGGGCCGCCCGACGCAGGCCCGAGGGGGATCACACCCCCCCTGTGGGAGAGGGTTAGGGTGATGGCTCTGCCTGCGCCCTGCCCCCGCGGCCATCCCGGCCATGCCGCCGGAGAGCCAAGGGAATGAGGGCCGCCACGCCCGGCGGGTGACTCCCACGGGCCATCCGGCATACTTGGCTCATGCTGTACCTGAGTACGACGCAGGGGATCGTCCGCATCGATCCTGAGACGGGCCAGGTGGCCCGCCTCGGTCCCGACGGCGTGAGCACGGAAGCCCTGGCTGTAGCCGGCGACGTGATCCTGGCGGCGGTGACCCCCGATTACGGCCTGCCGATGCGCCAGCCGCTCCGCCCCGCTGGCCGCCGAGGCATGCTTCGCTCGGCCGACGGCGGGCGGACGTGGTCGCCGGTGGCGGGGCCGCTGGCCGGCCAGCAGATCACCGCTCTTGCCGCCGCCTCCGCCGGGACCGCGACGGCGCCGCGGTGCCTCGCCGGCACCGACCCGGCCGAGTTGTTCGTCAGTACGGACGGCGGGGTGTCCTGGGAGCAGGGACAGTCGCTCCGAGAGATGCCGGGCTACGAGCGCTGGAGCTACCCGCTGCCGCCCCACACCCCGCACGTGATGGCGATCGTCCCCCACCCTGTGGAGCCGGACGTGATCTACGCCGGCATCGAGGTAGGCGGGATCGTCCGCACGCGGGACGGCGGTCGGACATGGCAGGTCATCGGCGACCGGCCGGGGGCCGCCGTCCACCCTGACATTCACGGCCTGGCGATCTGCCCCGCCGCGCCATCGGTCATCTATGCTGCCACGCCCCAGGGCGTCTACTATTCGAGCGATGGCGGGGAACGGTGGGAGCGACGGATCGACGGGCTGGATCCGCTTTACTGCCGGCCGATCGTGACCCACCAGGAAGAGCCGGACGTCGCCGTGGTGGTGGTGACGCACGGCGCCAGCGGCTTCTTCGGCATCGCCCCCGAGCGCACCGGCGGGGCCGTCTTCCGCACCGAAGACGCCGGCCGCACCTGGAGCCCAGTCAGCCGCGGCCTGCCGGCGGTGCTCCAGCCGACGCCGGCCATCGCCCCCGACCCGCGACGCCCCGGGCGCTTCTATCTCCCACTCTTCTCCGGCGACGTGTACGTCACCGACGACGGCGGCGCCACCTGGCAGGAGCTTGCCCGCGGCCTGCCGCCTATCCTGCGCGCCGTCACCGCTTGACGAGTGCAAAGTTCAGGGTTCAAAGTTGAAGGTTGACAGGTCGAAGGAGGCCGGCGGGGCACAGCGAGGCCCTTGCTTAAGGCGACGTGCCCGCTCGCTTGGATTCCTGGTGGTCGATGGTGGCCAATGGCTCGCCTCTGCCTGCGTTACCGGCGCCCCAGATGGGCCTGGCTGATGCTGCACGCCACGCATCGGTTCCGGCTCCCCGTAGGAGGGGGCGGGGGTGATCCGGTGCGCTCGCCCGGGGCGTCAGTTCCTTCTACCCACGGGGAGAGGGCAAGGGTGAGGGCTCCGCTGGTGAATTCTCGGCCATGCCCCGATGGGGCGCCGCCTGGGCTTGGAAGGGCTGACCATTGACCTGGGAATTCGGGCAAGGGTAGCCGCCACGCTGGCCCGCTCTCACGCATGCGCGTCCGCTTTCTCGGCACCGGCACGAGCCACGGTATCCCCGTGATCGGCTGCACCTGCGCCGTCTGCACGTCGGAGAACCCGCGCAACCGGCGCACGCGCTCCTCGATCCTGGTCGCGTCCGGCGAGCAGCGGATTGTCGTGGATACGACCCCGGAATTCCGGCTCCAGGCCCTGGCCGCGGGCCTCTCCAGGCTGGATGCCGTGCTTTTCACCCATGCCCACGCCGACCACATTTTTGGGCTAGACGACGTGCGCATCTTCAACTGGCGGACCAAGCAGGCTGTGCCCGTCTACGGCACGGCGGCGACGCTTGCGGAGATCCGCGACCGCTTCATCTATGTCTTCCGTGAAGGGCAGGAGGGCGGGGGCAAGC
Organism: Chloroflexota bacterium; assembly: GCA_034437795.1. Classification (GTDB taxonomy): domain Bacteria; phylum Chloroflexota; class UBA11872; order UBA12225; family UBA12225; genus DAOTTI01. The sequence continues at coordinate 12,981 of DAOTTI010000226.1, read as the reverse complement.
CGAACCTGGAGCTACGCCCCGTCGACGGCCCGTTCGAGGTGGCGGGGCTCCGCGTGACGCCCATCGAGGTCCGCCACGGGCAGCTGGCGGTCACGGCCTATCGGTTCTGCGAGCGGTCGGATGGCCCTGCCTTCGCCTACGTCACCGATTGCAACGAGATCGCGCCGGAGAGCCTGGCCGCCCTGGAAGGGCTCGACCTGCTGATCCTCGACGCGCTGGGCAAGTCTGCGCATCCCACCCACTTCTCGCTGGAGCAGGCCATCGAGGTGGCGCGCCGGCTGCGGCCCAGGCGCACCCTCTTTACCCACATCTCCCACTCGCTCGAGCACGACGAAACCAACGCGTCGCTTCCCGACGGGATGGCGCTGGCCTACGACAGCCAGGAGATCGAGATACCCGCAGCCTAACCCGGGCTCTTGTGTAGACAGCCTGCCATTGGATCGATCGCTGGTGCCCCAACGGGGCGTGGCCGATTCGTCACCACTGACGCCCTCACCCTGGCCTGGATCCTTCGTCGCCAGCGAGGAGCGCCCTCTCCCAGAGGAAGCAGGTTAGGATGAGGGCTCCGGTCATGAATAAGCCGGGCCATTCCTCTCCTTCTCGGAGAGCGAACGGACCTGGGCCATGACGAGTTCGGGCTAGCGGAGATGGCGCTTCAGCAGGCGGATGACGGCCGGCGCCTGGCTGGAGGGGAGGTAGAGGGTCATGGAAGGGGCCGTACCGCGGGGCAGCTTTCGCCCCCGCAGGACGATGATGGTGGTGGTAGCCAGCAGCCCGCGCCCCTGGCGAACGTCCTGCATATCCAGTCGCCGGAACGTGCGGTATGGGCGCGGCACGGTGTTGCCGATACCGATGCCGCGGTCGGTAAAGACGTAGCGCAGCGGGAGCGAGATGATCAGGAAGAGGGCCGCCAGGGCGGTGGGCTGGGTCCCGGGCAGGAACCAGGGCTGCTCATAGACCGGCAGGCTGCCGGCCAGGATGAACAGCAGCACCCAGAAGGCCTGGTTGCGGTGGATCATCACGCGCTGGATGAACTGGACGTGCACCTGCAGGAGCACCTCCCCCTGGCGCCGCGGCGCAAAGGGCAGCCAGACCTTCATCAGCATGAAGGACAGGAGGAACGACACCATCGAGGTGCCGATGATCTGCCAGATGTCCGCAGGCATCCAGGGTAGGCCGATTATAAGCGGACCGTTCCCTGCACGCCGGCAGGGGCGCGCCTCACCCTATAATTGGCTGGGTGCTCCCGGCACCGCGCAACTAGGAGGGGGAACGCTATGTCCGGCCACAGCAAATGGGCCCAGATCAAGCGACAGAAAGGGGCGAACGACGCCAAGCGCGGCCAGTTGTTCACCAAGCTGGCGCGGGAGATCACGGTGGCGGCTCGCGACGGCGGCGGTGACCCCGATGCCAACTTCCGGCTTCGCCTGGCCATTCAACGCGCGCGCCAGTTCAACATGCCGCAGGAGAACATTCAACGTGCCATCGCGCGGGCGACGGGAGCCGGCGAGGAACAGGCGCGGTACGAGGAAGTGATCTATGAGGGGTACGGACCGGGGGGCGTCGCCATCTACATCGAAGCCCTGACCGATAACCGCAACCGCACCGTGGCTGAGATCCGCAACGTCTTCACGCGCCACGGCGGGAGCCTGGGAGAGACCGGCTCGGTGGCGTGGCTCTTCGAGCCGCGGGGCTTCATCGCCGTCAGCCTGAACGGGCGTAATCCCGACGACGTGACGCTGGCGGCCATCGACGCCGGCGCGGTGGATGTGAACCAGGAGGGTTCGACGCTCGAGATCTATACCAACCTGGAGGATCTGGAGCGGGTGCGCCACGCCCTGGAGCAGGCGGGCATCCCCGTGGAGAGCGCCGAGCGGGTGATGATGCCCAAGTCCACTGTCACCCTGGACGAGCAGCGGGCGCAGCAGGTCATCCGCCTGGTGGAGCGCCTGGAGGACCTGGACGAGGTGCAAAACGTCAGCACCAACCTCGATCTCTCCCAGGAGCTGGTGGCGCAACTGGCATCCTGACGTGGCCGGCCGGTCCCGACTGGATGAGCTCACCGACCGGGCGCGGCGGGTCGTCGCCCCCGTGATGCCGGCAGCCCCCGCGCCGCCTGACTACGACGCGCAGGAACAGCCGCGGGGTGAGGCCGAGACCTCCGTGCTCGGCATCGATCCGGGGACGGCCATCACCGGCTACGGCATCGTGCGGGGCGCTACCGGCGGGAACGGGCCGTACCAGCTTGTGACCTACGGGGCGATTGAGACGCATGCCGGCGAGCCGATGGAGCGGCGCCTGCTGGCGCTCCACAGCGAGCTATGCGCCATCTTGCGCGAGTTTCGGCCGTCGCAAGCGGCGGTGGAGCGCCTCTTCTTCGGGCGCAACGCCACCACGGCCCTTACCGTCGGCCAGGCGCGGGGGGTGGCCCTGCTCGCCCTGGCCGAGGCAGGGGTGCCGGTGGTGGAATACACGCCGGCGGAGGTCAAGCAGGCCATGGCCGGCTTTGGGCGAGCGGACAAGCTCCAGATGCAGCGCATGGTGCAGGCCCTGCTCGGCCTGCCGGCCATCCCGCAGCCGGACGACGCCGCCGACGCGCTGGCGATCGCGCTCTGCCACCTCCGGCTGGCGCCGATCCGCGCCCTGGGCATCCGCTAGCCGGCCGTGTATCTTCCGTCAAGCACGCGGGTCAGTTGAGCGGTGATCGTCTCCGTTGAAGGCAAGGTCGCAGCCGTCGGGAAGGGCTTCGCCGTGATCGAGGTCGGCGGGGTCGGGCTGCGGGCCCTGATCCCCGCCTCCACGGCGGCGCAGCTGCAGGTGGGCGAGCGAGCCCGGCTCTTTACCCACCTGCTGGTGCGCGAGGACGCCCTGACGCTCTACGGCTTTGCCACCGCCGCCGAGCTCGAGCTCTTCGAGCTGCTCATCGGGGTGAGCGGGCTGGGGCCGTCCAAGGCCCTGGCCCTCCTCTCCGGCTCGTCGGTACAGTCGCTGCGCGCCGACATCGCCCGCGAGAACGTCAACGCGCTGATGCGCATCCCGGGCATCGGCCGGCGCTTGGCGGCTCAGATCGTCCTTGACCTGAAGGACAAGGTGGGCCCGGTGGCGGCCGAGGCCGCCCTGGATGGCGAAGTGCTGGCCTGGCTCACTACCATGGGTTTCCCCGCCACGGAGGCCCAGGCGGCGGTGGCCAAGCTCCCTCACGATCCCAGCCTGGCCATCGAGGAGCGGGTCCGCCTCGCGCTCCAGCTCCTGCGGCCGGAGTAGGGCCGCTCCAGCGGAGCGGCGGCCGCCGGCCGTCTCCCCCTCTAGCCTCTGGCATACTGTACAGATGTGCAGGATCGTACCGGCTATGCTGTACGAGCACCTGTGCTGAATGTGAGCCCGGCGCGAGACTGGCTCTAGACAGGGAGCATCCGCCACGTGGTTTCGATAGAGAAGGTCCCCGCGGCGCGGCTGGTAAGCCCGCGCGGCGATGACGACGACGAATCCCTGCGCCCGCGGCGCCTGGCGGACTACGTTGGCCAGGAGCAGATCAAGGAGCAGCTCGCCATCGCCATCGCGGCCGCCCGCGCGCGGGGCGAGGCGCTGGATCACGTGCTGCTCCACGGGCCACCGGGGCTGGGCAAGACGACGCTCTCGCGGATCATCGCCCACGAGCTGGGGGTCAACATCAAGACCACGTCCGGTCCGGCCATTGAGCACCAGGGGGCGCTGGCCAGTCTGCTGACATCCCTGAACTCACGCGACGTGCTCTTCATCGACGAGATCCATCGCCTGAACCGGATCGTGGAGGAATCGCTCTACCCGGCGATGGAGGACTTCACGCTGGACATCGTCTCCGGGCGGGGTACCATGGCCAGCGTGCTCCGGCTCCCGCTGAAGCGGTTCACCCTGATCGGGGCCACGACCCGCGCGGCGCTGCTGACCGGGCCCCTGCGCGACCGGTTCGGGCTGATCTTCCGGCTAGAGTTCTACAGCCAGGAGGCGATGGAACAGCTCCTGATGCGGGCGGCGCGGGTGCTGAAGGTGACGATGGAGGACCTGGGGGCGAAGGAGATTGCGCGGCGCAGCCGGCGCACCCCGCGCGTGGCCCTGCGCCTGCTGCGGCGGGTGCGCGACTACGCCCAGGTGATGGCGGATGGGATCATTACCCTGGAGGTGGCGCGGGAGGCGCTGGACGCGCTGGGGATCGACGAGCTGGGACTGGACGAGATCGACCGGCGCCTGCTGGAGCTGATCCTGACCCGCTTCAAGGGCGGCCCCGCTGGCCTGCAGAACATCGCCGCGTCCATCGGCGAGGAGCCGGACACGATCGAGGACGTTTACGAGCCGTATCTGATGCAGATCGGGTTCCTGCACCGCACGCCGCGGGGCCGCGTCGCCACCGAAGAGGCCGCTGCCCATCTAGGCCTCCCCTTCCCCAATGGCCCCCAGCAGCCACGGCTCTTCTAGCGGGGGCGTCCTTGGGCTTCGCAAGGGGGTTCGCGAGCGTGGTGCTGATCGCTCAGGGGCAGCATCTCCAGCTGTAGCCAGCCTAGCCAGCGGTCCAGGATGGGCCCGCCGAAAAAGCCGGCCTGTGAGGCGCAGCCACGGGGGCGAGGCTGAAGGTGCGCCCGTGAGCGGCGTGGCGGGCGTGGCTGTGGTTTCATTTGTGGCGGAGGAGCACGAGGTGGAGCTACGCGTCGACGACTTCGACTTCGAGCTGCCGCCGGAGCTGATCGCGCAGACCCCGGTCGAGCCGCGGGATAGCTCCCGCCTGCTGGTCATCCATCGAGCCACCGGCACGCTCGAGCATCGTATCTTCCGCGACATCGTCGAGTACCTCCGGCCGGGCGACCTGCTGATCGCCAATGACAGCCGCGTGCTGCCGGGCCGGCTGCAGGCGCGTAAGCCTACCGGCGGCCGCGTGGAGCTCCTCTTGCTCCGCGACCTCGGAGACGGCTGGTGGGAGGCCCTGGCCCGCCCCGCCCACCGGCTGCGCCCGGGACAGCGCCTTACCCTCGAACGCCCTGCGCCGGAGAGCGCCCAGGCCCGGCCGGGCGCCAGCCCGGGCGCGGTAGGGAGCCTGCGATCCGCCGGCGACGGCCCCGGTGAAGGCCCGGAGATCGGCGCCTCACGTCTGGACCCTCAGGGTTCGAGCGCCCCGCCTCAGCCGGCGGACGCGCCGCCTGCGCCGGCAGACGCAGGACCTGGTCCCCAGGAGCTGGAGGTGGGCGAGCGGACCGCGTCCGGCGGGGTGCGCGTCCGGTTCGGCGCGCCGGTGGAGGAGGTCGTGGCGCGCTACGGCACCGTGCCCCTGCCGCCCTACATCCGCACGCCCCTGGCGGACCCCGAGCGCTATCAGACCGTCTACGCGCGGGTGAGCGGGTCGGCGGCGGCGCCCACGGCGGGGCTGCACTTCACGTCCCAGCTCCTGGAGACGCTGGCCAGGAAGGGCGTGCAGTTCGGGTTCGTCACCCTGCACGTCGGCCCGGATACGTTCCAGCCGGTGCGCGTCCGGCGCATCGTCGAGCATAAGATGCACAGCGAGTTCGTCGCCGTACCGGAGACGGCGGCCCGGGCGATCGTCGCCGCCAAGCGCGAGGGGCGCCGCGTGATCGCCGTGGGGACGACGGCCGTGCGCGCGGTCGAGTCCTGGGCGGCTGTCGTCGCCGGGCGGCCTGATTGGGAGCTGGTGGCCGAGGGCGCGGCCGGCCGGCCTGGCCAGCCTGACTGGCTTGATCAGCCTGATGGGCCTGATGGGCCTGATCGGCCTGATCAGTTTGAGCAGCTTGATCGGCTTGATCGGCTTGATTGGCAGCGCATGGCCGGCGACCGGCCACTCGGCTGGAGCGGCTGGACGCGCCTGTTTATCTATCCGGGGTACCGGTTCCTGGCGGTGGATGCCCTGATCACCAACTTCCACCTGCCGCGCTCCACGCTCCTGATGCTGGTGAGCGCCTTCGCCGGCATCGATCTGGTGCGGCGTGCCTACGCTGAGGCCATGGCGCGGCGGTACCGCTTCTATTCCTTCGGCGACTGCTGCCTGTTCCTGTAGCGATCCGGCCGCGGTAACCATTCCTGTTCCTGTAGCGATCCGGCCCCGGTAACCATCGCCGTCTTTGGCGGTATAGAACTTCTGTTCTATACTGAGCGGCAGGAGCGGCGGCCCAGGTGAGCGCGCGGCCGTAGCTCCCACATCTCTGCACCCGCAGGGAGGTTGATCTGGTCGATGGTGTCCTCCGGTACCCCGTTCTCACATCTCTACACCCGCAAGGAGGTCGCTGGCGCCTGCACCTGGGCGTCTCACCTGGGCATCTGCACCTGGGCGTCTCACCTGGGCATCTGCACTATGCACCTGGCCTGGTCTGGTGCCCACGTCTGTGCGCCTGCAGGGAAGTCCAGGATCTTCTCGCCAAACCAGGGCCAGAGATTCCTACGTCTCTGCGGGCGCAGAGAAGTCCCGCAGAGAGGTCCCACAGAGATGCAGGTCCTGGAACCGCTACGAAGGACTCTAGGTCCAACGCTGAGAACACAGTGCTGAGAACACAGCGCTGAGAACAGCGCCAAGAGACGCCGCACTGCTGTGAACCGCCTGATCGTCTTCCCGGGGGCAGTCCGTGACCCCAGTGGCCCCAGTGACCCCAGTGGCCCCAGTGGCCCCAGTGGCCCCAGTGGCCTCAGTGGCCTCAGCGGGGATGAGGAGGATCGCGCCTCGCCCCCGTGGCGCGATCTGCCGTCCCCGCCGCTACCGGGGCACCCGCCGACCGCCGCGCTGGAGCAGGTCGTAGCGGAAGTCCGGCGCCGCTGGGGCCACGGCAGCCTCGTGCGCCTCGGTCGGCGCGCGCCCGCCGGAGCAGCGCCTTCGGATGGCAGGAGCGCCGGCCCCGCCCGCACGCAGCACACGCAGCGCGTGCCGCCTGGCCCGGCGCTCGAGCTGCCTCCCTGGTGGCCGAGGGGCCTGGCCGGGGGTGGCGTCGTCCGGCCGCGGGTCATGGAGGTGGTGGGCGAGCCGGGCAGCGGCCGGCTCTCCCTGGCCCTATCCTGGCTGGCGGCGGCCCGCCCGCTCCTGGCGGCCGTGGTCGATCTCCCTGCCCAGCCGACCCAGCCGGGCTCTCGTTCCCAAGCCGCGCAAGGTGTTCCGGCAGCCCGGGCCGGCCTCAGGCGCCCCGCAGCCGCAGCGCCCAGTGAGGCGGTGGGGCGGTTCTACCCCCCGGCGGCGGCGAGCGCCGGCGTAGACCTGGCCCGGCTGATCATCGTGCGCCCACCGGCGGCGGTAGGAACGGCGGGGGCCATCTCCGGCGCCAGGCGCAACGCCGGATCCGGCGCCGTGCTCGAGGCGCTGGTCGTGCTGCTGCGGAGCGAGGCGTTCGACGTCGTGCTCTGCTCCCTGCCGGCAGGGACGCGGATCGGCACTTCCCTGGGCGCCAGGCTGGCGTCGCTGGCGGCACGCTCCGGCACCAGCCTGCTCCTGCTCACCGAACCCGTTCCAGAAGCCGCCCGCTGGGCGGGAGGAGCCGGCGCGCTCGCCGCGTTCGCGGAGTATCGCGTGCGCCTCACCGGCCGGCGCTGGCTCTGGCAGGACGGCGAGCTGGCCGGGCTGCGCCTGCGTGTGGCGACCGAGCGCGCCCGCGGTGGCCCTGCGCAGCCGGCCAGCTCCGCGCCTGGCGCGCGCCACCCGGCGCACGCCGCTCCCGGCCTGGTCTCCAGCCTGGTCCAGCACGACCTCACCTTTCGCCTCCGCCGGCAGGTGCGCGATGGACCGGCGCAGGGCGGCCAGGGCGGCATTGATGGGTTCTATCTGGCCGGCTCGGTGCGGGCGGACCCCAAGCCCGAGGCTCCCGGGCACTCCGAGTACTCCGAGTACCGCGGGTACCGTGGGGACAAAGCCGGCAGGGCGGGCCTGGTCGCAGGCCCCCTGTTGGGGATGCCCGATCACCCCGATCACCTCGCGGAGGGGGCATGGACGGCGGCAGCAGGGCGCTGAGGCGCGGGCGCGATCCCGCTGCCCCAGCCGGTGAGCCCCGCAGCGGGGCAGCGCGCAGCAGCGGCGGGGCGCTAACTCCTGAGCGCGATGCACGCGCTCCAACAGCCCCCCAGGGACCTGAGCGCGATGCACGCGATCCGAATGCCTTCCAGGGAATAGGTGGCGGACGGCGCATCTGCTGCGTCTGGCTGCCTCGCTTCGGCTTGCTGGTCGCTAGCCGGCACGACGCGCTCGGGATGGCAGACGCCTCCCCGGGCGGCTCCGCCCGCGGCGCTCCGCCCGCGGTGCCTTCGCGCGTGGCCCTCTACCGCCCGGGGACGCGCTGGCAGGAGCTGCTGGAGTGCTCTCCGGCGCTCGAGGCGCTGGGGATCCGCCCCGGTATGCCCCTCAAGGAGGCGCAGGCGCGCTGTCCGCAGGCGACGTACCTGCCTTGCGACGAGAAAGCCCTGGCGGCCATGGCGCAGGCCTTCGAGACGGTGGTGGAGGCGCTCGACGCCTTTAGCCCCATCGTGGAGCCGGCGCCGGCGGCGGCGCTGGGTGAGGGGAGAGCGGTGGCGTACGTGGACGTCACCGGCCTGGAGCGGCTCTACGGCCCTGAGGCGAAGCTGGGGGCGCGCCTCGTCGCCGCGGCCGAGCGCGCGCTGCCGGCCGCCTTGCCAGCCGGCCCCCCGCTCGATCTTCCCTGGGGGGCGCCGGCTGGGAGTGCCTCTGACGCGCCCGGCGGCCAGGCGCTGGCGTCTGTCTCGAGCCTCCCCTGGGAGGCGCCGCGGGCCGGCATCGCCTCCGGCAAGTTCACCGCCTGGGTGGCCGCCGCCCTGGCCGGCCGGCTCAGCGAGCATGAGCGGGTGGTGGTCGTCCCGCCAGGAGAAGAGACGCTCTTTCTGGCCCCACTGCCCCTGGAGCTGCTGCCCCTGCCCCTCCAGGCCAGGCTGGCGCTGCCGCGTCTGGGCGTGCGCACCCTGGGCGCCTACGCGGCGCTGCCGCCCAATGCCGTGGCGCACCGCTACGGCGCGGCCGGCCGGCGCGCGCGCCTGCTGGCGCAAGGGATCGATGACGAGCCGCTCCGTCCCCGCCGCCCGCGGCCAGCGGCGCGGGTGGAGATCGCCTTCGAATGGGAGGAGACGGAGCTCGACCGGCTGCTCTTCGCCCTCAAGATGCTGGCCGACCAGCTCGCGGCGCGGCTGGAGCGCGGGTACGCCGTTGAGGCCCTGCAGGTCACCTGGCGCCTGAGCAACGGCGAGCAGCGCACGGCGTTGCTTCGCCTGGCCGAGCCGGCCGGCAGCGCCGCGGTGTTCATGGAGCACCTCCGCTGGCACGCGGAAGGTCTGGATCGCTTCCTGGCTCCAGCCCCCGGGCCTGGGCCTTCCCGCGTGGGCCCTGACGGCCGGGTCCCGGGCCTTGAGCCCTCTGGCCCGAACCCTGAGGACGCGGGCCTTGAGCCTTCCGGCCCGAACCCTGAGCCCCCCGACCCGGACCTTCAGCCGCTGGATCTGGCGTATGAGCCGCTGGAGCAGCGGCTGGGGGTAGCTGGGATCGTGCTGGAAGCGGTGGGGATCCAGCTGCCGGGCGGTACGCCCCTCAAGCTGCTGGCCAGCCCGCTGCAGCAGACGCAGTGGGGCGGAGTGAGCGACGCGGGGCGGTTTGACCCCGCGACCCGCGCCCAGCAGGCGCGGCGGGCCATCGCGCGGCTGCAGGCCCGCTGGGGCCAGGGAAGCGGCGCCGCGGATGGCGTCGTGTGGCAGGCGGCGCTCGCCGCCTCGCGCCTGCCGGAGCGCGCCTTCCGCTCCGTCGAGCCACGGATCGGGCCACAGATCGAGCCCCAGGTCGAGCCGCAGATCGAAGACATCTCTCCCCGCCCGCTTGGGGAGCGCCTGCCGGCGGGCGAGGCGCCGCTCGCCACCCAGCCGCCGCTGTGGCTGGTGGATCCGCCCCAGGTGGTGCGCGTGCTGCCGTCGAAGCGCAAGGGCGGGCGCCCGCTACTCGGGCTGGGCGCGCGAGGGCGCGCCAGGCGCATTGTCCGCTGGTGCGGCCCCTGGCGGCTGGTGGACCCGTCGCTGCTGGCCACCCAGGAGCCGTTGCGGCGGGAGTACTACCAGGTGGAGACAGAAAACGGCCGCGTCTACCTGGTGTTCTGGGATCGAGGCAATGATGCGTGGTTTCTCCAGGGCATCTTCGACTAGCGCGCTATCCGGCGGCAGCCACCCCGCAGCTCGGACCACAACCGGGGCTGGGCCGCGAACGTCCTCGACGAGCGTGCCGTCCGGCGGCAGCCACAGCCTTCCGCCTTCTGGCAGCTCCCCCGCAGCACCCGATGGCCAAGGCGCCAGCGCCGGCGGCTCCGGCTATGCCGAGCTGCACGCGCACACCAACTTCTCGCTCCTGGATGGGACGAGCGACCCTGAGGACATGGCGCAGCAGGCCGCGACCCTCGGCCTGCGGGCGCTGGCCATCACGGACCATGATAGCCTGGCCGGCATCGTGCGCTTCGCCGCGGCGGCGCGGCGCCACGGGCTGCACGCCATCATCGGCGTGGAGCTGACGGTGGGAGGCGGAGACCCGCCCGCCACAACGCGACGCGCGCCCCGCGGGGCGCGGCCCGAGCGCTACCACGTGGTCCTCCTGGCGGAGAACGTGGCCGGCTACCAGAACCTCTGCCGCCTGCTGACGCGCGCCTACGCGACCGGCGGCAAGGACGATCCTTACGTCCCGTTCGACGTGCTGGCCGGTCACACCCAGGGCCTGATCGCCCTCTCCGGCTGCCCGCGGGGCGAGCTGGCGCAGACCCTGGCGCAGTGCGGCCCCGCAGCGGCGCGAGCGGTCGCCGCCCGCTACCAGGAGGCGTTCGGCGCCGGCAACTATTACGTCGAACTGAGCCGCCACGCATTGCAGGCGGATGGCCCGCGCAACGCGGCGCTGCGGGCCATCGCTAGGCAGCTGGGGGCCGGCTGCGTCGCCACCAACGACGCCCACTACCACGACACGAGCCGCGCGCTGCTCCACCACGTCGTCACCTGCATCCGGCACCGGACCACGCTCGAGGCCGCCGGCTCTCTGCTACGCCCTAACGACGAGTATGCTCTCAAGTCGCCGGCCCAGATGGCCCGCATCTTTCGTGATGAGATCCGGCTGGCGGCCGAAGAGGGGCGCGAGGCGCTGGATCCGATCCGGAGCACGCTGGCCATCGCCGCGCGCTGCGCCTTTGATCTGCGTGACCTCCGGTACGAGTTCCCACGGCCCCACGTGCCTTCCGGCGAGTCCGAGTTTTCGTTCCTGGTGCGCCTGGTCGAGGCGGGCAAGTCCATCTTCTACCCCCACACCAGCGCGGAGATCGACCGGCGCATCGCCCATGAGCTGGCCATCGTGCGCCAGCTCAACCTGGCCGGCTACCTCCTCGTCTTCAAGGAGATCGTAGACTGGTGCCAGGAGCAGGGCATCCTGGTCAGCATTCGGGGCTCGGCGCCCGCCTCGGCGCTGCTCTACTGCCTCGGCCTCTGTCCGATCGACCCCGTGGAGCACGGCCTGCTCTTCGAGCGCTTCTGCTCGCCGGAACGCCAGGAGTACCCGGACATCGACCTGGACTTCCCCCATGAGCGCCGGGAAGAGGTGATCCAGCACGTGTATGAGAAGTACGGGCGCGAGCACGCGGCCATGGTCTGCGAGGTCAGCACCTATCGCATCAAGAGCGCCCTGCGCGACGTGGCCAAGGTGCTGGGGCTCTCCCCCCAGCGCGCCCAGCAGCTCGCCGACCAGGTGGACTGGTTCGATCCTGACCCGCGCGACCGGATTGTGCGGGAGGATCCCCTCACCCCCGATCCTGCTCCCATCAGGGGCGAGGAGGGGCATGATGGACAGATGAGCGGCCGGATTGCAGAGCGCTTGATCACCTTGGCGAGGCAGCTCCTGCATAGCCCCCGCCACCATTCCATTCACGTCGGCGGCATGGTCATCTCGTCGCAGCCCCTGGCGAGCATCGCCCCCATCGCTCCGGCCCGCATGCCCAACCGCACCATCCTGCCCTGGGACAAGGACGACCTCACGCTGCTAGCGGAGGAGTTCGGCATCCAGCTAATCAAGATGGACCTGCTGGGGCTGGGCATGCTCTCCGTCATCGCGCGCTGCTTCGATGACGTGCGCCGGTCGACCGGCCAGGCGCTGCGCCTGCACGGCTTCCGCTACGACGCGCGGGCCTTCGACGTGCTCTGCGCCGCCGATACGGTCGGGCTCTTTCAGGTGGGGTCGCGCGCGCAGCAGTCGTTCCTGCCTCGGCTCCGGCCCCGCACCCTGAGCGAGGTCGCCATCGCCGTCGGCGCGATCCGCCCGGGGCCAGGGGCGGCGCGCGCCGGCGAGCACATCGTGCGCCGGCGCCAGAAGCGGGAGCCGATCACCTATCCGGCGCCGGAGCTTGTCGAGCCCCTCAAGGAGACGTACGGCGTCCTGCTCTGGCAGGAGCAATGTATCCAGGTGGCCGTGATCGCCGCCGGCTATACCCCCGGCGAGGCCGATCAGTTGCGCCGCGCCATGAGCCACAAACGCTCCTACGAGCGGATGCGCCAGCTCTGCCAGGATCTGGTGCAGCGCATGCGGGCACGGGGCTACGCCCCGCACGTCGCCGAGGCGGTGCGCCGGATGATCGTGGGGTTCGCGGGGTATGGCTTCCCGCGCGCCCACGCCTATCCCTTCGCCCACCTGGCGCTCATCTCAGCCACGCTGCGCCTGCGCTACCCCGCCGCCTACTACGCCGCGCTGCTGAACTGCCAGCCGATGGGCTTCTACGCCCCCCACACCTTGGTCTGGGACGCGTACCGGCACGGCGTCCCGATCTTGCCGGTGGACGTGAACCGCTCATCGTGGGAGTGCACCTTGGAGGAGATCCCCTCGCCCCCTGGCCCCCGCTCCCATGAAGAGAGTGGGGGAACCGTACTCGCCATCCGCCTCGGCTTCAAGGAGGTGCATGGCCTGGGGCCAGCGGCGCGGGAGGTGGTGGAGCGAGCGCGCGCGCGGGGGCCCTTCCGGTC
>DAOTTI010000225.1:0-4483 GCA_034437795.1 Chloroflexota bacterium | reverse complement strand
AAACTCCTCTTGACGTGGCCGGCGCCAGGGCGTATGCTGAGCAAGTTGAACGTGTTCAAAAATGGCGGTCGCTGAGCAAGACGCGGCGAGGAAGCCCGCCCCACGAAGGCCCACGAAGGCCGAGCAGACCCGCGCGCGCATCGTCCAGGCGGCCCTGGATCTCTTCCGCGAGCGCGGCTACGACCAGACCACGATGCGCGCCGTTGCCGAGCGGGCCGGCGTCTCGCTCGGCAACGCCTATTACTACTTCCCCTCCAAGGAGCACCTCATCCAGGCCTACTACGCCCAGACGCTCGACGAGCAGCTCGCCGCCAGCCGGCCCATCCTGGAGCGGGAGCGTGATCTCGGGAAGCGCCTGCGGGGGGTGATGCACGCCAAGCTGGCCGTCTGGGAGCCGTACCATCACGTCTCGGCGGCCCTGTTCAAGACGGCGGCCGACCCGCGCAGCCCCCTCAGCCCGTTCAGCCCCGAATCGCAGCCGGTCCGGCAGCAGGATACAGCCCTCTTCGCCGAGGTGCTCCGCGGGGCGAACGTGCGCCTGCCGCGGGATCTGGCGGCCGAGCTGCCCCACCTGCTGTGGCTCTACCAGATGGGGGTCCTGCTCTTCTGGGTGCACGACGACTCCCCCGGGCGCGTGCGCACGGGGCGCCTCATCGACCACACCGTGGATCTCATCGTCAGGGCCATCAGGCTGGCCGGCTCGCCCCTGCTGCGCCCCGTGCGCCGGCGGGTGCTCCGCCTGCTGGCCGACCTGCGATTAGAAACTGAAGCAGGAAGAATGAAGCAGGCAGAATGAAGAATGAAGAGTGTGTCCACAGATTTCGTAATTCTTCATTTTTCATTCTTCATACTTCCTTCACCCAGGAGATAAGGAGGCGCGCGTATGAAGGTCATCATCGCTGGAGCGACCGGGTTCATTGGCCGGCCCCTCTCCCGCACCTTGGGCGACGCCGGCCACGAGATCGTCGCGCTCACCCGCCGGCCAGCGGGTGAGGCGCTGGGACTGCCGGAAGGGGTGCGCGCCGTGCAGTGGGACGCGGCCAGCGCTCGCGGGCCGTGGGCCGCGGAGGTACGGGGCGCCGACGCGGTGATCAACCTGGCCGGGGCGAGCATCGGAGGGCGGCCGTGGACGGCGCGGTACAAGCGCGCCATCCTGGAGAGCCGCCTGAATGCGACCAACGCCCTGGTGGAGGCCATGGCAGGAATGGAGCCGGCGCAGCGGCCGAAGGTGCTGGCCAACGCCTCCGGCATCGACTACTACGGCCATCGCCAGGACGAGATCGTGACCGAGGACACGCCCCCCGGCGACTCCTTCCTGGCGCGGGTCTGCGTCGACTGGGAGGCGGCGGCCAGGCGGGCCGAGGCGCTCGGCGTGCGGGTGGTCCTGATGCGCACCTCGCTCGTCATCCACCGCGACGCGCCGGCCTTTCGTCTGCTGGTCCTGCCCTTCCGCCTCTTCGCCGGCGGGCCGCTGGGCAGCGGGCGGCAGTGGTTTACCTGGATCCACCTGGACGACATTATCGGGCTCTACCGCCTCGCCGTGGAGCGGAGCGACTTGGCGGGGCCAGTCAACGCCGTGGCTCCCGATGTGCGCCCGCAGCGCGAGGTGGCGCGGGAGATTGGGCGCGCGCTCGGGCGCCCGTCCTGGCTGCCGGCTCCCGCTTTCGCCCTGCGTCTGGTCCTGTGGGAGCAGGCTGACCTCCTCCTCCACGGGCGGCGCGCCGCACCGCGCAAGGCGCTGGCCGCCGGTTACGAGTTCCGGTACCCGAAGCTGGAGCAGGCCCTCGCCCACGAGTTGCGCGCCTGACCGCGCCATCGGCAAAATAGACGATACGGTCTATTTCGACCGACGACGGTTGGAGGTCCCTGCGTGGTCGACGTCGTCTCCTCGCCGCGCGCTGGCGCGCCAGCGCGCGGGCCAGCGCTCACGAGTGTCGCCGCCGCGGCTGAGGCCCAGTTCCAGGAGCCCGGTGGCGCGCCCCGCCTCTTTGTCCGCCCCAAGGTCACGCTGCCCGTTCCGCCGGAGGCGACCCTGGCCGAGATCGAGCAGAAGGTCCGCCGGGGCGAGCGCCTGACCGCCGACGACGGGCTGGCCCTGTACGCCTGCCCTGACCTGCTCTGGCTGGGCCGCCTGGCGCGACTGGCCCAGCGGCGCGTCTCCGGCGACTACGTCTACTTCAACGTCAACCGGCACCTCAACCTGACCAACATCTGCAAGGCCAAGTGCGCCTTCTGCTCCTTCCGGCGCGACGAAGGTGAGGCAGGGGCCTACACCATGACCGTGGAGGAGGCGGTGGAGACGGCGCTGCACACCGCGGCCACGCTGGACATCACCGAGCTGCACATCGTCAACGGCCTGCACCCGGGCCTGCCGTTCGACTACTACCTCGACGCCCTGCGCCGGCTGAAGGCCGCCCTGCCGCACGTCCACCTGAAGGCCTTTACCGCCGTCGAGATCTGGTGGTTCGCCCGCATCACGGGGCGCAGCTACGAGGACGTGCTGCGGGCGCTGATCGACGCCGGCCTAGGGTCGCTCCCTGGCGGAGGGGCAGAGATCTTCGCCCCGCGGGTGCGCCGGCGCCTCTGCGGCTACAAGTCGACGGCCGAGGACTGGCTGGAGATCCACCGCACCGCCCACCGGCTGGGCCTGCGCACCAACTGCACCATGCTCTATGGCCACATCGAGACCCCTGAGGAGCGGGTGGACCACGTCCTGCGCCTGCGCGCGCTGCAGGACGAGACAGGCGGCTTTCAGGTGTTCATTCCGCTGCGCTTCCACAACGCCCATAACCGCCTGTCCCACCTGCCCATGGCCACCGCCCTGGAGAGCGCGCGGGTCTTCGCCGTGAGCCGCCTGCTGCTGGACAACATCCCGCACCTCAAGGCCTACTGGATCATGCTCGGCCTGGATACGGCGCAGACGCTGCTGGACTTCGGCGTGGACGACCTGGACGGGACGGTCGTGCAGGAGCGCATCTACCACATGGCCGGCGCGGCCACGCCGCATGAGGTCAGCCTGGAGGAACTGGTGCGCGTGATCCGCGCCGCCGGCCGGATCCCCGTGCAGCGCGACACCGTCTATAACGTGCTGAGAGTGTTTGAGGAATGAAAAAGAAAGCAAGAATTGAGAATTAAGAATGAAGAAGGGTTGAGTAATGGAAGCGAGCGGGAGTCATGTGGTGTCGGAGGCCTCGCCGGCAGCCGCGCGTCGGCAAGGGGCACAGGCTTCCGTCGTGCGCGTTCCCGCCCACCGCCCGCTGCCCCGTGTTCGGCTAGAACAGGACTTGGATCCGCCGCCGTCTCGCGTCGCGAGTGCTCCGATGCGCGGTCCGGTGTGCTGTGCCCGGCCAGAAGGCGACCCAGACGCGCCCCTGTCCCCGAGTACGAGCGTTGGAGCGCGCCGCCCCCGCGTTGGCCATATCGAGTTCCTGAACTGCCTGCCGCTCTACCATGGCCTGGTCCGCGAGGGCGCGGTGCTGGACATGGACCTGACCAGAGGGACGCCTACCGAGCTGAACCGGCTGCTCCTGGATGGGGAACTGGATGTCGCCCCCATCTCGTCGATCGAGTACCTGCGCCACGCTGGCGAGCTGCTATTGCTTCCTGACCTGACGGTGAGCTCCGACGGCCCCGTACAGAGCATCGTGCTGGCGAGCCTCGTCCCCGCTGCGGACCTGGGGGGCCGGGTGGTGGCGCTGGCGACCACGTCGGCCACGTCACAGGTGCTGGCGCGGATTATTCTGGCCGAGCGTTACGCCGTCACGCCCCGCTACGTGGAGAGCCCGCCCGACCTCGAGCGCATGCTGGCCGCCGCCGAAGCCGCCCTCCTGATCGGCGACCCTGCGCTGCGGGTGCTCTGGCGCCCGCCGGCGGGGCTCCATTGTTACGACCTGGGCCAGGAGTGGCGGGCGCTCACCGGCTGCGCGATGGTCTACGCCGTCTGGGCGGTGCGCCGCGAGTACGCCGCCCGCGCGCCTCAGCTCGTGGCTGAGGTCCTGGCCGCCTTCCGGCGCTCGCTGCAGTACAGCCTGGCCCACGTGGACGAGATCGCGCAGGCGGCGAGCCGCTGGGAGCCGTTTCCACCGCGGGTGCTGGCTGGCTACTTCCGCACACTGCGCTTCGACTTCGGTGAGCGCTACCGGCAGGGATTGTGCGAGTTCGCGCGGCGCGCGGCGGCGCATGGCGCGCTCGCCCGGGTGCCGGCGCTGGAGTTTGTTCGGCTCTAGCTGGAGTTTGTTCGGCTCTGGTCCCGCCCTGTCTCTGTGCGCTTACCGGTACTTGGTAGCCGCGGAGATCGAGATTGACGGGCGGCGTGGGCCAACTGGGTCGAGCAAGGCCCGGCGTGCCGGCAGTGGGGGCGCGGTCGGCCACGCGCGCCAGCCACGCCAGAGGCCGATGGCCGCCTGCAGGGCGCCCGCGAAGGTGGCGTTCGCCCCCTAGAAGCAGGGAAGCACCTTTCTCGAACTCCCCCGTCTCGACCAGA
>DAOTTI010000224.1:0-4280 GCA_034437795.1 Chloroflexota bacterium | reverse complement strand
GTCGCCGATGCGGACCGTCTCCCCCTCGCGGTGCAGGATCTGGCGCAGCACACCACCCACATCCGCTGGCACCTCGATGTTGACCTTCTCCGTCTCCAGCTCCGCCACGGCGTCCCCCGGCGCCACCAGTTCACCCTCTTGCTTGAGCCACCGCGCGACGGTGGCCTCAACGACGGACTCGCCGAGTGGGGGGACACGGATCTCGATTGGCATGGCTCACCTCAGGACGTGATGCGGCTGGCGCCGGCCGGCGAGCGCGCCGTGCGGGGCGCCCTGGCGCGGGGGCCGTCGGCTCTGGCGCCGGCACGCGTATGGCCCCGCGCGGCGGCCCTCGCCGGCAGGGCGCCGAGCGCTTCGGCCACAATGCGGGCCTGCTCCGCGATGTGCCAGGCCCGCTCGCCCTCCGCGGGGCTGGCCCGTTCCGGCCGGCCGACGTAGCGCAGCGGGAGCCCGCGCTCCGCCAGCAGGGCCTCCAGCCGGGGCTGCATGAACGTCCAGGCGCCCATGTTCTGCGGCTCTTCCTGGACCCAGAGCGCCTCCCGCGCGCCGGAGTAGCCCGCCAGGACCTGCGCCACCTCAGCGGCGGGGAACGGATACCATTGCTCGATCCGCACCAGGGCCACGGCCGGCGTGCGCTGCTGGTCCATCGCCAGGTCGTAGTACACCTTGCCGCTACACAGGATCACGCGGCGCACTCGCTTGCGAGCGCCCTGGTCGAGGGACGGGTCGTCCAGGACCGGCTGGAAGCGGGTGCCCTCGGCCAGGGCCGCGGGGGTGGCGGCGGCTAGCGGCTCGCGCAGCAGGCGCTTGGGCGTCATCACCACCAGCGGGCGCGGCTCCCTGCGCAGGAGAGCGGCGTGGCGGCGCAGGAGGTGGAAGTACTGGGCAGCGGTGGTGCAGTTCACCACGCGGATATTGTCCTCCGCCGCGGCCTGGAGAAAGCGTTCCGGCCGGGCGCTGGAGTGCTCCGGCCCCTGGCCCTCATAGCCGTGGGGCAGGAGCAGGACCAGCGAGGGCTCCTGCCCCCACTTGGAGCGGGCCGAGGTGATGAACTGGTCGACGATGACCTGGGCGCTATTGACGAAGTCCCCGTACTGCGCCTCCCAGAGCACCAGCGTATCCGGCGCCTGCACGCTATAGCCGTATTCGAAGCCGAGCACGGCCACCTCGGAGAGGGGGCTGTTGCGCACCTCGAAGGAGGCCCGCGCCCCCGGCACGTAGTGCAGGGGCGTGTACGCCGTTCCGGTCTGCACGTCTCGCAAGACCGCCTGGCGCTGGCCGAACGTCCCCGGCACGGTGTCCTGGCCGGTGAGCCGGATCGGTGTGCCGTCGCGCAGGATGGTGGCGAAGGCCAGCGCCTCGGCGTGGCCCCAGTCGATCGTCCCCGGGCTGGGGTGCGGCCCCTTGGCAAAGGCCTCGCGCCGCGACCGGAGCAGGAAGCGCTCGAGGCGCGGGTTGGGCGTAAAGCCGTCCGGCAGGCGCCAGAGCGCGTCGTTGATCGCCTCTAGCTCGGCCAGCGGCACGCCGGTGGCGACATCCCACGCGGTGGCTGGAGCGCCGGCCTGCGGGCCGTCCCTGCCGGCCTGTAGCGTGGCGCCGACGCCTGGTGCCCCCGCTGCCGGCCTATTGCCGGCGTCTCCGCCCGCCCGGCCCGCCGGGGCCTGGCGCTCCAGCCGGGCGTTGACCTCCGCCAGGGCGGCCTGGAGCGCCTGCGTGTGCGCCGCCAGCATGGCGCCGACCTCGTCCTCGGTGACCAGGCCGCGGCGCACCAGCTCCGCCGCCCACAGTTCCCGCACCGTCGGGTGGGAGGCGATCTTCTGATACATCAGGGGCTGGGTGATGGTGGGGTCCTCGCCTTCGTTGTGCCCCCACCGCCGGTAGCCAATCAGGTCGATCAGGAAGTCCTTGTGGAACCGCTCGCGGTAGGCATGGGCCAGGCGGGCGGCGGCGATGCAGGCCTCGGGGTCGTCGGCGTTGACGTGCACGATGGGGATCTCAAAGCCTTTGGCCAGGTCCGAGGCATAGAGGGTGGAGCGCGCGTCGCTGGGCTCGGTGGTAAAGCCGATCTGGTTATTGACGATGACGTGGATGGTGCCGCCGGTGCGGTAGCCCGGCAGGCGGGAGAGGTTCAGGGTCTCCGCGACCACGCCCTGGCCGGGGAAGGCCGCGTCGCCGTGGATCAGGAGCGGCAGCGAGGCGGTCTCATCCTGGACGGGCAGGCCTGGCCGGTCGCGCCGCTCGTCGGCAGCGCGGGCCATGCCCTCCACCACCGGGTTGACGTACTCCAGGTGGCTGGGGTTGGGGGCGAGCGTGACCGAGAGGTCGACGGCCTGCCTGTCCTTGATGGCCCGCCGCGCCCCCAGGTGGTACTTGACGTCGCCGGTGAAGGCCTCGCCCGTCAGGTCGGTGCCGGAGATGCCGGAGCGGCGCACGGGGGCCTTGAACTCCTCCAGGATCTGCGTGTAGGGCTTGCGCAGGATGTGGGCGAGCACGTTCAGGCGCCCGCGGTGGGCCATGCCGATGAGGATGTGGCGCGTCCCCGCCTCCGCCGCGGCCCCAATGATCTCATCGAGCATGGGGATAAGCATGCCGGTCCCTTCGATGGAGAAGCGGGTCTGGCCCGGGAAGGTGCGGTGCAGGAAGCGCTCGAAGGCGCCCACCTCGCTCAGGCGGTCGAGCAGGGCGCGCTCGTCGATGGGGTCCTTCGGCGGGCGGTAGCGTTCGGACTCGGCGGCGTCGCGCAGCCAGGCGCGTTCGGCGGCGTCCTGGACCTGGTCGAAATCGTAGCCGGTGGTGCCGCAGTAGATGCGGCGCAGGTTGGCGATGGCTTCACGGGCGTTGGCAGCCCCCTCCGCGGCCGGACCGCCGACCGCGCTGGCCGGCAGGCGCTCCAGATCCGCCTCGCGCAGGCCGTGCGTGGCCGGATCCAATTCAGGATCGCCGGGCGGCTCGCTGCCCAGGGGGTCGAGGCGGGCGGCGCGGTGCCCGTATTCGCGGATGCTGGTGGCTAGCTGCCCCACCGCGAAGATGAGCATGGCGTCGGCGGCCGCCACCGGCACGGCCGCTTCGGGGGCCGGCGCCGGCGGGGCCACCAGCTCCGGCGGGCGCCAGCGCTCAAAGAAGGCGCGGGTCGCGGGGTCGACGCTGGAGGCGTCCCGCAGGAACTGCTCGTAGAGCTCAAGCACGTAGGCCGCGTTAGGGCCGTAGAACTCGTGCCAGCTCATGGCGGTGGGGGCCGGTTGGCTGCCGGTCTGCGTGCCTGAGGCCATGGCAGTAGGTTCAAGGTTCAAGGTGTGAGATGCGGGAGCCAGGGCGCTAGCCTGGACCACTCACTGCCAGCGGCGGGTCCCGTCTCCCTGTGGGAGAGCGGGGGCCCGCGGAGCGGGCGACGGTCAGGGCGCCGCTGATGAATGGTCCAGGCTCGCGTGGCTTCGGTCGAGCGGCGGGGCGGGTAGTCCGTTGCCCCCTGTACCAGAGGCACACGTGTCGTGGCGCTGGCCGCCGCTCTGGTAGAAGTGTGGCTCATGCGCCGGCGGCGAGGCAACACCCTGCCGTTGGCTTTGGTGGAGTTCCTGTGATGTAGCGTTCATGACCGGCCGGCATCAGCGTGGCTAGCTGACGGCCAGGAAAGACGCAGGGCGAAGGACGAACGCGCCTCCGTTTTTCGCCCTGCGTCCTGCGACTGGCTATCGTGGCAGCGATCTATGTGATGCAGGGAGTGGCGAGGAGCGAGGAGCGAGTGACGAGGTGGGAGCCCACACTCTGGCGCGGTGGCCCGCTGGAGGCGGGACGAGGGGACGGAGGAGCGAGGAGCAGGCCCATGCCCTGGCCCAGGGTCACCACT
This sequence comes from Chloroflexota bacterium, assembly GCA_034437795.1. GTDB lineage: Bacteria > Chloroflexota > UBA11872 > UBA12225 > UBA12225 > DAOTTI01. The sequence goes on along the minus strand of DAOTTI010000224.1, from coordinate 436 downwards.
CGGGCGGGACGACCACCGGCAGCGGGGCTACGTGCCAGCCGTGGCGGGGCTGGTGGCGGGCTCGACGGCCCCGTAAGTGGGGCTGTGGAAGCGGCCCGACTCAGCCCGCTGCTCTTTCAGCGACTGGAGCCACTGCCAGCCAACGTAGGCGACGCCGGCCAGGATGGCCGTCTTCACGGCGAACCGGATCGCCCACCAAAAGCCGGCGACCAGCGTGCGGACGAAGCGGCCGGCGGCGCTGGCGGCGGCCGCGGTGGTGGCCGTGACAGCCTCCACCGCCTCCTCAGCCGCTTCGCCCGCCGCCTGCAGGCCGATGGCGGCCGTGTCCGCCGTGCGGGCGACGGCGTCTGCGGCCCGCCGGCCGGTTCTGGCCACCGCCGGCGCGACGGCCTCGGCCGCCGTCTCGTAGGCCTGCGCCGCGCGATCCGCCGCCTTT
>DAOTTI010000223.1:0-48158 GCA_034437795.1 Chloroflexota bacterium | reverse complement strand
GGCGCCAGCGCCCACCCCAGCCATCCGGCCGCGCCGGGCGCCACCCTCCACGCCGCCCCGCTCGCGCGGCGGCCGCGGGGCGCCACGGTCACACAGCGCGCCAGCGCCACTAGGGCCAGGACCGCCGCCAGCGGGACGTAGCGCAGGTGGAACCAGGGCAGAAGCCCGATGGCGGCGCCGGCACGCAGCGCCCCGGCGCGCGTCAGGCGCGCGCTGGTGGCCGCGCGCAGCCCGCCGACGACCAGGAGCGCCCCCGGCACCTCCGGATAGAGCTGGTCGGCATAGAGCAGTAGGGGCGGCGAGAAGGTCACCGCCACCCAGGCGAAGAGCGACGCGCCCCGATGGCCGGTGGTCTCGCGGGCCAGCAGATAGAGCTGCACCCCCAGCGCCGCGGTGAGCGCCATCATCAAGACCTTGGCGGCGCCATGCCCGCCGAGAGCGAAGGCCGGCAGGAGCAGCAGCGAGAGCCCGATGGCGTGCTTGGAGTAGAGGTGTCCGCCCCGACCGTAGATGGCGTGCATGTCCTCAGGGTCGCGGGCGTCGCCCAGATGGTAGGGATAGAAGGAGAGATAGTCTTCCTCACGGTAGTTGTTCAGCACGTCCAGGTCGCGGTCCCGCAGCAGGCTGGTCGCCACCACCAGATAATGGGGCTCGTCGCCGGTGACGAAGTAGATCGGGCGCTGGCCAATCACCCACTGCGCCTGAAAGTAGGCGGCGTACACCGCCCAGGCGGCCAGCCACATGGCCAGCAGCGCCAGGCGGGGCGCACGGCCGAGCGTCGTCGCTGTGGGACGCGCCCGGCCCATCGCTTCACGCTCGCGCCTCATCGGTTCATGCCCTTGGCTCGTCGGTGCGCGAAGCGCCGGCCGGCGCCGGCGCGGCTCGGGCCCTGGCAACGCCTGCCTCATCGTGGCCGCCTGTGTCGTCCCCGCGCTGATAGATGGCGGTAAAGTGCGCGCCGTACGACTTCCACCGCGTGCCTTCCAGCCGCGCCTCCAGCGCGCGCAGGCGCCGGAACACGGGCCGTGGCGTAAAGTCGGGGAGAAAGGTGTAGCAGTCGGTCGCGGCCAGGCTCAACGGCGCGGGGGCCGGCAGGCGCCGCGGGTCGAGCCACGCTTCCGTGCCCAGGTCGATCTCCCGCCACAGCGGGAACAGGTAGGACATATACAGGCGGAACAGGGGGTTGATGGTGTTGATCTCGTGCACGAAGACGAGCCCGCCCGGGCGGACGACCCGCGCCAGCTCGGCCAGCGCCAGCTCCTGTGCGGCCGGGTCACCCAGGTGGTGCAGCAGGTTGACGGCATAGGCCGCGTCGAACGTATGGGCCGCGAACGGAAGGTTCAGCACGGACGCCGCAGCCAGGGCGGCGCCCGCCGCCTGGTCGCCGGCGGCCCCGCGCGCCGCCTTGAGCTGAGCGACGGCCACGTCGATCCCCACCACGCGGTAGCCTCGCCCCGCCAGCGCTCCCGCGTACCAGCCCTGCCCGCACCCCGCGTCCAGTATGCGGCTGCCGGCGCCGATCCCCGCGCGGCGCAGCGCGGGCAGCATCACGCGCACCTTGCGCGCCACCACGCGCTCACGCGCTAGGGGCGAGAGCTGCTCCCCATAGGCCGGGGCCAGGGCCTCGAACCGCTCCGCCTCGGTGGGCGCCGCGGCCGGCAGCGCGCCGCCCCCGCGCCGCCACAGGCGCCAGCAGCCCCCGATCCCGATGGCCGCCGTGAGCCACACCGTCAGCAGCCGGACCAGCGCCGCTGCCAGGACGGCCTGCGCCTCGGCGACGCCGCCCGCCCGCAGGTGCAGGACGATGGCCGTCCCCACCACGCCAGCGCCGGCCGGCAGCAGGGTCAGCCCACCAAGCAGCGTCGACGCGGCGTAGATGCCGGCGGCCCGCAGCGCCCCAACGCCGGCGCCGGCCCCGGCGCAGACCACCGCCAGGGTCAGGCTGCCCAGGGTCCAGGCGCAGAGCGAGAGCGCCAGAGCGATGAGCAGGCTGCCCCCCGTGATCGCCGGGGGCGCTGGCCGCAGCCCGCCACGCAGCCTGGCCAGGGCCAGGTAGATGGCCGGCAGCCGCGTGCCGGCCAGGGCCAGCAGCGCCCCGCCGGCGGCTCCGGCCGCCAGCAGCGCCGGGCCCAGCCTCGCCCCCGCCCCGCCGGGACCAATCGGGACCGGCGCCACGGCTAGGGCCATCCCGCCGGCCAGGGCCAGCGCCACCGCGTCGAACAGCCGCTCGGCGACGACCACGCCGGCGGCCCGCGCGTACCCTCCGCCGGCGGCCCGCCCCACCAGCCAGGTCTTGACGCCTTCGCCAGCGTAGGCCGGCGTGAGCAGCATGGCCAGGCCGGCGACGTAGATCGCCCCGCTGATACGAACCGGCAGCCGCAGACCGGCGCGCCGGAGCAGGAACTGCCAGCGCAGAAAGCGCAGGGCCACGCTGGCCAGCGTAAGCGCGGCGGCCGGCGCCGCGTACCACCAGCTAAAGGCCCGTGCCTGCTCCCAGACCAGCGGCACACTGGCGTGGGCCACCCAGGCCGCGGAAGAGGCCCCGCCGATGGCCACGGCCAGGAACACGCCGGGGCGCACCAGGGGCAGCCACGTCCCAGTACGGCGTGCGCTCACCAGCGCCCTCGATACACCTCGCTGGCGTCGTCCTCGTAGATCAGGTCCAGATAGCGCGCCTTGAACACGTAGAACTCCGCCAGCTGCCGTTTGAGACGTTCCTGCGAATCCTGGTGTTCGAGGTACCAGTAATCGCGCTTGCTGAGCAAGATGTGGGACACGCCGGCCGCGCGCAGCCCCGCCAGGGCCGCCTCCGCGCTGCCCGGGCGCACGAACCATTGCAGCAGGTTATCGTGCGCCGGGTCCGGAAGACACCGTGGCCGGCAGTACCAGATCTGTCCATCGCCCAGAAAGAGGACCGCGCTCCCTGCGGGGACCTGCGCGTTGAGCACCTCGATGGCGCGCTGGTCCGGCAGCCGGCGCCGCAGGTAGCTGGCCTCGGGCTCGCGCCCGCTAACCACACCGAGCGCGTCCGCGGCCCGTACCACCTCCCGCCCGGCCGCGATCATGGCCAGCCCCGCCACCAATGCGGCCACGACGGCGTCCCCGCTGCGGAAGCGGGCCAGGGCGCCGGCCAGCCCTGCCGTCCCGAGCAGGGCCAGCAGCGGGTAGGCCGGCAGCAGGAAGCGGAGGTCCTGCCAGCCCTGCGCCCAGATTGCGCACAGCCCCGCCGCACTCCCGAGCAGCCACACCACCGGCGCCGCCGGCGGGAAAGGCCACAGCAGCGCCAGCGGCGCCGCCCAGGCCACCAGGGGCGGATAGGACTCCGGAACGTGGCCGAACCGCCAGCTCTCCCAGTACACGTGCCAGGGCAGCAGCAGCCACGCCTGGAGCGTTCGTCCCACGCCGTAGTGGCCGACGAAGTAGGTCAGTTGCTCGACGCGGACGGCATCCCAGTCCCGCCCGCCGAAGTACATCGGCCACACCGGGTTGCCCAGGACCGCGACCTGCCGCGCGTACCAGGGGACGCTCGCCACCAGGGCGGCGGCCCCGAACGCCAGGGCCGCGCCCAGGCCACGACCCACGGCAGGCCACCGCCCCGTCGCGCTCGGCCGCGCCAGGGCTGGCGCCAGGACGAACGCGACGCCAAGCACGAGCAGCAAGGACAGCGCCGCGTACTTCGTCGAAAGGGCAAAGCCGGCCGCCACGCCCGCCAGGCCCACCCACGGGCGCCGGCCGGTGCTCTGCCAGACCAGCGCGCCGAAGATAGCCACCAGGCTGAACACCAGCGTGAACAGGTCGATGTAGGCGCGGGTGGCCAGAAACGGGATCAGCGGGGTCGCGGCCAGCGCGACGCTGGCGCGGAAGGCTATCTGCCGGCTGAAGCACCGGCGCCCCAGGAGGTAGGTGAGGGCTACGGAGAGGGCGCCGGCCAGTCCGTGCAGGAGCTGGGGCATGCGGTCCGAGCCTCCGGCCAGCCCCGGGGCAAAGAGCATCTCTCCAAAGGCAGGCAGGTTGGCCGAGAAGTTGTGCGGCAGGTAGACGATCGCGCCGGCGTCAAGAAACGCCTTGGGAGCCACCAGGTGGTAGAGCAGCCCATCGTAATCCGTCGGGGGAGCCAGCCCCTGAAGCAGCACCGCCCCAGCCAGCACGGCCAGTGCGCCGGCCGCCAGCCTGTCAAGCGCGCGACCCGCCCCCACGTACCGCGGGCTGCCGCTGCGCGCCGGCGGCTCCGGCCGCCCGGCCCCAGAAGAAAGGACCCGAGCCCCCAGGTACCGCAGGCTGCTGCTGCGCGCTGGCTGCAGGTCACTCGTCGACAAGAGCCCCCGCGCCTCACCCTCCCCTACCCGCCGCCAGGCTTGCCCCGCCGGCGCCGCGCCATCCCGCTCGGCCCTGCCGCCGCGCTGCGCGAGCACGCCGCGCTGGTTGTCACAGGTGTCCCAATCCAGCCTACACCCATCAAAACCACCCTGGCCCTCTCCTCGCGCTCGGTCACTCGCCGTTGGCGAGAAACCGTCCACATCGGAGCCTGCTTCAACTATCCCCTCACCGACCGCTAACGCTCGATCAACCGGACCCTGCGGGCTAGCGTCCAGATCACAGCCTGTTCCAGATGTCCCTTGACCAAGCGCCAGCGGTCGAACAGCCGAATCCTGGGCGGTTGCGTCTAGCTCGGAGCCTCCTGCCAATGTCCCTTGACCGAGCGCAGGTCGTGGCCGGCGACGCGTTCCCTCTCCTAGCGGTCGTCCCGCCGCCGGCGAGCCCTCCGGCTCAAGGTCAGGGCGTCGCCGCGAGAGAACGCGACCCATGCGAGAGGAGGCCACGAGCCGCGGCCCTACGGCCGCCACAGCCCTCGCCGCGGCCGGGAGCGCTGCCACGGCCAGCGCCGCCGGCAGGGCCAGCACCATCGGCGGAGAGAAGGCGCGCCCCAGGCCAGCCAGGGTGAGCAGGTAGGCCACCACACCCAACCCCGCCGCCATCTGCAGGGCCAGGCGCTCGGCCGGCGTCGCGAAGTCGGCGGCGCGGAACCCCAGGACCCTTAGCAGCCCCGCGCCGGCCGGCACGGCCGCCAGGGCCACCAGTGCGGTCAGACCGAGCGCCAGCGGCATCGCCATCGGACCATTTAGTGCACCGAGCGCCAGCAGCATCGCCATCGGACCGGTCAGTGCAAGGCCCAGGGTAGCAACGGCGCGTCAGCGGGCATACGCCCCCGCTCCCGAGCGCCCCAGGGCACTGCCATCATCTCCTCTCGCCCATGGGCACACCCTCTTCCCGTAGCCCTCGTTTCCCCCTCTCCCGCAGGCGGGAGAGGGGGCCAGGGGGTGGGGGCTGCCTGCCATTACCAGCCGACCCGTGGGGCCAGGCCGGCGCGCTTGCGCCAGCGCGCCACCACGCTCCAGGCGTGCACGGCCAGCAGGCTCTTCCGGCCACCCACGCGTCCCGTACGGATCTGCGCCAGCAGGGCGGCAGCGGACGACGCCGGCGGCTCTGCAACCTCCAGAAAGGCGTTCCCTACCTCCCAGGCGGCGTGGGCGTCGCTGCCGGCCACGGCCGCCAGGCCGTGTCGGAGGGCAAAGGCGAGGGCACGCGCATTGTCGGCCGCCAGGGTGGTGCGCGCGTTGAACACCTCCACTGCGTCCACCAGCGGGGCGATGCGTTCCAGCGCGGCCGGCTTCAGGCGCGAGCCACGGAACCGGTCGAACGGGTGGGGCACAATCACCAGCCCGCCCTGGGCGCGAATGCGGGCGATGGTCTCCTCCGGCGTGAGCCCGCGCGGGATCGTCTCCGACAGAAAGAGGCCGATCAGCTCCCCCTCCACCGTCTTCACCTCTTCGCCCGGCAGGACCCGCAGGCCGGCGAAGCGCTCCGGCTGCCGCTCCACCAACGACTGCGCCTGGAGCGCGCCGCCCAGCGAGTCGTGGTCCGTGACGGCGATCGCCGCCAGCCCGCGGCGCACCGCCGCGTCGAGCATCGCGGCCGCAGGGGCCAGGGAGTCGGGCGAATGCCCCGTGTGCGTGTGGAAGTCGATGCGGTACGGCACCTGTCACATCCAACGTTTGAGCAGCCGGAGGGCACCCTGCTTCCAGGCCGCGCGGTGCGTCACCCCTGTAGTGTGCCCCAGCGTCTCGCGGTGCGCCAGGTACCACTCATAGGACCGGATCAGGGCCTCCGCATTGCTGTACCGCGCCCGCCAGCCCAGCGCCCGCTCGATCCGCGCCGTGGAGACGTAGCTGTCCTTGTCGGCCGTCGCGTACACCCACCGGTACAGGGGCGACAGGTGGGCCATCTCCAGGGCGCGTAGGGCTAGCTTGGCCGGCCCCGCGGGGACGGGAAACACGCGCGCCCCGGTGCCGGCGTAGGCGCACAGCGCGCCCACGTCCTCTCTCACCGTGCCGAAACGCGTCGCCCCCACGTTGAAGGTCTCATTGGCGACCGCGGCCGGGGACGTGGCCGCCCGCCAGATGGCGTCGCAGAGGTCCTCCACCTCCAGGAGCTGGTAGCGGTTGTTCCCCGAGCCCAGCACCGGAATGCGCTTGCCGTCGTACACCCAGTCGTACAAGATCTGAAACACCCCCAGGCGCCCCGTACCGATGAAGGTCTTCGGGCGCAGGATGGGGACGCAATAGCCTTGGGCGCGGGCGGCCAGGCACAGGCGCTCGGCAGCGATCTTGCTCACCCCGTAGGGGCCAACCCCCACCAGGGGATCGTCCTCCTCCAGCGGGTGCTTCTCCGGTACCCCGTACACGGCCGTCGACGAGATGAAGATCATGCGCCCCACGCCAGCCTCCTGCGCCGTTGCCAGGACCGTGCGCGTGCCCTCGACGTTGGTGCTACGGATGTCTGCCGGCCGCCACAACGGCAGCGCCGCCGCCGCGTGCACGACCACGTCGGCCGCGGCCGGCCCGCCGGCGCGCAGGACCCGCGCCACCGCAGGGGCATCGCGGACGTCGGCGACGAAAAAGAGCGTCCCCGGCGGATACTCCGCCGGGTCGGGGCGCCGGATGTCGGCGATCACCGGCGTCGCCCCGCGCGCGGCGCAGAAGGCGGCCAGGTGATAGCCCAGGAACCCTGCCCCGCCGGTGATCACCACACGCATGCTCGCCTCCCACCGCCCGTCGGTCCCCGCCGATCACCCGCTCCCACCCGCTGGCGGCCGAGCCCGCTCCCACATGCTGGTGGCCGAGGCGAATGCGCCGGCCCGCCTCCCGCCGGCCGCCGGCCCGGCTCACGATGCGGGCACCGCGTACAGAATGGTGACGACGGTAAGCCCCCACAGGAGCACGCAGACCATGGTCGGCCGGTCACGCAGCAGGACCTCCTCAGGGGAGCCCCCCTCGCCCCGCCCATGGACCAGGTACAGGTAGCGGAACACCCCGTACAGCACGAAGGGGATGGTCAGCATCATGGCGCGGTTCCGCGGCAGGTTCTCCGCAAAGAAGGTGTAGAGCATGTAGGCCACCAGCAGCGATGTGGTGACCACCTGTAGCAGCTCGTCCACCATGCCCACGGAATAGTGCGTCAGTGACGGCCGGTGCCCGGCCGCGCCATCGGTGAGCAGGAGCAGCTCCTGCCGGCGCTTGCCCAGGGCCAGAAAGAGCGCCAGCAGCAAGGTGCAGACGTACAGCCAGGGCGAGATCGGCACCCCGACCGCCACCGCCCCCGCCACGGCCCGCAGGACGAACCCGGCCGCCAGCGCCATCACGTCCAGAATGACCGCGTGCTTCAGCACCGCGCTATAGACCGCCTGCAGGCCCAGGTAGCCAGTCGCGATGGCGGCCAAGGGAAGGGAGAGTAGCAGCGACGTCAGCAGGCCGGCCGCGAGCGCGACCGCGGCGGCCACTATTGCCACCCGCGGCGCCAGCGCGCCGGAAGCCAGCGGGCGCAGGCGCTTGGTGGGGTGGAGGCGGTCCTTCTCCATGTCCACCAGGTCGTTGATCAGGTAGACCGCGCTGGACAGCAGGATGAACGCCACCAGGGCCAGCACGGCGCGCGCCACCTGCTGGGGCTTGTCCAGCTCCAGCGAGAAGACGAGCCCCACGAGCACGATGGCGTTCTTCGTCCACTGCCGCGGGCGCATGCTGCGCAGCAGCAGCACCGCCGTCTCGGAAAGGCTCTGGCGGCAGGCGGCCGCCGGCGGGGCCGGCGCAACGCGTGCGGTCACGGCGGGCCTCCCGCGGACCGGCGCAGGCGCCGCGCCACCAGGTCACGGGCGAAGCCCAGCTCCTCGCTCCCCAGCACGGCCAGCACAGCCAGATAGACCGCGCCCGAGATGGCGATCATTCCAGCGAGATAGGCGCCCAGCCCCAGCACCGGCTGGGGCGGCGCTACCACGTGCTGCATCCCTACAAGTATGGCGGCCATGGCGCCGCCGGCGAGCGCGATCCGCCCGATTGCCGCGCCCAGCCCGCGGCACCACTCCCCGCCGGCGGCCCGCCAGAGCAGCGCCATGAGCACGATCGCATGCGCGCTGTTCTGGACGGTGTTCGCCAGCACCAGGCCGGCCATCCCCAGCGACCCCACCGTTCCCAGGGCCACCGCCGTGTAGAGCGCCGCCCCCGCCACGCCCACCAGCACAGGCACCAGGGTGTTCTGCAGGGCGTAGAAGGCGGCGATCAGTAGCTGGTCGGCCGCCACGAAAGGCAGCTGAGGGGCATAGACCAGCAACGCCAGGGACGTCAGCCGCGCGCCCTCGTCGGTGAAGGCCCCCCGCTGGAAGAGGAGCCGGACGATCGGCAGCCCGAGCGCCATCAGCGTGACCATCATCGGCACGATCAGCAGCAGGGCCACGCGAATGCCCGCGCTCAGCGTCTGCTGATACCCCGTCGCCCGCGCCCCGCCCGCCCCGTAGCGAGCCAGGACCGGCAGCACGGCGAACGAGAGGGCCGTCGCTACCAGGCCCAGGGGGAACTGCACCAGCGTCGTCGCGTAGCGCATCGCGGCCAGGCTGCCTTCCCCCGTCGCCGACGCCAGGCGCGTGTCGAGCGTCACCACCAGGGCGGAGACGAGCAGGCCGGCCGCCACCGGCGCGTAGAGCCCCAGGATCCGGCGCACGCCCGGATGGCGAAGGTCCAGCCGCGGCCGGATGCGCAGCCCCCTCAGTCCAGGCACCTGCAGCAACAACTGCCCCGCCGCCCCGGCCAGCATGCCGATCACCAGGCTGGCCACCCCCAGCCACGGCGCCAGCGCCAGGGCGCAGACGATGATGCCCACGTTGTAGACGGCCGCCGAAAAGGACGGCAGCGCCACGCGGTGCAGGGCGTAGAGCGCGCCCATCAGCACCGCCGACGCCCCCAGCAGCACCACCGACGGCAGCGCCAGACGCACCAGCAGCACCCCCTGCTCCTGCACCGCCGGCTCGAACCCGACGCCCATCAGCCGCATCAGGGGCCGGGCGAACAAGATGAGCAGCGCCACGGATGGAATAAGCACGGCCAGCGCCAGCCCCAGCACCGCCCCCACCAGGGGCGCCAGCTCCGGGTGCGCCGGATCGCTCTCGCGCCGCCGCTCGTCCCGCGCCGCGTACTCGGCGAAGACCGGCACCAGGGCCGCCGTCATCGCCCCGCCGATCAGCAGGTCGTAGACCATGGTCGGCACGCGGCTGGCGGCGCTGTAGATCGACGCGCCGGCCGTGACCCCAAAGAGCGCGGCGATGGTCTGGTCGCGCACCAGCCCCAGCAGGCGGCTGACTACGTTGCCGCACGTGATCAGGAGCGCCGCCAGGGCGATCCGGCGCCCGGCGCCCGCGCCCCCTGGCTGGATGCGAGGCGAGCGCCCCCCGTCCGGCCGCACCGGCGCCGCTTCCGTGATGGTCATCTGGCCCGCCGTATCCGCTCCACCAGGCCGGTCGTCGAGCGATCCGGCACCAGTGGCGCCAGCACCACCCGGCCGCCGTACCGGCGCACCACGCTCGCCTCCGGCAGACGGCCCTCGTCGATGGCGCCCGCCCCGTCGCTGGCGCAAGCGTAATCGGCCCCCTTGACGTACACGTCCGGCCGCACGACCTCCGCCAGGCGCTCGGCCGTCCGCTCCTCGAACACCACCACGTAATCGACGCCGGCCAGCGCCGCCAATAGCTCGGCCCGCTCCGCCTCGGGGACAAACGGTCGGTCCGGGCCCTTAAGCGCCCGCGCCGAGGCGTCGCTGTTGACGCCCACTATGAGCACGTCGCCGTACTGCCGGCAGGCCTGCAGCAGCCGGACGTGGCCGACGTGCAGCCGGTCGAAGCAGCCGTTGGTCAGCACGATGGTGCGCCCCGCCGCACGCTCCGCCGCGACCAGCGCGCCCAGCGCGTCCATGTCCACGATCCGTCCCACAGCCTGTGTCCCGTACTCCAGTCTTGGGCGGTTCACATGGCGGCGCCCGACCCAGGATCGGGCGTCCGGCCGGGCGGGTCCTGGCGCCGTGCGTCCAGGCGCTCCACCTGCTGGATGAGCTCGTCCGCCGTCGCCGTGGCCGTGCCCACGCGGGCGACGACGATCCCGGCCGCCAGGCTGGCCAGCGTCGCGGCCTCCTCCCAGGACGCGCCGGCGGCCGCGGCCAGGGTGAAGGTCGCGGCCACGGTATCGCCCGCGCCGGTGGGGTCGACGGCCGGCGCGTCCGGCGCAGGCAGATGGCGGGGCGGGGCGCCCCGAGCCAGGAGCGTCATCCCTTCTCGCCCGCGCGTGATCAGCACCGCCTGCGCCTCCAGGCCAGCCAGGAGCTCCAGCCCGCCGGCCTCCAGCGCCTCGCGGGTCGCCATGGCCCGCCCGAGCGCCGCCTCCGCCTCCGGCTGGTTCGGCGTGAAGAGCGTCGCGCCGCGGAAGCGGTACAGGTCCCCGTGCGAGTCCACCGCCACAATCTTGCCGGATTGCAGCGCCGCCGGCAGGCTGGCCTCGATCAACCCCGGATGGATCACCCCGTTCTCGTAGTCCGCGATCAGCAGGGCATCGACCTCGGCCAGGGCGGCGCGGATAAAGGCGGCCATCTGCTCCGTCACCGCCCCGTTGACCGGCGTGCGGTCCACGCGGTCTAGGCGCAGGAGCAGCTGCTGGATCTGCTGCTGCGCCCCTCCGCCCCAGATGCGGGTCTTGGTCGTGGTCGGGCGGCTGGGGTCCACGAACACGCCGGAGCAATCGAGCCCCGCGGCGCGCAGCGTGTCCAGCAGCCGGCGCCCGGTCTCGTCATCACCCACCACGCCGCACATCTGCGCCCGCGCCCCCAGGGCCGCGGCGTTGGCCGCCACGTTCGTCGCCCCGCCGGGCAGCAGGCGGCTCTCCAGGTGCTGCAGGACCAGGACCGGCGCCTCGCGGGCAATCGCCAGCGGCCGGCCGACGACGAGCTCGTCCGCCACCACGTCGCCCAGGACCAGCACCCGCGCCCCCTGCCAGGCGCGCACCAGCTGCACCAGCCGGCTCATTCGCGTACCGCTCTCCTATGAGGCATCACGCTCCACCGCCTGTCTGAGTCGTTCCTTGAACCGCTCCGGCGCGAACCGTGCCGCACAGGCCCGCGCCAGCGCCGGGTCATAGTCGCACGGGTCGAAGCTGGCGAGCGCCTCCGCCAGGGCCTCCGCGCTCAGGGGGCGAAAGAACCTCCCCGTGACGCCCGGCACCACCGTCTCCAGCGCGCCTCCTGCCCCGTAGGCGATCACCGGCTTCCCTGCAGCCTGGGCCTCCACCGCCACCAGGCCGAAGTCCTCCTCGCCCGGCAGCAGCAGGGCGCGGCAGCCTTCCAGCTGCGCCAGCACCGCGTCGTCCGGCAGCGGCCCGAGAAAGGCGATGCACGGATCGTCGTCGGCCAGGCGGCGTAGGCGGGCCTCGTGCACCCCGCTACCGACGATGCGAAGCGCCACTCGCAGCCGCCGGCAGGCCTGGATGGCGATGTCGACCCGCTTATAGGCCTCAAAGCGCGTCACGATCAGGAAGTATCCATCATCCCGTGGCCGGAGCGCGGCAAACCGCTCCACGTCCACCGGCGGCGGAATGACCTCCGCCGTCCGCCCGTACACCCGCTCGATCCGCGCCGCGACGTACTTCGACTGCGTCAGGAAGCGGTCCACCCGCTGCGCGGCGCGGTAGTCCCACTGGCGAAGCGCGGCTTCCAGCAGACGCGTGGCCGCGCGCACCGGCCGCGGCAGGCCCTGCCGCTCGATCCCGCTCGACGGCCCCCACAGGAAGCGCGGGGGCGTGTAGCAGTAGGAGATATGGCGCCCTCCCGGCGGGGCAGGCACGGCCTTCGCGCCAAAGCTGGCGAACGAAAGGATAGTAGTCGCATCGGGCACGCGCAGCCGGCCGAAGGCGAGCGGCTGCAGCATGGCGTAGATGCGCTGCAAGGCCAGCCGCGCCGGCAGCCGGTCCACCCACGTAGTGCGGATGTCCATCGCGGCAAAGGAGCGGGGCAGGCGCTCGCGCACGTACAGCAAGGTGTAGATGGGCGCCTCCGGCCAGAGGGCGTGCACGTGCTCCAGCACCCGCTCCGCCCCGCCGTAGACGTAGAGATAATCGTGGACCAGCGCCAGGCGCATGTCGGTAGCCGGTTACCGGTTTCAGGTTTCGGGCTCAGGGCCGCTCCGCGACGGCACGCTGCGCGACCTGCTGCATCGCGCGGTACACCTCGTCCGGCCGGACCAGCCACTGGCAGAGTGTATGCCCCAACGGGCAATCGGCCACACGGTCCAGGCGGTAGCAGGGTGAGCACGGCAGGTCGCGCCGCACGACCACGGCCCGCCGCCGGTCGAACGGCCCGCTGATCCAGGGCGCGGTCGGACCGTGGATGGCCACCACCGGCCGGCCGAGCGCCGTCGCCAGGTGCATGGGCCCGCTGTCGCCAGCCACGACAGCCCCGGCCCGCTCCAGCAGCGCCAGCAGCTCCTCGACCGACGTGCGTCCCGTCACATCCAGGACCGGCAGCCCGGCGCGCACGGCGATCTCCGCCGAAAGCACCCGCTCCGCCGTTCCCCCCGCCAGTACAACCTGCCAGCCATCGGCGGCGGCGAACCGCGCCAGCGCCGCCCAGTGCGCCACCGGCCAGCGCTTGGCCGCCCCGTTGGTCGCCCCCGGCAGGAAGACCGCCAGCCTGCTGCTCCCACCGGCGTTGCCCAGCAGCCTGTCCATCGCCTGCCTGGCCGCGGGCGTGACGTGCAGCTCCGCCGGCGGGACGTCCGGCGGCCCGTCCGCACTGGTCCCTGCTCCAGGCAGGGCGCTCGCCGGTCGGCTCCATGGCAGGGTCGGCGCCCCGCCGGCGACCGGCTGCCCTGCCGCCGCGGCGACCAGGGCCGCGCTGTAATGGACCTCGTGCCAGGGACGGTCATAGCGCCCGCCCGGCAGGGCATGGGTCAGCGTGCCCGGCAATGCCTCGCCGGCGTAGCCGAACCGGTACCGCGCGCCGCTGGCGAAGGCGATGGCGGATGCCAGCGCCCCGTAGCAGGCGAGCGCCAGGTCAAAGCGTTGCGCCCGCAGGTCACGGATGGTGCGGGCCGCGTCTCGCCACGCCTGCGGGCGCAGGGCCTGGCGGGGCTCGGTCAGGTCCCCCGCCGTCCAGGGGATCACTCGCGTCACAGACGGCAGCGGCGCCAGCACCGGCGCCTGGAGCGGCGTCGCCAGGACGTGGACCTCCGCCTGCGGGAAGTGGAGCTTCGCCAGACGCAGCGCCGGCGCCAGGAGCGCGGTCCCGTCCCCCAGCAACCCCAGGCGGACGACCAAGATGCGCCGCACGGCATGCGGGTCATAGGGGGGCGTGACCAGCCGGCCAAGCTTGCCGGCCGGCGACAGCAGAGCGAACAGGCCTCGAAGCGCCGCCCGGTAAGCCCGCCTCCCCAGCGCCCGCGCCATCGTCATCGCCCCTCCGTCAGGGCCCACAGCCGCTCCACGGCCTCGATGACCTGCTCCGTCGCCACCTCCTCCAGGCACGGGTAGGCCACGTCGAAGGCCTGCTCCGGCCCCAGCCCCATCGCCACGTCCCAGGGCGGCACATCCAGCCGGTGGCAGGGCGCGCACGGGCGGGCGGAGCTAATCTCCCCCCAGGGGCACGGCTCGCCCGCCCCGGACCAATGGCGCCAGACGCGGGCGTCGGTCGGGCCAAAGATGCGCAGGGTGGGCACCCCCCGCGCGCTGGCCAGGTGCATCGCGCCGTTGTCGGTGCCGATGGCCAGGCGGCACCGGTCCAGGAGCGCGGCCAGCACGCCGAACGTCGTTTGCCCCGCCAGGACCACCGGCCGGTGCCAACAGGCGGCGGCGATCCGCCGCGCCTCGTCCAGATCCCTGCGCCCCCCCGTGATCACCACCCGCGCCCCGTACCGCCCGGCCAGGTGGTCCGCGACCAGCGCGAACCGCGGCGCGGCCCAGCGCTTGACCGGCGCTCCTGGAGCAGGATGCATCACGACCACCGCCGGCGCCTCGTCCAGGTCATTGGCTCGCCACAGGCGCCAAGCCTCGGCGCGCTCCGCGGCCGTCGGCTCGTAGACCATCCGGCCGTCGAACCCCGACGGCGGCTGCTGGCCCGCCAGGCGTAGCGCCTCCCGCGCCAGGGCGAGGTGCATCTCCGCCACGTGTGGCCGGCCAGCCTGCGCCTCCGTCCCCGTCTCGCCGCATCGGCCCTCGAATGGCGAGCACGAAGGGCAACCCTCGGGCCTGCCCACCTCTCGGCCCACCATCGGCCGCGCCAACGGCAGGGCGTGGGTCAGAAACGGCGCCGACTCGGGGGTGGCGTAGCCCAGCCGGACCGGGATGCCCGCCAGCGCGCTCAGCGCTGCCCCCCACCAGTAGTCGGTGTGGAAGCTAATGGCCAGGTGAAAGCGCTCCTGCGCCAGCTCTCCCGCAACCGCCAGCAGGCGGACGTATGGCTCGACGCGGCGGCCCGCGCGATCGAGCAGCCGCTGCGGCGCGTCGCCCCGCTCGAACCCGGGAAAGTGGCACACCCGCACCCGGTCAACCGCCGGACAGTGCTCGGGCACGTCCTGCGACCACGGCCCCGCCAGAACGGTCAGGCGGGCCTGCGGCAGGGCCTCCTTGAGCAGCCGAAAGGCGGGCGTGGTGAGCAGCACCCCCCCCAGGTGATCCGGCTGGATGGCCAGGATCTCCGCGTCAAGGGGCACGGCGGCCCCGCCGCTCCGGGCTCGCAGCCGGCGCCCCGCCTCCCAGCGGAGCCAGCGCAGCGCGATGGCCCTAGCGCGGTTCGGGCGCGCCTCTGCGCCATAGCGCGCCCTGACTGGCGGGCACATGGCCGGCCAGGCCGCCGCCACGTCCGGCGGCGCCCCCGGCGGGGGCAAGCTGGCGATCCACATCTGCCCGAAGGATACGAGGCCGCCAGCGGAGCGTTCCCTCCCCCTCTGGAAGCCAGCCAGGGTGAGGTCCGTCCTCTCCCCGTGGCCGTCGTTCCCCCTCTCCGTGTCGGAGACGGGGCGGCGGGGCCAAGCCCCACGGCGGGGGGAGTATGGGCAGGGGTGCGGCGCGGCCCCGGCCGAAGGGGTGAGGTCCTTCGTCCCCGTGTCTCCGTGTCCCCGCGTCTCCGCGTCGGCCCGGGGGCCGATGGGTGGGGTGAGCTCCGCCACCCCAGGTAGCCGGCATCTGTGGCGCGAGTCCCAGCCGGCCACGGTTTGGCGCCGGCTCCCGGTAGAATGGTGTGGTGCCGCAGTACAAGCTCGTTGCCGTCGACATCGACGGCACGCTGCTGACGAGCAAGGGCACGATCTCGCCCCGTACCAGACAGGCTCTCCAAGGCCTCAGCGCCCACGGCGTCCATCTGGCCATCGCCACTGGCCGGCGGCGGCGCACCGCGCAGCCGATCGTGGCGCAACTCGAAGCGCCCCACTTCCTGATCGCCAGCCAGGGCGCAACCGTCTACGAGGATGGCGCCATCCTCTTCCACCGCCACCTGCCGGCGCCGGCGGCCAGAGCGGCCCTGGACATCATCCGCCGCCACTGCCTGCCTGCAGCCATCCTGGGCAACGCCTTGCGCGAGGAGATCATCTGGGTCGATGGCGACTGGCGCGCCAATGAGCGCCTGGCGGGCTATCTGCAGCGGAACATCCAGTTCGTGCGCGAGCTCACCCCCGACGCCCTGGAGCACGACCCGATCGAGCTCATCGTGATGGACACCGTCGACCGCCTGAGGCGCCTGGATGAGGCGCTCACCGGCCACCGTGCGCCGCCACCGGCAGAGGACGCCCCCGCCGAGCAGGGCCCGGACGAGCGCCGGCCCCTGTGGCGCGTCATCTTTTCCAGGTTCCAGCTCGCCGCCGGCGCGGCCATCGAGATCGTCGGGCCGACCACCTCCAAGGCCAACGCCCTGGCCTTCCTCTGCGGCCGGCTGGGCATCACCCCGCAGGAGGTGCTCGCCTTCGGCGACAACGTCAACGACCTGGAGATGCTCGCCTTTGCCGGCCTCGGGGTAGCCATGGGCAACGCAACCGAAGACGCCCGCGCCGTGGCCGACCGGATCGCCCCTTCCAACGACGAAGACGGCATCGCCGTCGTGCTACAGGAACTCGGGTTAGCCTGACCCACAGGCCAGCCTCACCCGCCGGTCGACACCGCGCCGCAGGCTCACGCTGCCCTTCCTGTGGTGCCGGCGGCCTCGCGCTCGGCCAGCAGCTGGCTGAACAGGAGCCGCACCGTGCGTCCGTAGATGCCTTCTCGATCCCGCGCCGGAGCGGTCCGCCGGTGACCGGCCGCCAGCGCTGCCAGGCCGGGGCGGCCGTAGCCCTCTTCCGGCGCAGTAAGCCAAGCTCCTCGATCCAGTACGGCGGCAGCCACCGCTGTTGCCCCAGGAAACGCTGCAGGCGCGTGCGCCATAACCGCTGGAGGTACACCGCGCCCACGTAGCGACGAACAAGCTCGCTGCGTACGCTGTCCGGCAGCTGCTCCGCTACGCGCCCCACGGTGGGAGCCAGTTCCGGATGCACCAGGAACAGCGCGATCAGCGCCTGCCTCAACCGCGCATCAGGCGAGGCGGCGAGACGGGCAATCAGGTAGGGCGCGTCAGATAGCTCGGGGCCATCACACTGGTTCGCCTCCCCATGTTCGTTCCCACATGTTCGTCCCTACTGCCACCCGACAGATACCGGATGCCGAACCTGCGAAGTGCGCGCACCAGTACCGGCCAATCTGGATCCTGGTCCGGCGCAGGCTGGCCACTCATCTCGTGAACAACGTAGCACATCCAGCATCATCATCGACCCCAGGCCAGGCCATGATCCACCATCGGCGCGTCGATACAGCCTCGCCGCCTTGATCCATCCTCAGCCACCGCTGATCACCCTGTGCCCCTAGGGCCCGCACGGTAGTTCCGGCCAGCCTGCACAATTCACGGCCGGCGAGGGGCCCCCTCCCCAAGGGAGATGGTGAGGGCTCCGCCTGGTGAATAACCCAGGCTGGCGCCAAACCATGGCCGTCGTCCCGACACGGAGAGGCGGAGCGGGGGCGGCGGGGCCAAACCGCACGGGAGGGCAGAGTGGGGCAGGGGTGCGGCGCGGCCCCGACCGAAGGGGGTGAGGGCTCTCTCCGCGTCCCTGTGTCTCCGCGTCTCCGCGTCGGCCCGGGGTCGAAAGGGGTGGCGCCCACCCGGGGGCGACGACCGGCACCGCCGATCAGCTGGCGCCGGCGACCAGCGATTCGGTCCCGCGGGGCGGGGCCGCCCCCAATAAGACCTGTATCCTGTCCAGGATGCGGTCCGCTACCTCCTCCTTGGGAAGCAGCGGCAGGTCCTCCCGCGTCCCGTCTCGCGCCAGGATGGTCACGCGATTGGTGTCCGTCCCGAACCCGCTCCCCGGCTCCGACACGTCGTTGGCGCAGATGAGGTGCAGGCCCTTGGCGGCCAGCTTCCGCGCCGCCTCCGGCAGCACGTCGCACGTCTCGGCCGCAAAGCCCACCTTCACCAGTCGGTCGCCAAAGCGCCGGCTGACCTCCGCGATGATGTCCGGGTTCTGCACCAGGCGCAGGGTAAGTGGCTCGCCCGTCTTCTTGAGCTTCTGGCTAGACGCCTCCTCCGGCCGGTAGTCCGCCACGGCGGCGGCCATGATCAGTGCGTCCGCCTGCTCGCAGGCACTGAGGACCGCGGCCTCCATCTCACTCGCCGTCTCCACCGGCACCACGTCCACGCCCCACGGCGCCGGCAGGGCCGTCGGCCCGGTGATCAGCGTCACGCGCGCCCCGCGGTCTCGCGCCGCCTCGGCAAGCGCGTAGCCCATCTTGCCGCTGGAGCGGTTGCCCACGTACCGCACCGGATCGATCGGCTCCCGCGTCCCGCCCGCGGTGACGATCAGGCGCCGGCCGGCGAGCGGCCCGTGGCGCCCCAGCGCCACGCGCACCGCGGCCAGCACGTCTTCCAGGGGCGCCAACCGGCCCATGGCGGAGATGCCTTCGGCCAGGTAGCCCTCCACCGGCCCTACCTGGAGCGCGCCGCGCTCCCGCAAGGTGGCCACGTTCCGCTGCGTGGCCGGATGCTGCCACATGTTCACGTTCATCGCCGGGGCGATCACCAGCGGCGCCCTGGTCGCCAGCGCGGTGCAGGAGAGCATGTCCTCCGCCAGCCCAGCCGCCAGGCGCGCCAGGGTCGTCGCCGAGGCGGGGCAGATCACCAGCACGTCCGCTCGCGCCCCCAGCTCCACGTGCGCGCTGGAGTAGTCTGGCAGCACGTCGTACAGGCTGGTATAGACGGGGCGCCGCGTCAGGCTCTGGAACGTGAGCGGGGTGATGAACCGCTGCGCCGCGTCCGTAAGAATGACGTCCACCTGCGCCCCCGCCTGGACCAGCGTGCTGCACAATTGCGCCGCCTTGAAGCAGGCGATCGATCCGGTGACGCCCAGCACCACCCGCTTGCCGTTCAGGATGGTCACGTGCCCTCCTGGTTTCGCTCCCAGACCAGCCGGATGCCGTCCAGGGTGAGGTGAGGGTCCACCTGGTCGATGAGGCGCGTCTCCGGCGCGATCACCGTGGCCAGCCCACCGGTGGCGACCACCGTCGCCTGCCCGCCCAACTCCTCCTGGATCCGCCGGATCACGCCTTCGACCAGGCCGACGTGCCCCCAGAAGGCCCCCGACTGCAGGCAGGCGATGGTGTTGCGCCCGATCACCCGCTGCGGCCGCGCCAGGGGGACGCGAAAGAGCTGGGCGGCCCGCGACGCCAGGGCGTCCATCGACGCCCGCAGGCCCGGGGCGATGACCCCGCCGATGTAGCTGCCGGCGGCCGATAGGACGTCAAAGTTGGTCGACGTGCCAAAGTCCACGACGATGGCCGGCGCGCCGTACTTCTCGCGCGCCGCCAGGGTGTTGGCGATCCGGTCCACCCCGACCTCCGCCGGGTGGTCGGTCTCCACCTTGATCCCCAGGTCCACGTCCAGCCCCAGGACCAGCGTGCGCACCCCCCACAGGTCGCGGGCCAGGCGCACGTAGCTCGGCGTCAGCGACGGCACCACGCTGCCGATACATACGCCCCGCAACTGGGCCGGCGCAAGGCCACGCAGCCGGAACAGGCCATCCCACAGCACGCCCAGCTCATCAGCCGTGCGCTCGCGCTCAGTGCTCACCCGCCACTGCACCGCCAGCCGCGGCCCGTCATAGAGCCCGCCCACGACGTTGGTGTTGCCGATGTCCAGCGCCAGTAACACGCGCGCCCCACTCCTCAGTTCCGTGCCAGGCTCCGGCCGAAGGGTACCCTCCCGCGCCCGCCAGCCGCCCGCGCCTCGCGACCGCCGGCGGCGAGGTCAGGCGCGGCTCCGGTTTGACGCCAGCGCGCCCACGATCTGCGCCGCCGCACCGACCGCCTCCTCCACGCTGATCAGGTCCACGCACCGGCAGCGGGGGCATGCCTGCACCGGCCCGCGCGCGAACGGCCGGCGCTGCGAGCAGGCCTGCGGGTGGACCAGCAGGGCGCCCATAGCGCGATACGGCCCGTAGATGGCGGGGTCGGTCGGGCCAAAGAAGCCCAGCACCGGCGTGCCGACGGCCGCGGCCAGGTGCAGCGGCGCCGAATCATTGCCCACGTAGAGATGGCACCGTTCCAGCAGTCCGGCCAGCTGGCTCAGGCTCGTCTGCCCCACCAGATCGACCGGCCTGTGGCGCATGGCCAGGCGCATCTGGCGGGCCAGCGGCTGGTCCGCGCCATGCCCGACCATGATGACCCGCGCGTCCAGGTCGGCAATCAGCCGGTCGGCCAGCGCGGCGAACTTGGGGGCCGGCCAGCGCTTTTCCGGCATCACCATGCCGGGGTTGTTGGCGCCCCCCGGGTGGACGACCACCAGCGGGAAGTGGCCGTCCAGCCCCCACTCCTCCAGCACCCGCGTCGCGAACCGGCGGCTCTCGGCCGACGGCACGTATCTGGTCCGCACCTCGTCGGACGGGGTGATCCCCAGGGCGCGGATGACATCCAGCATCAGCTCGGCCTCATGGCGCGGCCGGTCCCACGGCACGCGCACCGTCAGGGCAAATCCTCGACCGGCGCTATCGATCCCCGCGCGGTGCCGGATGCCCGCCAGCCACGGCGAGACCGCCACCTTCGGCGAACGGTCCAGCACCACCGCCAGATCGAACTGCCGCTTCCTCAGGGAGCGCGCGAAGCGCCACACCTCGCGCCAGCCGTACCGCCCCGGCGTGCCGAAGGCGCCGCAGTCGATCACCTCGTCCACGTCGGGGTTGCCCTCAATGGCCGGCCGGGACCACGTGCCGACTGCCAGCGCCAGCCGCGCGCGGGGCAGGCCCTGCCGGAGGGCGGCCAGCGCCGCCGTCGCCTGGAGCACGTCACCCAGGGCGGCCGGCTTGATCACCAGCACACGCTGCAGGCTCTCGAGGGGAGGCGGGGGGCGGCAAGGAAAGAGCGCGCCCAGGGCGCGTCCGGCCAGGCTAATCAAGGTGGATCGCAGTCCGGTTATCATCAGGGCGCACTACTGCCCCACTACTGACTATAGGGCCGCCCGGAACGAGCGTCAACGCCGCCGGCAGCCTCGCGCCTATTCGCCTCTTCCGCATAATGCCCCATCGCGTCCCTACTCCCTCAAGGGAAGGTGAGGAGAAGACCAGGCATGTGCAATCGGTCCGGATACCGCCATGCCATGGCCGTGATTGCCCCTCTCTGTGTCGGAGCGGAGGGGGCGCGGCCCAGCCCCACGGCCGTGGCTGTCGTTCCCCCTCGCCGTGTCGGAGAGGGAGCTAGGGGGTAAGGTCCTTCCTCACCTCCCACCGTGTCTCCGCGTCGCGGCGTCGGAGTGGGGCCGCAGGGGATCCCATCCGCTGCGGCAGCTGATCCGGGCATGTGACACATACTCGCGAAGACCTCCCTCCTCTGCTACTCGCCACTCGCTACTCGCTACTCCGTCCATGGCTACCCTGGCCGATCTGCCCGAGATCGACGCCCGCCTGGCGGACGCGTTCGGTGAGCCGCGGTGGCAGCCCGAGCTGGACCCGCTGGACGAGCTGATCGCCGCCATCATCAGCCAGCACACCACCTGGGCCAACTGCCAGCGGGCGTTCAGAGAGCTGAAGGCGCGTTTCGGCCGCTGGGAGGCGGTGCGTGACGCGGCCGTGGCCGAGATCGCCGCGGCCATCCGCTGCGCCGGCCTCTCGCGGCTGAAGGCCCCGCGCATCAAGCGCCTGCTGGAGCGCATCAGCGAAGAACGCCCCGACCTGGACCTGCGCTTCCTGGCCACGCTGCCCGTTCCCGAGGCGATGGCCTGGCTGCGGCGCCTGCCCGGCGTCGGCCAGAACACGGCTGCCTGCACCCTCCTCTTTGGCCTCGGGCGCCCTGCCATGCCCGTGGACACGAGCATCTGCCGCATCTGCCGGCGCCTCGGACTGACCCCACCGGCGGCGCCGCCGGACGCCGTCCAGGCTGCCCTCCAGCAGGCGACGGCGCCGGATCGCGTCTATCCCCTGCACGTCAACCTGATCCGCTTCGGGCGCGACATCTGCCGCCCGTCCCACCCGCTGTGCCATGTGTGCCCGCTCAACGACCTCTGCGACTACTTTCAGGCCACCCGCGACCAGCCAACAGTTCCCTCTCCCTGTGGGAGAGGGCTAGGGTGATGGCTCCTTTCGTGCCCTCTCCCTTTGGGAGAGCGGGAGCCCGCGCAGCGCGCGGCGGTGACGGTTCCCTTAAAGGATCCAGACCAGCTTGGACTGCCCAGTGAAGCCGGACGCACCGCCCCTCCTCCCGATCAAGGGAGAAGGGGCGGCCACGGCGCTGGTCCTGCGTGACGGAGAGGGCGGCCCCTACTGAGGCTCGAAGGCGAAGGTCAGGTCCGTCCCCGGAAGCTGCGCCGGCCGGCACAGCCAGCCCGGCGCCCCCGGGCAGTACTGGATGAAGAACCGGCTGCCGAACGCCTGCGCCGCCAGATCAGGCGGCAGGTTCCGCCCGGTGATGATGCTCTTGAACCAGTCGGAGAGCAGGATGCCCCGCGTGGCGCCCGAGGCCTGGTCGAAGTGCATGATCCCGCGCTGGAACCGCTGGTAGACGAAGCTCCGGTTGTTGGGATCGTACGCCGGCCGGCTGGTGGGGAAGCCCCACACCTCCAGATTGACCAGCGCCGCGAAGTCCGGATTGTTCACCGGGTCCGAGCCGGGCACGGTGCTGACGAACGTGGTGAAGAACTGCACCGGCAGCCCCTCAAACGTCTCCGGCGCCACCCCCCGCACGTAGTTGAGTACGGCCACGCCGTAGTTGGGCGTGCCGGGCGGAGGCGCCCCCCCAGCCACGTTGGGGTCGTGCGCGGGGAAGGTGGAGAAGTTGATCTGGTTGAAGGGCATCAGGTCCGGATCGAGCAGGTTCATCAGCTGCACCGGCCCGCCGCCGCACTGCTGCATCAGGTGGCGCTGGAAGAACTGCGTGGTGCAGCCCAGGAAGGGGAACGTGCGCGAGACGGGATAGCCGAAGGCGTCCACGCCCCCGCGGGCGTTGAAGTAGGTCCAGAACGGGTCATGGTCGATGCGGTAGCCGGTCTGCGCAAAGTACCGCGCGTCGCGCGGCGCAGGCGGCGCCGGCGGGATCGGCGCGGGGGTGATCGTCGGCGTCGGGAGCGCTGGCGTCGCCGTGGGTGTGGCCGTGGCGGTGGGAGTGGGCGTCGCCGTAGCGGCCAGCGTCGGGGTGGGCACCGGCGTCGTCGGCGCGCCGAAGGCGACAAAGGCGTCGATATCCACGAAGTTGTCGGTCGATGGGCCGCTGCGGGTGCCGGTGACCTCGACACGGATGGTGTGCGCCGTATCGGCCAGACCCAGGTAGGTGATCTCCTGCTGGAAGCTCTCGGACGCCGCGTACAGGTCCACCGTAGGCTGCGCCGCCCCGTCGATCAGCACGCGGGCGATGCCGCGGTTCGGCCCGCGAGAGGTGACCCAGGTGACGCTCGTCCCGCTGAATGAGAAGGTCGCGGCGGCCCCGCCCTGGTTCGACCGATGAACGGTGTTGCCGCTGGCGCGGCTGTCGGTGATCGTGCTCCAGTTGCCGGAGTAGACGACCGCCGGGTCGGTGTCCTCGAACCGCAGCGCGACCGGCGCCACCGCTCCCGCCACGATAAAGGCGTCTACGTCCACGTTCGTGCCGGTGGACGCGCCGCTGCGCTGTCCGGTGACGACGATGCGGATGGTGTGGCTCTGGTCGCCGGCCAGGCCTCCCCAGCTGAACTCCTGCTGGAACTGCTCGGACGGGGCGTACAGGTCAACCGTGCCCCGGTCCTGATCGTCGATGAAGACCCGCGCGATCCCCCGATCAGGGCCGCGGGTGGTCACCCACCGTACGTTGGGCCCGGGGAAGGTGAGCTGCACCGCGGCGTCCGCGGCGCTAGCGCGACGCAGCGACCCGCCACTGGCCCGGGCGTCGTTGACCGTCGTCCACGCCCCCGAGTAGAGCAGGAGCACGTCGTTCTCCTCAAACCGGCCTCCCGGGCGCTGCACCGGCGTCGGCGTGGCCGTGGGCGTGGCCGTGGCCTGGCCATGCACCTCCGGGACGGTAGCTACCATCAGTGCCGCCACCAGCGCCAGCAGCACCGCGATGACGAGCAGGCGCCGCCACGTCCCGTCCTCGCTCTGCCATCGATCCGGTCGAACCTGCATACGCGCACCTCCTGAAGTAAGCAGTCAGCCGAGCGCACCCATCGGCACAAAGTTCAAGCGCTCACTTCCTCCAACGAGAAGCACTGCGGGCGGATAGCCGATGTCAGCAAACTATTAGCGAATTGTCAGCTTGCCGGCTCTGTGAGGCCGTCCGCCAACGTCCCAGCAGCGACGTAGCCCTTATAGCTGCTCCCGCAGACGCGCCACCAGTTCCGCGGTGATCCCCGGCACCGCCAGCAGCTCCTCGTCCGTGGCCTGCGCGATCCCCTTGACCGACCCGAAGCGCTGGATCAGGGCCTTCTTCCGCTTGGGCCCGATCCCACGAACGGCGTCCAGGCGCGAGCCGACCATCCGCTTCTGGCGCGTCAGCCGGTGGTAGGTCACGGCGAACCGGTGCGCCTCATCGCGGATGCGCTGGACCAGGTACAGGGCCTGGGACGTGCGCGGCAGGAGCAGCGCCTCGGCCTGGCCCGGCCGGAAGATCTCCTCCCGCTCTTTGGCCAGTCCGATGGTCGGAATGGCCGGGGCCTGCGCGTCGGCCATCGCCTGAAGGGCCGCGTTCAACTGCCCCTTCCCGCCGTCGATGATCACCAGGTCCGGCAGGACGCCCCAGCCCCCCTCGTCGGCGCGGGGTCGCGCCGCCGGCTCGGCACCGTCGTCGGTGACCAGCAGCCCGGCCTCGCCGGCGTCGGCGGGGATCTCGCCCGTGCGCGCCGCGCGAGCGGCCTCGTCCGCTGCCCGCGCCGCCGACGCCACGTCGGCCAGGTCGCCCGGCGCCTCCACCGCGTCGTCGCCCGCGGCGGGCGCCCCCTTCAGCGCGGGGGCCGCCCGCCGGAAGCGCCGGCTGATCACCTCGTACATCGAGGCGAAGTCGTCGTTCTGGTGCACGGTCTTGATCCTGAAGCGCCGGTAGGCGTGGCGCGCCGGACGCCCGTCCTCGAACACCACCATCGAAGCGACGGTGGACGTGCCCTGGATGTGGGAGATGTCGTAGCACTCGATGCGGCGGGGCGGCTCTGGCAGCCCCAGCGCGTCGCCGAGCTCCCGCACCGCCCCGCGCGTCATCCGCTCGTCCGCTAGCCACTTCTGGCGTAGCCGCTCCAGGGCCTCCGCCGCATTCCTGGCTACCAGGTCCAGTAGCTGCTTCTTGCTCCCGCGGCGGGGCACCTCCAGGCGCACGCGTCCCCCGCGACGGTCGGAGAGCCAGGCCTCGACCGCCTTCGGCGACTCGATCATCTCCGGCAGCAGGATCGCCGGCGGGACATAGGTCGCGCGATCGTAGTACTGCTGCACGAAGTGGGTCAGGATCTCCTGCGGCCCGGCCCCGTCGGCATCCTGCAGCACGAACTCCTCCCGACCGACGACCTTGTCGTCCCGTACGGTAAAGACCTGCACCGCCACCTCCCCCTCGTCGGCGGCGTAGGCGATCGCGTCCAGGTCCCCCCGGCCCACGGAGGTGATCCGCTGCTGCTCCACCACCTTCTGGGCGGCGTAGAGGCGGTCCCGCAGCGAGGCGGCCCGCTCGAACTGAAGCTGCTCGGCGGCCTGCTCCATGTCCTCCCGCAGGTGGGCCAGCACCTGATCATGCTTCCCCTCCAGGAACCAGATCAGCTGCTGCACCAAGCGCCCATAGTCCGCCTCAGAGACGGCGCGAATGCAGGGGGCCGAGCAGCGCTTGATGTGATAGAGCAGGCAGGGCCGCCGGTAGACCTTCTCCATGTCCAGCGCGCAGGTCCGGAACTGGAACAGGCGCTGGAGGTGCTTGATCGTCTCCCGCAGGGCCTGGGCATTGGTGTAGGGGCCGAAGTAGCGCGCCCCGTCGTCCGCCACGCGCCGCGCCGTGTAGACGCGCGGGTAGCGGTCCGCCATGCCGATCTTGAGGTACAGGTACTGCTTGTCGTCCCGCAGCTTGATGTTGTAGCGGGGCCGGTGCTCCTTCAGGAGGTTGCTCTCCAGCAGCAGCGCCTCCTTCTCCGAGTCAGTCACGATGTACTCGAAGTCGGCTACCTTGGCCACCATCGCGCGGACCTTGGGCGGGAGGTCGTCCTGGCTGCCAAAGTACGACCGCACGCGGTGGCGCAGCACCGCCGCCTTGCCCACGTAGAGCACCCGCCCGTCGGCCCCTTTCATCAGATAGACGCCCGGCTGGCGCGGCAGCTGGCTCAGGCGCGCCTGCAATTCGTCTGCCGGAATGAGGCACGGGCTATCCATCGATCGACCACTCGCCTGCCAGGCCGCTCGCCGCTGGGGCGTCGCCAGCCTCCAGGGAAGCGCCCCAGGAGTTTCCCAGGGACGCTCCCAGGAATAGCGTATCAGCACCAGGGAGCAGACGGGCAGCGCTCAGGCGGCGCGCGCAATTTCCCCTCAGGCTCGCCCCCTCACGGCGGAGCCGCTAGCCTGGCTTCTTCACGGCCAGCGATGTCCCGTCTCCCTTTGGGAGAGCGGTGCCCGCTCCGCGGGCGGCGGTGAGGGCTCTCCCTTCTCCCCTTGGGAGAGGACCAGGGTGAGGGCCCCTGAAGCCCTCTTTCCCAGAGGGAAAGGGTGAGGCCCGTCCTGCTCAGGGGCTGCGGCGCGCGCGGACCGCCGCCGCCAGCTCCTGCAGCACCGGCACCGTCATCTCCCAGCCCATGCAGGCGTCGGTAATACTCTGGCCATACACCAGGGATGACCGGTCGACCAGGTCCTGGCACCCATCGACGAGGAAGCTCTCCAGCATCACCCCGATGATGCCCCGCTCCCCGGCGGCGACCTGGGCCGCGATCTCGCGCGCCACCAGGGGCTGGCGCCGATGGTCCTTGCCGCTGTTGCCGTGGCTGGCGTCGATCATCAGCCGCGCCGGCAGCCCCGCCGCCCGCAGCGCGGCCAGCGTCTGCTGCACGCTCCGCGGGTCGTGGTTCGGCCCGCTCCGGCCGCCACGCAGGATGACGTGGCAATCGGTGTTGCCCCGCGTGGTGACGATGGCGGCCTGGCCCTGCTCCGTCACGCCCAGAAAGCTGTGTGGCTGCGCCGCGGCGCGCAGGGCGTCGATCGCAATCTGCACATCACCATCCGTGCCGTTCTTGAAGCCAACCGGCATGGACAGCCCTGACGCCAGCTCGCGGTGCACCTGGCTCTCCGTCGTGCGCGCGCCGATGGCGCCCCAGGCCACGGCGTCGGCAAAGAACTGGGGCGAGATCGGATCGAGGAACTCGCAGCCCGCCGGCAGGCCGAGCCCAATGATCTCCAGCAGCACCTGGCGCGCCAGACGCAGCCCCTCGTCCACGGCGAAGCTCCCGTCGAGGTGTGGGTCGTTGATCAGCCCCTTCCAGCCCACCGTCGTTCGCGGCTTCTCGAAGTAGACGCGCATGATCACGTGCAGGTCGTCCACCAGCTCCGCGGCCAGGCGCGCCAGGCGGTGCGCGTAGTCCAGCACGGCGGCCCGGTCGTGCACGGAGCACGGGCCCACCACCACCATCAGCCGGTCATCCTGCCGGTTCAGGATGCGAATGGCCTCGGAGCGGGCACGGGTCACCTGCGCCGCCTGCGCGGCAGTCAGAGGCAACTCCGCCAGCAGGCGCGCTGGCGCCATCACCGGCCGGATGCTCTCCACGCGCAGGTCGCGCGTCTTCAGCGGCACGGCCTGGCCGGCCAGATCCGCCTTGGCGCCATTACCAGCCAGATCCGTCGTTGGGGCGTCCCCGGCCCGATCCGTCTCAGGGGTCTTGCCGGCCAAACCGGTCTCAGGAGCCTGGCTGGCCTGGTCTGTCTTGGGAGCACCGCCAGGGCCTGTATCGCTCCCCGGCCGGTTCGTAGATGGCGCTGCTTGGTCGATGAGCACGGTTCCCTTAGTGGCAGAGCGTGGCCGAAGTCTAAGGCTCCCCTGGCCCCACCGTCAAATTCGCATCGGCCCGCGCACCAGGTCCGCCCCGCGCCAGGCCCCACGGCCTCGTTCCCCCTCTCCCACGTGCGGCAGAGGGGAGGTTCTACCAGGCCCGCGCCGTCCTGCCAGATACCCCATCCCGCGTGCGGGGGAGGGGGATCGGGGCTGAGGGCTGCCCTCCCCGCGGCGCGCACCCCATTTGCCTCAATCGGGAGCACACCGATACACTCTGCCGTGCACGTCAAGGTGCGTGGCGGGAGGGAGCGCCGCCGGCCGTCGCTGGCGCGCCGCTCGCCTAACGATCGACGTAAGCGACGTATTGGCAGTAAGGATTAAGGATATAATCCCTTCAGCCGTCCAGGCGGTTATGGGGAAGGCATGATGACTCGCTCGGGTTCAGCCCGTTTGGCACTCCTGTCCGTGGCGACGGCCGGCGCGGTCGTCGCCAGCAGCTGTAACGTGGCCGGCCTGCCACGGATTGGCGGCGGCCCCGTCGCCGCCCCCGAGGCCAAGCCGACCGTGGAGGTGCGCAGCGCCACCCAGGCCTCGCGCCCGACCGTCCAGGTCCGGCGGAGCAGCATCATAGAGTCGATCAAGGTGCTGGGCCGCGTGGTCAGCTCCCAGGAAGCGGACCTGTATTTCAAGACCACGGGGCGCCTGCGCGGCCTGTTCGTGGAGAGCGGGCAGCAGGTCAAGGCCGGCCAGGTGCTGGCGGAACTGGAGACCGGCGATCTGCTGACGCGGATCGGCAAGGCCCAGGCCGACCTGGAAAACGCCCAGATCAAGCTGGAGCAGACCAAGGCCAAGGCGGTCGTGGACAATACCGCCACGGACCAGGAGGCGGTGGAGAAGGCCACGATCGACCTCCAGCAGGCGCAGCTAGCGCTGGAGAAGCTCAAGGCCGGACCGACCGAGGCCGACATCAAGGCCGCCGAGAAGGACGTGATCCAGGCGCGCGCCAATCTGGAGAAGGCGCGCAGCGACCTGGCGGCGAAGGAGGCGGACCTGGCCGCCAAGCAGGCGGACCTGGCCCAGAAGCAGGCCGGACCCAGCCCCGCCGACCTGGCCAAGGCCCAGGCGGACGTGGAGACGGCCCGCCTCAAGCTCCAGCAGCTCACCAGCGGGCCGCGCCCTGAGGACGTGCAGCAGGCCGAGCTCAAGCTGGAGCAGGCCCGCACCAAGCTGGCCCAGCTGCGCGACGCCCCGCCGGTACGCCCGGAAGACATCGCCAATGCCGAGCTAGCGGTGCGCACGGCCGAGGTCAACCTTGACGCCGCCCGCGCCGACACCAGCGGCACCCCCGCTCAGCGGGAGGCGCGCATTCAGCAGGCCCAGATCGCGCTGGATAAGGCTCGCAACGACCTGGCCAAGCTCAAGAACCAGCAGGCCAACCCCTGGGACATCCGGCAGGCGGAGCTGGAAGTGGCCAAGGCGGAGAACGATCTGGCCAAGCTCAAGAACCCCTCACCGTACGACGTCCAGCAGGCCAAGATCGCCTACGAAGCCGCCGCCGCCAGGCTGGAGCAGCTCCAGCGCGGCCCCACGGAGCAGGAGCTGGCCTCGCTGCGGAGCCAGATCGAGTCGCTCAAGCTCACGATCGAGAGCGCGCGGGCCGCCATTCCCAGCGCCGAGGCCGCCCTCGCCGCCGCCGAGGCCGCCTACCAGGCCAAGCTGCGCGGCCCGACGGAGTTCGAGATCCGTGACGCCGAGAACAAGGTGGCCCTGGCCCAGGTGGCCCTGGAGCAGGCCCGCGCCAAGCTGGACCTCTCGCGCGCCGCCCTGGCGCAGAGCCGCACCACCTCCGACTACGACGTCCAGCTTCAGGCCAAGGCCGTGGAGAAGGCGCGGCTGGACCTGCAGCAGCTCCAGGCCAACTACGACGATGCCCGCATCGTGGCCCCGTTCGACGGCAAGGTCACGAAGGTCAACGGCAAGCCCGGCGACAACGTGCAGGCCTTCACCCCTGTGGTGAGCCTCTCCAGCCCCGCCCAGTTGCTGGTCCAGGCCCAGGTGCAGGAAGGCGACATCCCCAAGCTAGCCGTCGGCCAGCGGGCCCTGATCACCCTGGACGCCTTCCCAGGCGTGGTCTTTAACGGCACCGTGCGCGACCTGCCGGGGTCCATCGTCACCCAGCAGGGGGTCATCGCCGACAAGAACACCAAGATCGTCGTGGACTGGACCCGTCCGGGCGCGGAGATCGGCATGCTCACGCGTGTGCAGATCATCGTGCAGAAGAAGGACGACGTCCTCGTCGTGCCCACGAACGCCATCCGCACCGTCGGCCGGCGCCGCTTCGTCGAGTACATGGACGAGAACGGGGTCAAGCGGTCGCGCAACGTCGAGATCGGCATCTCCACCGATACGGACACCGAGATCGTCTCCGGCCTGGAAGAGGGGATGGTCATCCTGGCCGGAACGTAGGAGGACCCACCGCGCGCCGCGGCCCGTCCTCGGGGGCGATGGCCGCGCCGGTGGCGAGCACACAGCGTGCGACTGAGCTGAGAACGGGCGTATGGGCTATCTCTCCATCCTCTTGATGGTCGTCAAGAGGATCGTGAATAACATCAACCTCATGCTGGCGGCCATCGCCGGCCTGGTGATCACCGTCACCCTCGTCGCCAGCATCCCACTCTACTCGGAGGGGATGAGCGAGGCCCTGCTGCACCGCCAGCTCACCGCCACCGGTGACCAGGTCCAGCCCAAGAGCTCGATCCTGCTCCGCCACTTCGAGGATCAGCAGGCGGCGCAGGCGGGGGGCCTGCCCAGCAGCACGTCCAGCGCATCCAGCGCGTCCGACAGCGGGGCCGCAGGGGGCGCCGGCGCCGGCAGCGCCACCGGCTCCGGCAGCGCGTCCTCCAGCAGCGCGCCGGCCCCCGTCATCACCGGCAATGTCTTCAAGCCGGTGACGCTCGAAGACTACAACAAGGCCAATCAGTACCTCACCGACGACGCGCCGCGCGTGATCGGCATCCCGCGCAAGCTCTACGTCACCTACGGCCAGACCGACTCCCTGCCCATCCTCTTCCGCACCGATGACACGTCGCTGACGGGGCGCGAGTTCGCCGGCTATGGCTTCATCGCCTTCATTCGCGACTTCGAGCAGCACGTGCGCATGCTGGAAGGGCGGCTCCCCAACCCCCAGCCGGACGCCAACGGCGACATCGAGGCGGTGATGGCCACGGCTGGCATGGACGAGATCGGGCTGGACGTGGGGGACCGCATCGTCGTCGTCTGGGAGAAGAACGGCGTCCTGACCCCGGTGAACGTCAAGGTCACCGGCCGCTGGTACCCGAAGAACCCCGAGGACACCTACTGGTTCTACCAGCTGGACTACTTCAACAACGCCATCATGGTGCCGGAGCAGACGTTCTTCGAGCACGTGGCCAAACGCTACGAGGGCATCGCCCACGAGTACGCGTGGTTCATGGTGTTCGACGTGAACGCCATTCGCTCCAACAACGTGGGGCGCGTGCTGGAAGGCATCAATGAGCTGCGCTCGCGCACGGCCACCATCCTGGGCAACGTGCGCATGGAGATCTCGCCGGAAGCCCTGCTGCGCGACTACGAGGTCAAGCTCTTCTTCCTGAAGATCCTGCTCTTCGTCCTCAGCGCCCCCATCATCTGCATCGTCCTCTACTACATCACCATCTCCGCCGGCATGATCCTGGACCGCCAGCGCAACGAGATCGCCATCTTCAAGTCGCGGGGCGCCAGCGTGGGCCAGATCGTGCTGCTCTATCTCACCGAAGGCTGGATGGTAGGCCTGATGGCCCTGGTCGTCGGCCCCCTGCTGGGCATGGCCGTGGCCCAGTTCATTGGCCGCACCTACACCTTCCTCGTCTTCTCCAACCGCGAGCTGCTCCCCGTGCACCTCACGGGCCAGACATTCCAGTTTGCCTTCCTGGCCGTGGGCCTCTCCGTCGGCGCCATGCTCGTCCCCGCCGTCGGCGCGGCGCGCCACAGTATCGTCACCTACAAGCAGGAGGTGGCGCGCGCCACGCGGGCGCCATTCTGGCAGCGCTGGTTCATCGACTTCCTCCTGCTGGGCGTGTCCGGCTACGGTTATTACCTGCTCACCCAGCGCCAGAGCATCCTCACCCTGGGCGAGGCAGGAGACGTCTTCTCCGATCCGCTGCTCCTGCTCGTCCCCGCCCTCTTCATCTTCGCCACCTCGCTGGTCTTCCTGCGCTTCTTCCCCCTCCTGATTGAAGGGCTCTCGCGCCTCGGCAGCCGCCACTTCGGCGTCTCCGTCCTGCTGGGCCTGCGGCACATCGGGCGCATGCCCGGCCAGTACACGCGCCTGGTGCTGCTTCTCACCCTGACGTTGGCCCTGGGCACCTTCGCCGCGTCCGTGGCCATGACCCTGGACCGCAACTACAACGACCGCGTCTACTACCAGACGGGGAGCGATCTGCTCCTGGTCGAGTCCGGCGCCTTCGACGAGCTGACGGAGACGTGGAGCTTCCAGCCGGTCTCCGACCATCTCCAGGTCAAGGCCCTGAAGGCCGTCGCCCGCGTCTTCCGCACCACCGGCAACGCCAACATCACCGGCCGGGGCCGGCCCCAGGAAGTCAAGATCATGGGCATCGATCCGCCCGACTTCTACCGCGTCACCTGGTGGCGCGACGACTTCGCGAGCGAGCCCCTGCACGTGCTGCTGAACCGGCTCGGCTCAGACGAAAAGGGCGCCATCGTGGACCAGAAGTTCCTCGCCGACTTCAAGCTGAAGGTGGGGGACTCCCTGGTGGTCAACGTCAAGCAGAAGCCGGTCGACTTCACCATCACCGGCGTGGTCAGCTACTGGCCCACTCTCTGGCCGGACACGGAACGGTTCTTCATCGTCAACCTGGACTACCTCTTCGACCAGATCGGCGCCACGCCGTACGACGTGTGGGCGCGGACCGATGGCGTCACGCCCCCGGCCCAGATCGTGAATGAGCTGCGCGAGCACGACTTCATCGTCAGCCGGTTCGTCGACGCCCGCGAGACTGCCCTGCGCCTGCGCGACGATCCGGGGCGCACCGGCATCTTCGGCATCCTGACCGTCGGCTTCATCATCGCCGCCCTGCTCACCATTCTGGGGTTCATGCTCTACTCGTTCCTCTCGGCGCGCCGGCGCATGCAGCAGCTCGGCATCCTGCGGGCCATGGGCCTCTCCATCCGGCAGCTCATCAGTCTCTTCATCTTCGAGCAGGGCTTCCTGATCGTCCTGGGCATGGTCGTCGGCACGCTGCTGGGCGTGTGGACGGGCTCGCTCTTCATCCCCTTCCTGCAGATCAAGAGCGAGGCCCACGCCGGCATCCCCAAGTTCATCGTCATGACGGCATGGGGCGATATCGCCAAGATCTACGTCATCTTCGCCGCCATCCTGGCGATCGCCTTCCCGGCCTTCATCTGGATGCTGGCCCGCATGAAGATCCATGAAGCCATTAAGTTTGGCGAGGAGACGGGCTAGGATGGTGGCAACCGCGCCACCAGGCGCACCCAGTGTCACGGCGCGTCCCAAGGGGGCAGTCCCCCTGATGGACGCCAAGGCGCAACGCACGCACATGGCCTTCCCGGCCATGGGTGAGCCGTTCGTCATCTGCGACAACCTGGTCAAGATCTACAAGGTGGCCGACCTGGAGGTCGTCGCCTTGCAGGGTCTCGACCTCACCGTCAACCGCGGCGAGCTGATGGCCATCATCGGCAACAGCGGTTCGGGGAAGTCCACCCTGCTCAACATCCTGGGCGGGCTGGACCGGCCGTCCGCCGGTCGCGTCTGGGTGGGGAACCGCGACCTCCTCAAGATGGACGACCGCGACATGGTGATGTACAAGCGGGAGGTGGTGGGCTTCGTCTGGCAGCAGAGCAGCCGCAACCTGATCCCGTACCTCACCGCCCTGGAGAACGTCCAGGTGCCGATGATCATCGCCGGCAAGTCGGCCCACGAGCAGCGCGTCTGGGCGGAGGAGCTCCTGAACGCCGTTGGCCTCAGCCACCGCAAGCACCACCGGCTCTCCCAGCTCTCCGGTGGCGAGCAGCAGCGCGTGGCCATCGCCATCGCCCTGGCCAATAAGCCCCCCTTGCTGCTCGCCGACGAACCCACCGGCGAGGTCGATACCGCCACGGCTGGCGTGATTTACGGCATCTTCCGGCGCCTGAACGAAGAGTACGGCACGACGGTGATCATCGTCTCCCACGACCCGGCCATCGCCTTCCGCGTCGACCGCGTGGTCGCCATTCGTGACGGCCGGACGAGCACCGAGACGGTGCGCCGGATCGCGGCCGACGGCGACGAGGAGAGTGACCAGACCCACGAGGAGTTCGTGGTCATGGATGCCGCCGGGCGCATCCAGATCCCCCGTGATTACGTCGAGAAGCTCGGTCTGGGCCGGCGCGTCCGCGTCGAGCTGGAGGACGGGCGCATCGTCGTCCGGCCGGTGGAAGACGCCGGCCCGCACGCCAAACACCATACCGGCGTGGTCGCGCGAGCCATAGCCGGCAGCGACCGGCCGGACGCCTCCGAACCCGCAGCAAAGAGAAGGCTCCGTCTCCCATGGCGACGCTAACCGCCCAGGCCGCCGCAGCCGCCGCGCTGGCTCCGGATGAGCCGATCGTCATCTGTCGCAACGTCAGTCGCGTCTATCGCGTCGGCGGCGAGGACATCTTCGCCGTCCGCGACGTCAGCTGCGAGATCTACCGCGGCAAGCTCTACGCGCTCCGCGGGCGCTCAGGCTCGGGAAAGACCACCCTCCTCAACCTCATGAGCGGCCTGGATAAGCCGACCAGCGGACGGACGTTCATCCTGGGCAACGAGACCACCCGCATGTCCGACGCCGAGCTGACGGAGCTGCGCCGCCACTTCATCGGCTTCGTCTTCCAGACATTCGCCCTGCTGCCGGTGCTCTCCGCCTACGAGAACGTAGAGCTGCCCATGCGCATCGCCGGCGTGCCGGCCCGCGAGCGCGCCAGGCGCACCGTCGATCTGCTGGAGCTGGTGGGGCTCGGCAAGCGCATGCACCACCGGCCCTTCGAGCTCTCAGGAGGCGAGCAGGAGCGCGTCGCCATCGCCCGCGCCCTGGCCAATGACCCCGGCTTCATCGTCGCCGACGAGCCGACCGGCGAGCTAGACAGCGTCACGGGGCTGCAGATCATGCTGCTCTTCAAGCGGATCGTGCAGGAGCGCGGCGTGACCATCATCATGGCCACTCACGATCCCACCATCAGCGAGATCGCGGACGAGACGCTGATCATGACAGACGGGCGCATCTCCCGCGAGATCCCCGAGGAGCTCCAGGGCACCGGCATCTTGGACGCGATGCACCTGCCCGGCACGCTCCACGGAGAGATCGAGCTGGCTGCTGCCCGCAGCGGCCTCGCCGACCGCAGCGTCGCCGGCGCCACGATCCAGGAGCGCCTCGATCGCGCCAGCGGCAAGGACGTGCAGCTCCCGCCTCTGCCCTCCGCCCGCCCGCCTCAGCCGGCCACCCCCGCCCCTCAGCCAGCCGCACCACCCGCCGGGGCCAAACCGGCGCCTCACCCCGCCACACCACCTCCCGACGCAGCCAAACCGGCGCCTGACCCGGCCAGGCCAGCGTCCGAGCCTGCCGCGCCACCACCTCAGCCGGCGGACCGCCTCAAGCCCTAGCCGGTACGCGACCCACCCGGCGCCAAGCCAGCCAAGCCCTCACCGCCCTCTTCGCAGCCGGCGACCCCTTCCCACCCCCGCTGGACGAGCCCCCTCCCCTGTGGAAGCGTCCCCCTCCCTCTGGAAGCGGGCGGCGATGACGGCTCGCTACTCGCTCGTCGCCACTCGCTACTCCCCAATGTCCGCTCTCCCTCCGAAAGCAGGCCATGGCGAGGGCTCCTTCTGCCCGCGGGAAAACCCCCTGCGCCAAAGGGGGGCTGCTCCTTGCCTACAAAGAGGGCTAGCACCCTTGGCGCGCCGCCGGCCGCCGTCTAAGCTTGCAAGCGATAGGGGGAATGGACATGACAGCGACGACACGACCGCGGCCCGTACCGGCGGACGGGCGGCCGGTAAGCAAAAGCTTCCTTATCCGTGCCGCCCGCGCCTACTTCGGGCGCCCGCTCGACTTCGCTGAGCTCCAGAAAATCGAAGCCGCCTACCACCTCAACGCCCGCGCCAGCCGCAAGGCCGACGCCCGCAGCGCCGCCCACGCCGCGGCCCTCTAGGCCAGGTTCAGAGTTCAAAGTTCAAGGTTCAAAGTTCAAAGGGCCTCGCTCCCTCTGGGAGTGGGCCAGGGTGAGGGCACCTCACTCGCTACTCGCTCCTCAGCACTCGCCACTCGGCACTCGCTCCTCCTCACCCCGCCGCCACCGCCTCCAGGCTGCGCGCCAGCAGCGGCCGCAGCCACTGGCCCGTGTAGGACCGCGGGTTGGCCGCCACCGCCTCCGGCGTGCCCTCAGCCACGACGTACCCGCCGGCGTCGCCCCCCTCCGGGCCAAGGTCGATCAGCCAGTCGCAGCACTTGATCACGTCCAGGTTGTGCTCGATCACCACCACCGTGTTCCCGCCATCCACCAGGCGCTGCAGCACCGCCAGCAGCTTCTCGATGTCGGCAAAGTGCAGGCCGGTGGTCGGCTCGTCCAGGATGTAGAGGGTGCGCCCCGTGGCGCGGCGCGAAAGCTCGGTGGCGAGCTTGACCCGCTGCGCCTCGCCCCCCGAGAGGGTGGTGGACGGTTGGCCGAGCTTGATGTAGCCCAGACCGACATCCTGGAGTGTCTTCAGCTTGTTGCGCACCGCGGGAATGCTGGCGAAGAACTCCAGCGCCTCATCCACGGTCATATCCAGCACTTCCGCGATGTTCTTGCCCTTGTAGGTGATCTCCAGCGCCTCGCGGTTATAGCGCCTCCCGTGGCAGACCTCGCAGGGGACGTACACGTCCGGCAGGAAATGCATCTCGATCTGGATGATGCCCTCCCCCTGGCAGGCCTCGCAGCGTCCGCCCCGCACATTGAAGGAGAAGCGCCCCGCCTTGTAGCCACGGATCCGCGCCTCCGGCACCTTGGCGAAGGTCTCCCGCAGGGGCGTGAACAGCCCCGTATACGTCGCCGGGTTGGACCGCGGGGTGCGCCCGATCGGCGACTGGTCCACATCGATGACCTTGTCCAGGTGCTCCATCCCTTCGATCGCCACGTGCGCCCCGGGACGCTCGTGGGCGCGGTACAGCTCCTGCGCCAGGCGTCGGTAGAGGATGTCCGTGACCAGCGTCGACTTCCCCGAGCCGGACACGCCGGTCACGCCCACCAGCATGCCCAGCGGGAAGCGGACGTCGATGTGCGTGAGGTTGTTCGCCGACGCTCCCCGTACCACCAGGTACTTGCCGTTGCCCCGGCGCCGGCGGCGCGGGACAGGGATCTCCCGCCGGCCGGAAAGGTACTGGCCGGTAAGCGAATGCGGGCAGTTCATGATGTCCTGAGGCGTCCCCGTGGCCACGATCCGCCCGCCGTGCTCGCCCGCCCCTGGGCCGATGTCGATCACCCAGTCCGCCGAGCGGATCATCTCCTCATCGTGCTCCACCACCAACAGCGTGTTGCCCAGATCACGTAGACGCAGCAGCGTATCGATCAGGCGCCGGTTATCTCGCTGGTGCAGGCCGATCGATGGCTCGTCCAGGATGTACAGCACGCCCATCAGGCCCGAGCCGATCTGGGTCGCCAGCCGGATGCGCTGCGCCTCGCCCCCGGAGAGGGTGCCGGCCATGCGATCCAGCGTGAGATAGCCCAGCCCCACGTTCCGCAAGAACCCCAGGCGTGCCCTGATCTCCTTCAGGATCTGGCGCGCGATCAGCTGCTCCCGTTCGGTCAGCGCGTCATCTAGATCGTGGAAGAACTCCAGCGCGCGGGTGACGCTGAACCGCGTCACCTGCCAGATGTTGTGGCCGGCGATCGTCACCGCCAGGCTGGCCGGCTTCAGGCGCGCCCCGCGGCAGGTGGGGCAGGGCCGGTTCATCATGTACCGCTCGATCTCCTCCTTCACCTGGGGCGAGGCCGTCTCCTGGTACCGGCGCATCAGGTTGGGGATGACCCCCTCGAACACCGTGCGGTACTCGGCGGTGCGCCCGCGCTTCTTGCTCTGGAAGCGGATCGGGATGCGCTCCCGCCCGCTGCCGTAGAGCAAGACCTGCAGCTGCTCAGGCGTCAGGCGCTCCACCGGCTCGGTGAGCGAGAAGCCGTAGGCCCTGGCCACGGACTCCAGGATCCCCGCGTAATAGCCATCGCGCGCCACCGGCCACGGGGCGATTGCCCCCTCCTCGATGGAGAGGTGCTTATTGGGGATGACCAGGTCCGGATCGATCTCCAGCGTGGTCCCCAGCCCCGTGCAGGCGGGGCAGGCCCCGTGCGGGCTGTTGAAGGAGAAGGTGCGGGGCTCGATCTTCTCGATCGAGATGTTGCAGACGGGGCAGGCGAACTGCTCGCTGAACAGCAGGTCCTCGTTCCGGTCCACCAGGTTGACCAGAACCAGGCCCCCGCCCAGCTTGAGGGCCGTCTCCAGCGAATCGGCCAGGCGGTTCCCCAGGTCGGGGCCGGCCACGAGCCGGTCCACCACGATCTCGATGTCGTGGCTCTTGTACTTGTCCAGCTCCGGCGCCTCCTCCAGCGGGTACACGGTGCCGTCCACCCGCGCCCGCACGTACCCCGCCTTGCGGGCGTCTTCGAAGACGTGCCGGTATTCCCCCTTGCGCCCGCGCACTACCGGCGCCAGCACCATGAAGCGCGTGCCTTCCGGCAGCTCTCTGATGCTGTCCACCATCTGGCTCACCGTCTGCGCCGCCACGCGCCGGCCGCAGTTGGGGCAGTGCGGGACCCCGATCCGCGCAAAGAGCAGGCGCAGGTAATCGTAGATCTCCGTGACCGTCCCCACCGTGGACCGCGGGTTGCGGCTGACGCCCTTCTGGTCGATGGAGATGGCCGGCGACAGCCCGTCGATGTAGTCGACGTCCGGCTTCTCGAGCTGGCCGAGGAACTGGCGGGCGTAGGCCGACAGGCTCTCCACGTAGCGGCGCTGCCCTTCGGCAAAGATGGTGTCGAAGGCCAGGGTGGACTTGCCGGAGCCGGAGATGCCGGTGATGACCACCAGCCGGTCGCGCGGGATCTCAACGTCAATGTTCTTGAGGTTGTGCTCCCGCGCCCCATGTACGACGATCTTATCCTGGGGCATCGGCCATGGTCCGTGCGAGTGACAGTTCGGCTCTGAGGATAGCGGGAGGGAAGGTCTACCGGCGCCGCCGCCCTCCGCCGCCGTAGCGCGCCGGGCTCCGCGCCGCCCGCGCCGCCGCCTCCTCCGCCAGCAGGGTGGACGTGTCGCCCGGTGGCAGGCGCCCATCGGCCCGGCGCGGCGGCGACGCGCCCGGCGCGGCCAGGTAGCGGTCCATGTCCGGGTCTTCGGCGTCGGCCAGGGTCGCGCGCAGCTCGAAGATCTGGTCACGCAACAGGGCCGCCTGCTCGAACTCCATGGCCCTGGCCGCCTCCTTCATCTGCCGCTCCAGGTCCTTAATCAGGCGGGCCACGTCCTCCTTGGGGATGGGCCGGCCGGCGTCGTAGCCAGCACGGCTCTCCGCCACCTGCCTCAGCCGCTCACCCAGATCACGGATGGCCTTGCGGATCCCCGCCGGCGTGATCCCGTGCTGGATATTGTGCGCCTCCTGGATCCGCCGCCGGCGCGCCGTCTCATCGATGGCCACACGCATCGACTCCGTAACCGTGTCGGCGTACATGATCACGCGGCCGTCCACGTGGCGGGCGGCGCGGCCGATGGTCTGGATCAGCGAGGTGGACGAACGCAGATACCCCTCCTTATCGGCGTCCAGGATGGCGACCAGCGACACCTCCGGCAGGTCCAGCCCTTCGCGCAGCAGGTTGATGCCTACGACCACGTCGTAGACCCCCAGGCGCAGGTCGCGCAGGATCTCCACCCGCTCCAGCGTCTCGATCTCCGAGTGCAGGTAGTGGACCTTGATGCCCATCTCCGCCAGGTAGTCGGCCAGGTCCTCCGCCATCCGCTTGGTGAGCGTGGTCACCAGCGCCCGTTCCCCCCGCTCCACCCGCGCGCGGATCTCCGCCAGCAGGTCGTCGATCTGCCCCTGGGTCGGCCGCACCTCCACCACCGGATCGAGCAGGCCGGTGGGCCGGATCAGCTGTTCCACCACCTGCGCGCTGTGCTCCAGCTCGTACGGCCCCGGCGTGGCCGAGACGAACACCACCTGGTTGATGCGCGCCACGAACTCGTCGAACGTCAGCGGCCGGTTATCCAGGGCGCTGGGAAGCCGGAAGCCGTACTCGACCAGCGTCTCCTTGCGGGACCGGTCGCCGTGGTACATGCCCCGCGCCTGCGGCACGGCCACGTGCGACTCATCGATGAACAGGAGATAGTCGTCCGGCATGTAGTCCAGCAGGGTCCAGGGCGGCTCGCCCGGCGCGCGCCCCGACAGGTGGCGCGAATAGTTCTCGATCCCCAGGCAGACCCCCGTCTCCTGGAGCATCTCCAGGTCGAACTCGGTGCGCTGGCGCAGACGCTGCGCCTCCAGCAGGCGCCCCTGCTGCTCCAGCCAGGCCAGGCGCTCGCGCAGCTCCTCACGGATCGTGCCCAGCGCCCGCTCCAGCTTCTCGGCGGGCGTGACGAAGTGCCGTGCCGGATAGATGTCCACGCTATCCAGCGCGGCCAGCACCTCGCCGGTCAGCGGGTCAATGCGGACGATGCGCTCCACCTCATCGCCAAAGAACTCGACCCTGACCGCCACATCTTCGTAGGCAGGGAAGATCTCCAGCACCTCCCCCCGCACGCGGTACTTGCCACGGCCGAAGTTGTAATCGTTGCGCTCGTACTGGATGTCATTCAGGTGCCGCAGCAGGCGGTCGCGCCGGCGCACCTCGCCCCGCTTGATGTGGACCACCACCGCGCCGTAGTCCTCCGGCGAGCCGATGCCGTAGATGCAGGAGATGGAGGCGACGACGAGCACGTCACGGCGCTCGAACAGCGAGCGCGTGGTAGACAGGCGCAGCTTCTCGATCTCGTCGTTGATGGAGCTGTCCTTCTCGATGTACGTGTCCGTGCGGGGGATGTAGGCCTCCGGCTGGTAGTAGTCGTAGTAGGAGACGAAGTACTCCACCGCATTGTGCGGGAAGAACTCGCGAAACTCGCCGTAGAGCTGGGCCGCCAGCGTCTTATTCGGCGCCAGCACCAGGGTGGGCCGCTGCATCTGCTCGATCACGGCGGCCATGGTGTAGGTCTTGCCGGTGCCGGTGGCGCCCAGCAGCGTCTGCGCCCGCATCCCCACCCGCAGCCCTTCTACCAGCTTGGCGATGGCCTGGGGCTGATCGCCCGCCGGCTTGAACTCCGACACCAGCTTGAACTCGGGCACGACACCCTCCTCTCACGGGGGGAAGCAACGCCATTCCGGGGGAACCAACGCAAAAAGGCCGGTCGACACTGCCGGCCAATAGCTAAGTATAGCGCGAACATTTGTTCCCCCACTCCCGCACGCGGGAGCGGGGGCGGCGGGGCCAAGCCGCACGGTGGAGGCGAGTAGGGCAGGGGTGCGGCGCGGCCCCGGCCGAAGGGGGTGAGGGCTGTCCTCCCCGCATCCCCACGTCTCCGCATCGAAGCGGGCAGGGAGGGCAGGAAGGGTCAAGGGGTACAATCCTGTTCATGAAGCTGATCCTGGCCATTGTGGCCGACCAGGACGCCAACAAAGTCATCGATTCCCTGGTTGCCGCCGGGTATCCAGGCCCGACCCGCATCAGCACCGTCGGCGGCTTCCTGCGCAAGGGCAACGCCACTCTCTTGCTCGGCACCGAGGACGAGCGCGTCGAGCAAGCCATCGACGTCATCCGCGCCACGGTCGAGGGGCGCCCGCCGCCGGAGGACCCCAACCAGAAGCGGGCCACGATCTTCGTGCTCAACGCCGCCCGCTTTATCCGCGTCTGACGTCGCCGGCGCCCGTAGCGGAGGCAGCATGGCGCCGCACTCGACGTCGTTTCGCGCTCATGCCACGCACGCCCCAGCGCCCGCACCAGCGGCGCAGCAACACAGAGACACAGGAGCGCAGCAACACAGGAGCGCAAGAGAAGCAACAGGAGCACAAGGGTCAACGGATGGCGCGCCATGATGTCCCTTCTCCCTGTGGGAGAGCGGGGGCCCGCGCAGCGGGCGGCGGTGAGGGCTCACCACTCGCTACTCGCTACTCCTCCCCGGCCCAGAACGCTGCCGCCCGACCCGCCGGTATGAGAGACTTGGTACTGGAGCCTCACGCCAGCGTACCGGCAGGGACTGCCGGCCGCCAGCGCTCCGCACGCCGTACCAGGGACCGAGCACTCAGCACTGTCAGCATCCAAGTACTGAACGCGCAGCGCCATGAACTACTACGTCTGGATCATCGGCTGCCAGATGAACGTGGCTGATACCGAGCGCATCGCCCGCGTGCTCAACGAGCACGGCCACCGGCCGGTCGGCTCGGCGCGAGACGCGGACCTGGTCCTACTCGCCAGCTGTACCGTCCGCCAGCACGCGGAGGACCGCCTGTGGGGCGAGCTCGGC
Source organism: Chloroflexota bacterium (assembly GCA_034437795.1). GTDB lineage: Bacteria > Chloroflexota > UBA11872 > UBA12225 > UBA12225 > DAOTTI01. Next base: position 5,753 of record DAOTTI010000223.1, on the reverse strand, counting down.
CAGCTCAATCTCTTGAAGAAGGCGCGTCCCGACCTGATCATCGGCGTCACGGGCTGCGTCACCGACGGCAACGTCGAGGCCTTCCTGAAGCGCGCGCCCATGGTCGACCTGTACGTCAATCCCCGCCGGCCGGAGGAGCTTCTCGAGTACCTGGCCGAGCGGGGGCTGATGGACGCGCCCGACTACGGCGATCTCCACCCGGACAAGCTCGGCGCGGGGAGCGCCATCCGTACGGAGCAGGTCTCGCGCGCCGTCTCCCGCTACGTGCCGGTGATCTACGGCTGCAACTACCGCTGCACGTTCTGCATCGTCCCGTACACGCGCGGCCCGCAGGCCTCGCGGACGCCTCGCGAGATCGTGGAGGAGTGCAAGTGGCTCTTGGCCGAAGGGGCCAAAGAGCTGGTCCTGCTTGGCCAGACGGTCGACGCCTACGGCGAGGACCTCGATCCGCCGGTCCGCCTGTCCGACCTCCTCTACCAGATCCACGACCTGCCGGGACTGGAGCGTATTCGCTTTCTCACCTCGCACCCCAATCACATGACGCCCGACCTGATCGACGCCGTGGCCGATCTCCCCAAGGTCTGCGAGCACATCAACCTCCCCTTCCAGGCCGGCGACGACACGGTGCTGAAGCGGATGGCCCGCCGCTACAAGGCCGCCCAGTATCGCGACCTGATCGATCGGATCAAGGGGCGGATCCCAGGCGTGAGCCTCTCCACGGACGTGATCGTCGGCTTCTGTGGCGAGACGGAAGAGCAGTTCCAGCGCACGCTGGACATGCTCCGCTACTGCCGCTTCGACGTGGTCCACGTGGCCGCCTACTCGCCCCGACGAGGCACGCCCTCCGAGCGCATCTGGCCGGACGACGTGCCCAAGGAAGAGAAGAAGCGCCGCCTGCACGAGGTGGAGCGGCTCCAGGCCAGCATCGCTGCGGAGATCAACGCCCAGCTCCAGGGCGCGATCGTGGAGGTGCTGGTCGAAGGCCCTTCCGAGCGAGGCAAGGGGGCCGGCTCCGCCTCTGCTGGCGCCGATGGCGACCGCCGGCCGGGCGGCCCGAACACCACCCTGGGCGAGGCAGGCGTGGCCTCCATCAGCCCAGAGGGGGGCGCGGCAGAGCTGCGCCGCTGGGGCGGCCGGACGCGCACAAACAAGCTCGTCTTCTTCGATGCCCCGTACGACCCCACCGGCCGGCTGGTGGACGTGCTCATCACCAGGACCACGCCCTGGTACCTGGAAGGGGAGCTGCTCACCCCCGCGCCGGCACCCAGGCCCAAGCGCCTGCTGCCGGTGCTCGCCTGAGCCACGCCTCCCACCGCAGCACCCACGCCCGCTGCCCTCCCTTCCTGCCCTATCCTCGATGACCCACCGCCGGCCAAGCAGTCCCGTCTCCCCTTGCGAGAGGGGTAGCGTTAGGGCTTGGCCCCAAATGCCCTCTCCCTATGAGAGACGGCTAGGGCTTGGCCCAAAATCCCTCTCCCTCTCGGAGCGGGGTAGGGTGAGGGCTCCGCATGGCAATAGGCCGGGCGCCGCTTCCCTCCCTGCGCGGGCGCACGCAACAGGTCCAGATCGGGTCTGATCCTCTCCCCACGGCCGGGGCCCGCGTTCCCGTCTCCGCGTCGGAGATGGGACGGTGGGGCCAAGCCCCACGGCCGGGGCCCGCGTTCCCCCTCTCCGCGTCGGAGATGGGGCTAGGGGGTGAGGTCCCTCCTCCCTCCCGGCGCGGACGCGACCAAAGGGGGTGAGGGCTGCCCTCCCGCGTCTCCGCCTCTCCGCGTCTGCGCCTCTCCGCGTCCCCGCATCGGAGCGGGGCCAGGGGCGGGGACCCAGGCCGCCCGCCCTTGTTATGCTGGTACACTTCTTGCACTAGAGCATCGACTAGCTTCCGCATCGAAGAGGTAGGGAATTGGTCACCTTTCTTGCCAGCCCCGCGGAGCGCACGCGACAGAAGCGCCAGCTCACCGAGCAGGCAGTCAAGCTGGCCATGCAGAACCAGTGGCAAGAGGCGGTGGAGGTCAACCGCCAGATCATTGAGCTCGCGCCTGACGAGGCCGACGCCTGGAACCGCCTGGGGAAGGCCCTCTCCGAGCTGGGCCGCTACGCCGAGGCGCTCGACGCCTACAGCGAGGCACTCAAGCGCGACCCCAACAACATGATCGCGCAGAAGCAGGTCAAGCGCCTGTCGCTCCTGGTGGAGGCGGCCGCCGTCCCCGCCGAGGAAGCGCGCGACAAGCTCGATCCACGCCTGCTGATCGAGGAAACCGGCAAGACGGCCATCTTTGAGCTGGAATCGCCGGCGCCACCCGCCACCCTCGCCCACATGGCTGCCGGCGACCAGGTGTACCTCAAGATCGACGGCAACACGCTGCGCGTCGAGAACAAGCGCGGCGAGGTCCTGGGCAACATTCCCGCCAGGGCCGCCCTGCGCCTGATCGAACTGATGAACAGCGGCAACCGGTACGTCGCCGGCGTCACTAGCGTCACCGATCGGCAGATCCGCGTCCTCGTGCGTGAGATCTTTCAGGCCCCGCAGAACCAGGGCCGCGTCTCCTTCCCGTCGAAGGGGGCGCCCCTGCCGCCCGAGCTGCGGGCCCATGACCGCGCCCTGCGTCTCGAGCTGGAGGAGCTCTACCCCGAAGAGTTCGAGGAGGAAGAGGAAGGGATCGAAGGCGAGGTCGAGAGCGAAGAAACGACCACCGACATCGAGTACTACGAAGAAGGCGAGCACTCGGCCCACGAGTGAGCGTCCCTTCCCCCTATGCCCCCGCCCCGACGCGGGGACACGGGGATGCGGCAGCCTGCAGCCTAGAGTTCCCTCTCAGCATGGGAGAGGGCCAGGGTTCTGCGCCTTGGTGGAGAGCGCCTGCCACGCCTCCTTCCCCCTGTGGGAGAGCGGGAGCCCGCGCAGCGGGCGGCGACGACTCCTTAGTTCTCGCTCCCTGCGGGAGAGGGCTACAGGTCCCGCCGCGAGAAGATGGCGATGGCCGCGCCCAGCGCCAGGAGTAGGTAGGCCACAGCGTAGGCCCCCATCCAGATGCTCGGCGGGTCCACCACGCCGAACGGTCCCAGCGTAATCTTGAGCCCAAGCGCCGGCAGCGGGTTCGGCGGCTGCACCGCGAACGCCCCCATCTTCCACAGCGCGTCGCTGGGCAGCACCAGGCTGGCGATCACCCCGATCCGCACCATGGTCTCGATGTTCAGCGCCACCCCGATCTGCTCCACCATCCCCGCGACATTGGCCGCCACGTACACGATGAACATGGCGATCCCCGTGGCCACGGCCGGCGCCAGCGCGCTCCCCACCAGCGTGACCGTGAAGAGCAGGACGGCCCGCAGGGCAAAGAGCAGCAGCCCCGCGGGGAGCTGCGCCGGCAGATAGCCGCTACGCTGGTACACGATGGCCACGGTGGCCAGGCTCGTCAGCACCAGGTAGGCGGCGACCATCGCCGAGCCCCCGAGCCACTTGCCGACCACAATCTGCCAGCGCGCTACCGGCTTGGGCACGATGCTGTGCAAGGTGCCCTGCTCGATCTCCTGGGCGATGGTGCCGGCGGCGGTGAAGATGGCCAGCAGCCCCGCGATGTTCGAGACGGCGAACAGCCCCGCCAGCAGCAGCTCGCCGATGGCTATCGGGCGCAGATCGACGCCCGCCTGCCTGACGATCCGCGCCAGGCCGCCCGGGGCATACAGGCGGTTGATCTCCTCGATCGCCACGGCCGTCCCCCAGGCGTAGAGACCCAGGAAGGCCACCGTGAGCGCGAGCGCGCCATACAGGGCCTTGCGCCGCAGGGCCTCGCGGAACGTCAGCTTGGCGATGCGTAACGTATTCATCCCCTTACCGTCCGCCTGTACCGCCCACACCGGCGCCACCCATGCCGCTCACACCTCCCGCGTCTCCACCACCTGGACAAAGAGGTCCTCCAGCGTGCGCCGGCGCGGGACGAGGGCGTAGAGCCGCGCCCCGCTGCGCACCACCGTGTCCGCGACCTGCGCCAGGTCGCACTCATCCGGCACCGCCAGGCGCGCCACGGCCCACCCTTCGTCGCTGCTTGCCTCACCCCCTCCGTCACCACCCGGCCCGGCCGGCGCTTCCGCCCCGATCGCGCCGGCCACCCCATCGGCGCGCCACGAGATGACCGGCCAGCGCCGCTCGAGCGCCTGCCGCAGCGCCGGCCCCGCGCCCGCCAGACGCAGCTCGGCCTCCAGGGTGCCGGCGACCAGGTCCGCTAGCGATCCCTGCCGGATGACCATCCCGCGGTCCAGGATGGCCACGCGATCGCACACCATCTCCACCTCAGAAAGCAGGTGCGAGTTCAGAAAGACCGTGGTGCCGCGCTCCCGCAGCCGGCGGATCAGGTCCCGCACGTCACGCCGGCCAATGGGGTCCAGCGCCGACGTCGGCTCGTCGAGGATCACCAGCTCCGGATCGGCGATCAAGGCCTGAGCGATGCCGATGCGCTGCAGCATACCCTTGGAGAAGGTGCGCAGCTGGTCGCCGGCCCGCGCCTCCAGCCCCACCATCGCCAGCGCCTCGGCGATGCGCGCGGCGCGGGCCCGCCGCGGGATGCCGTACAGCGAGGCGTGGAAGTCCAGGAACTCCTCCGCCCGCAGCCACTCGTGAAAGCGGAACTGCTCCGGCAGGAAGCCGAGCCGCCGCCGCGCCTCCGTGTCGCCCAGTGGCCGGCCCAGCAGCGTGCCGTGGCCGGCGGTGGGACGCACCAGGCCCACCAGCATCTTGACCGTGGTCGACTTCCCCGCGCCGTTGGGCCCCAGAAACCCGAACACCTCACCGGCCGGCACGGCCAGCGTGAGATTGGCCACGGCCACCTTACGGCCGTATTCCTTGCGCAGGCCGGTGGTGTGAACGGCGAGAGCCACGGGCAGCTTCCCCGACTTTACCGAACAGGCGCGAGGGAGCGCGCCGCGTCCAGCAGCTCCTGCTCCGAGCCGGACGTGGCCATGAGGTACAGTACCCCGTCCCGCTGCCACAGCAGCACCGGATGGGGCCCTTCGCCCACGATCAGCGTGGCGCTCACGCCATCAACCGGCACCTGCCTGGTCGTGCCCCGCGTCACCGGCACCACCAGGGTGCTCTTCCAGTCCTGGATCGCCAGTAGCTGGGCCGCCACGGCCGGTGGCACGACGCCGGAACGCAGCAGCTGCTCACGAAGCAGATCGACGTTCACGTCCTTCGGCACGTCCAGCGACGGGCTCTTCAGCTGGATGATGCCCAGGAACGGCCCTGCCGCCGCCTCGCCCGACCTGCCCTTGGACGCGCTGGCGCCGCTGGGCGGTGTCGCCGGCCCGCCGGCAGGCCAGGGCTCGCCATAGAGCAGCAAGGCGGCCGCTGGAACGGCGCCCCGCACCGTCACGCCATGCAGCGCCTTGAGCTGCGCCAGCAGGGCCTGGTCACTGACCCCCATCTCTCGCGCCAGCTGGACCAGCTTATCGCCGTCGTAGGTAAAGCTGAAGCTGATCGGCTCAGAGAGCCACACCTGGGGCCCGCCCTTCACCGACGACGGCAGCCGCGCCGGCCCGCGCAGCGCCAGGCCAGTCGCCCTGGCCGCTTCGGCCACGGTGGCGGCGCGGACGGACGGCTGGGACGGCCCGGTATAGGTGCCGGCCTGGAGCACGGTCTCCACCCTGGGGAGCGGCATGGCGCGCAGAGCGGCGGGGTCCACCGTGACCGGCTGCACCTTCTGCACCCGTAGCGACTGCACCAGCCCCTGGGCGAAGGACTGCACCGCCGGCTGGGT
>DAOTTI010000222.1:0-6854 GCA_034437795.1 Chloroflexota bacterium | reverse complement strand
CTGGTCGGCCGTTCCGGCGCGGCCCACGAGCGCGTGGAGGCGGGTTCCAGACGCGCGGGGGCTGGTCGTCGAGGACTGCGTGCGTGCCTCGCGCGAGCGAGATGCCGCCCCATTGCGCCACTAGCGGCAGCTTGCCCGGTCCGCGTTCCACCGTCACCAGCAGCACCTAGTGCCCCCTCAGAGGACGTGGGTCGGAGCGGGTGGTAGTGTTGTGGGTGAAACCGTCTCGTTTTGTTCGTGCGCTAACGCCTGAAGAGCGCGCCACGTTGGAGGCGGGCCTGCGCAGCCGCGACGCGTTCGTGCTGCGGCGGTGCCAGCTCGTGCTGGGCAGCGCCGCGCGGGAGCCGGTGCCGGTGCTCGCCAAGCGGGTGGGACGCACCGAACGCAACGTGCATGCGGTGCTCGACGCCTGCGAGGCGCGGGGGCGCGACAGCCTGCAGCGGCGCAGTTCGCGCCCGCACACCATCCACGTGGCGTTTCCAGCCGCACAGGCCGGGTCCCTGAAGGCGCTGCGGCACCAGGGTCCGCGTACGTTTGGCAAGCCGACCAGCCTGTGGACGCTCGAGTTAGCCGCCGACATCAGCTTTGAGCAGGGGCTGACGTCGGAGCGGGTCACCGGCGAGACGATCCGCGCCACGCTGGTGCGCCTGGGCGTGCGGTGGCAGCGGGCCAAAGACTGGATCACCAGCCCTGATCCGGAGTACGGCCGGAAAAAAGCGCGCGCCCGCCGGATTCGTCTGGCCCAGACGCACCCGGAGTGGGTGCTGGCCTTCGAAGACGAGGGGTGGTGGAGCCGGTTGGCCCACCCCGCCCTGCATGCCTGGGCCACGCCCGACCACCCACTGCGGCTGGTCGAACAGTCGGGCGCGCGTGATGACCCGGATCCCAAGGCGCTGGCCTGCTATGGCCTGCTCCTGCGCTGGTGGGACCGCGGTCCCTCTCAGGACCCGCACGAGGAAAGCTGGCTGCGCTTCGTCGATGGCCGCCCCGTGAGCAGCGTCACCACCCAGTTCCTGGACTGGAGTTGTGCCAAGCTCGCCACTGCTGGCAAGCGGGCGCTGCTGCTGGTCTGGGACAATGCCTCCTGGCACCTCAGTAAAGCAGTTCGGGACTGGATCCGTGCCCACCACCGGCGGGTGCGCGAGATCCGTCAAGGCGTGCGCATCGTCCCCTGCCTGCTCCCCATCAAGAGCCCGTGGTTGAACCCCATCGAACCCAAATGGGTCCATGGCAAGCGCAAAGTCGTTGAGCCGAACCGGCTGCTGCCCGCCCGCGAACTGGCCGAGCGCGTCTGCGCCGTCTTCCACTGCCCCGGTGAACCTCATCTCTCCACTCCGAAAACGGTCGCCTGATCCTGCACTAGGCCCTCCTTCTCGAGCAGCCGGGCGAGGACGACGTCCTGCGCACCGTGAAAGCCGCGCGCAGCGCCGACGGCCGTACCGCCCTCGTCTATGCCCCGGGTGGTGGCCGCGTGTCGCTGGACCTCTCACGCCTGTGAGCGGCTCCCCAGCGACCGATCTGGGTCGACCCTCGCACCGGCGCCCGGTACCCGGGCCCACACCCACGACGTCAGCCACGGCTCCAGCAGGCACGTTCGACGCGCCAGACGGCCAGGACTGGCTACTGATCCTTCAGTAGCGTGCTACACCAATTCGCGGTGATAGGGCCGTAGACCGCCGCCAAGCCCCTCCTGAGCATTCACGGCCGCATCACGCCGAAGCGGTATGAGCCCCTTGCCTCGTGCTCCGGCCGCGCCGCCCTGCCGGCGCGGCGGGCCATTGGTGCGCCTGCCGCGTCATGCGATCGCGGCGGGTCACTGGCGCCGCTGCCGTGTCATACGGTATACAGAGGTGAGGCCCCGAGCCGTATGCAGCTACCGCCAAGTATTGCGCTCTTCGTTGCCGACCAGCTTGAGGCGCAGATCCTGGCCGGGCAGCGTCCGCCCGGCGCGCCCCTGCATCAGCTAGACCTGGCGGCCGAGTTCGGCGTCTCGCGCGTGCCGGTGCGTGACGCGCTCGCGATGCTCGAGCGGCGCCACCTGGCGGTGCGCATCCCGCGCAAGGGCGTCATCGTCCGCCCCATTACGGCCGAGAGCGTCCGCCAGGTTTTCGCAGCGCGGCGCGTGCTGGAGGCCGAGATCGCGCGCCTGGCCGTGGCCGGCATGACCGAGGCGGGCCTGGCCCAGCTGGACGCGATCGTCGAGCGGCAGCGGGCCGCCGCAGGAGCCGGCGACCTCCAGGGCGTGCGCGATGCGGACCGGGACTTCCACGCCACCATCTGGCGCGCCTGCGCCAATGAGGTGCTGGAGGAGCTGGCCGGCATCGTCTGGCGGCGCGCGCTCCACGCCCGCAGTGTCGGCCACCACACGCCCGGCTGGAGCGAGAAGTCGCTGGCGCGCCACGAGCGCATCGTGGCCGCCCTGCGCCGGCGGAATGCCCAGGAGGCCGTCGCCGCCGTCGTAAGCGCGGTGAGCGGCGCCGAGAGCGAGATCCTGGAGCAGCTGGCGGACGCCGCGCGGTGAGCCGGCGAACCTGCGAACCGGGTGCGGACGAGCTAGGGACAGGTATAGGGGCAGGTAGGCGAGGGCGCAGGCTCCGGAGGAGACAACGGTGAGCCAATACCGAACCGCCCTCGTGCCGGGGGACAACTTCGGACTGGAGGCGCCGGCGGCGGCGCGCAAGGGGCTGCGCCTTTCCTTCGCCACCGTTCCAAGGGGGACGCAGGGGGCGCAGCACAACCGGCAGCGTTACCTGGGCACTGGCACGGTGATGCCAGAGGACGGCTTGGCGAGGCTGGCCACCTTCGACGCGAGCTACCTGCTGGTGGGCGGAGGCGGCATCCGCCTGGGCGTGAACGCCGCGCTCGCGCTGCGGCTGGAGCTGGACCGGCTGCCGTTCGACTGGCACGGCCCGTCGCAGGAGGCGCTGGAGCGCTACCGCGCGGCCGGCTCCACCAAGCCCCTGATGAACATGGCAGTCGTTGGCGGCTGGGGGCAGGGCTTCGTCGAGGAAGATGACGTGCCGGCGCCCGCGTTCCACAGCCCCTGGCCGGGCTGGGGACGCGACATCCCGCAGGCGGCGCCGCCCCGATGCTGGCGCGTGCAGGGAATGCTGTCGCAGCAGACGGAAGACACGCATCGCGGCCGGGCGGAGTTCCTGGCGGAGGTGGCCTACGCCGCGCACGCCGGGGTTCTCGCTCTTCGGCCAACGCCAGGGATGGTGGCAAGGCCCGCCACGGCAGCCGACGTTCGACTGCCGGTTCGGCCTGGGTGGCGACGGCGCCCGCGCCAATCCCGGGGTTCGCTGCTTCTTTGAAGCAGTTGCGACGAAAAGGGGGATATCGCGATGAGCACGCAGACCACGCGCCGAGGGATAGTGGCCGCCACGCTGGCGGGGCTGCCTGGCACGAGCGCGCTGGCGCTCGCCGCCTGCGGCCCCGGCGTCGGTACGGGCGGTCCAGGCACACCGCCGACCGCGGCGGCTCGGCCGGCGGTGACCATGGAGTACTGGAGCCGCTGGCCGGGGCCGGAGCACACGGAGGTGGAAAACAAGCGCATCGCCGAGTTCAACGCCATGGCGGCGCCCGCCAGGTTCGAGCGTGTCGGCCTCGTGGGGAACTACATCGACAAGCTGAACGCCGCCTTCGCCGCGGGGACGGGGCCGGACGTGTACACGGTGGGCGGCACTGGCATCCCGAACTTCTCGGCCAAGGGCGCGGCGCTGACCGTTGGCGGCTACGCGGCGGTGCAGAAGGAGCTGGCCGACTTCTTCCCCGCCACGATCGAAGCAATGAAGTACCAAGGGAAGATCAACGGGCTGCCGTACATCGTAGACGTCCGGGCGATGGTGTACCGGAAGGACCTCTTCCAGGACGTCGGGCTAGACCCCATACGGTTCCCCGAGACGTGGGAGGCCTTCCGCGAGGCGGCGAAACGGCTGGCGAAATGGCAGGGGACATCGCTGGAGCGGGCCGGCTTCGACGTGCCGAAGAGCGGGTGGCCACTGCACGACCTGTTCCTCTCACTACACTCGGCCAGTGGCGAAGAACCCTACACGCCGGACATCCGGCCGAACTTCACTGGCGGCACCGGCCGGCAGGTGCTCCAACTCCTGGTGGACCTGCTCAACCGCGACCGCGTGGACGCCTACGAGCGGCCACGGCCGCCGCAGAACGTGAGCGCGCTGGGCGCCGGCATCGTGGCCAGCCAGTGGGACTCCGCCGGGCCGGTGAACGCCATCCGGCGCGGCTCACCGGAGGTGATCGGGCAGGTGGGCGTGGCGCCGATCCCGCGGCTGAAGGAGCGCAAGACCTACCTCGGCGGCACCTGGCTGATGGCGTTCAGCCGGCCGAAGCACCCCGACACGGCGGTGGACCTGATGCTCTATCTGACGGCGGCCAAGCACGCCGACGAGATCAACAGCATCTCCAACTCGGTGCCGCCGCGCAAGTCCGCGGCAAACTCGCCTTACGTGCAGGAGCCGCTGATCAAGCCCTTCTACGACGCAGTGGGGCACGGCTGGTCCGTTCCCAACCACCCCTTGTACACGGAGGCGCGCGACGCCATCGTGGAGCATCTGACGGCGGCGATGAAGCTGGAAAAGGGAGTGCTGGCCGCCCTGGAAGACGCAGCCCGCGCGGCGAGCGAGTTCCTGAGCCGGAAGTAGCAGGGGCTTGAGCCGCCGCCACGGCGCCCCGCGCGGCCGCGCCCCGCTTCCCCGCGCCTTCACGCGGGGCGCGCATCTCTGGAACTCTGGGAGCGGCCAAAGGTCGGGTCGATGGGGAAGCAGGACGACACGATCATCGTGGGGGCGGGCAGGGCAGGCACGATCCTGGCGGCGCGTCTGATATCTGACAGAGGATCCCAGCCGGTCGGTACTGCTGCTCGAAGCCGCGCCAGACGACACCGGCCTGGATGCGCTGCGCCCAGAGGTCAAGTGGGGGCTGAGCATGGCGCCGAATAACGCCCCCAGGCGACGACGGGGCAGGCTTCGACGCACAGCGCGCAGCCGGTGCAATCTTCCGGTGAGACCTATAACGTGTAGCGCTGGCCGGCGAACTCGCGCCACAGCGCCGGCGCCGATTTGAACGTCGCCGGTGCTCCGGCCAGCCGCTCTGCCGGGTATACCTTCTCGCGGATCACCGCGTGCGGGCACACCAGCACGCACTTGCCGCACTGGATGCACAGCGCCGGGTCCCAGACGGGGAGCCGGAGTGCCAGATTGCGCTTCTCCCACTGCGCGGTGCCGGTGGGGAAGGTGCCGCCGGCCTCGAACGCGCTCACGGGGAGCTCATCGCTGCAGCACCGTGTTGATCCGCCGGCTCATGCCGGTCTCGCGCGCCACCTGGTAGCCATCGACGACGTAGAAGCGGAGGCGCTTCTCGATGAGCTGGGCCTGGACCTCGCGTGGTAGATGCTCTCACACCTCATCGGGCCCGTGCGGACTGTTGAGCAGGAAGGTCGCTCCCTGCTCGGCGTGCGCCAGCACGTCCATCCGCTCCAGGCGGCGTCACGGCGCGGTGGTGCGCCACATGCCTGGGTTGCCCGCCTGGGCGGCGCCCGCTGGGAGGCGCTGACGGCCACCATGGTGCACCGGGCGGATCACTCGGCGGCGGGCGCGACGCCGTGTCTGAGTGCTGTCCTAGCCGGGCGCGCAGGTCACGCACCGCTGCCGTCCACGCCGCTGCCTGCCCCGCCAGCGCGACCAGCACGGCCTGCACCGCCGGGTCCAGCGGCGCCCACAGCGCCTCCGGCACGAGCGGTGCGCCATCCGGCCCGCGTGGGACGTCCACGCTCACCACCACGCGCCACTCTCCTGCCGCGCAGCCTCAGCATACCCCGTGAACGGATACGACGCCTACTCCCGGCGGCTGCTCGCCGTCGCCCTCGCCGTCGACCCGCCGAGCTATCACGCCGCGATGCTGGTCCTGCGCGAGTGCGTCCGTCGGCACCAGCGCTTGCCGCAGACCGTGGTGATTGACGGCGGCGCCGAGTTCGCCGGCCTCTACTTCGAGACGCTGCTGGCCGGCTACGAATGCACCAAGAAGACGCGTCCCGGCGCCCAGCCGCGGCGGGTGGGCCTACGAGGTCTACGACACCATCGAGGCATCTCCTCAATAATCCGGGGATCGATCAGGACGTGTCCCACGACGCCGCGAGATTGAGGTGCTGCGCTTCGGCGGTGAGCACCTGATCAAGCCCTGGCAGCTAGTTCGCCTGCGTGAGCCGGTCGTGGAGGTAGGCGTAGAAGCTGACCCCCGAGCTTGGCGGCGGTGGTGGCGAGGGTTTGGAAGGTATCCCGGGCCTTGGCGCCCTCCATTGTCCAGGGCCCGAAGCTCACGTCCCGCTCGCGCACGCGCTGCCGGGCCGCCAGCTCGGCCGGGTTGTTGTGCAACGGGATCTCGGGATGCGCCAGCACCATCAGGAGGCAGTCCTTCTTCGCCCGCGTCCTGGCGATCCGGTCATCCAGGACGGCGTAGCCGGTCGTGGCGCCGAACAAGTTCGTCGAACCGCGCCGCCAGCCGGTGCCGGAGGGTCAGCTCGCGCTGTTCGACGGTTAATCTACTGCGCGCTTCGGCGGCGCTGCCGGTGGACGAAGCCGACCGGCACGCCAAGCAGGAACGCAGGACCCACCGCCGCAGGCTGCTCTATCTCGCGCGTCTCATCCCGCAGGTCGAGCGCACCTTCGACGCGGTCGAGCTGGGGCCCCGCAGCACCGGCAAGAGCTTCGTCTTCCAGCAGACCAGCCCCTACAGCCAGCTCGTCTCCAGCGGCCAGACGCCGGTGGCCCAGCTCTTCGTCAACCTCGCCACCGGCCAGCGCGGGCTGGTCGCGCTCTGGGACTGCGTCGCCTTCG
>DAOTTI010000221.1:0-7570 GCA_034437795.1 Chloroflexota bacterium | reverse complement strand
CGGGGCCGCGCCGCACCCCTGCCCCACGCCGCCCCACCGTGCGGCTGGGCCCCGCCGCCCCCGCTCCGACGCGGAGCGGGGGCGGCGGCCATGGGGAGTGGAGAGCATGTGCGGGGGCTGTATCCGCGCGGCGCCGGGAGAGAGGTCAGGAGGCTCTGGCCCCTGCGTCTGGCTGGGATGGCGCGAGGTACTTGCGCCGGCCACGGGCGAGGCCGCGAATGCTGAGCAGGTGGGAGAGCCACCAGACCACGATCTCGACCTTGAACATGGCGCTGGCGATCGCCTCGGGAACGGCCCAGGGCAGCCCGTGGTTCCAGAGGCGCTGCGCGGCCGGCTCGAGCAGCACCCAGGCGCCCCAAACGAGGGGGGCGACGACGATGACGGCCCAGCTACTGGCCTCGGACCAGCGGAAGGCCTGGGCCCAGTCGACCTCGCCCAGCAGTAGCTGCACGCGGATGGTGTAGGTGGCCAGCGCGCCGAGCCCTGCGATGAGGGCCAGGCCGAGGAGCGGGAGCGGGGCGAGCAAGGAGCGGCCGGCCCCCCAGCCGGAGGCGAGCAGGAGCAGGGCGAGGCTTGCCCCGCTGAGGAGGAACATGACGAACCACAGGAAGTGGTACATCAGGGTGTAGGTGAGGGGCTTGGGGACCTGGGCTTCGGTGGCGGTGGGCATGGGGGAGGTAATGCGTAATACGTCAAGCGTAATGCGTAATGGGGGTGTGGCGGGCTAGGCTTTGGGCAGGACGGGGCGCGACGACTGGGATGGGACCGGGGAGCCGGTCTGGCGCGGCGCAATGGGGCGCCCGCTATGCCGGCCCTGAGGGAAGTCTAGAGAACGGGGGAGGGGTGCCGCCAGTGCTGCCAGTGTACTCGGAGGGAAGCCGCTTGGCCTCCCTGGAGGAGAGCCGTGGCGTCACCGGCGCGAACGGCAGGCGACCTGGCGGGCCCGTGGCTATTGGCGTTCCTGGAGTGGTGGCAATGGGCATGGCGATGGGGCCGGCGTGTTCGGCGGCGGAGCCCTCACCCTAACCCTCTCCTAGAGGGAGACGGGATGGCCGTCACGCTGGCCGTCGGCCCAAGGGAGACGGGACAGGCCTTAGCCTAGCCCGCTCGCAAAGGGAGAGGGGACGGCCGTCACGCTGGCCCTCGGCTAAAAGGGGAGGGGACGCCGCGCTGGCGGTGGGGGTGCAGGCGCTTGCCTGGGCGGAGGGAGTGATAGAGGCGCTCGAGGCGCTCGCCGAAGGTGTGCCAGGAGAAGCACTGCTCGGCGCGCTGGCGCAGTGCAGGGGCCAGGTCGCGTCGCCGGACCTGGTCATCGAGCAGGTCGTGAATGGTGGCGGCCAGCGCGGCGACGTCGCCGGCGGGGGCGAAGACGCCGAGGTCGCCGAGGGTCTCGCGCGCCACCGGCGTGTCGTAGGCGACGGTGGGCAGGCCCATGGCCATGTAATTGAGCAGCTTGCCGTTCGCTTCGGAGAGGGAGAGCTTGGCGGAGACGGCGACGTCGACCAGCGAGAGGTACCGAGGGGCGTCCTGGTAGGGGATGCGCCCGGTGAAGGTGACCTTGTCCAGGATTTGCAGGTCGAACGCCTGGCGGCGGTAGCGCTCCAGGCCGGGGTAGCCCATGATGAGGAAGTGGGTGTTGGGACGTCGCTCGATGATGCGGCGGGCGGCGTAGAGCAGGTGGCCGACGCCCTGATACTCGGCCAGGAGACCGAGGAAGCCGACTACGTCGTGGTCCGGTGGGATGGCCAGCTGCCGGCGCAGGGAGCGCACGGCCGCCGCGTCCAGGGGCTGGAAGCGGTCGGTATCGACGGCGTCGGCAAGGGCGGCGATTGGCGGGCGGTGGGGGGAATGGCCCTGGCAGCGCCGGCGGGCCTCGAGGGTGCGGGCCGCGTGCTGCGAGCTGGTCACGATCAGGTCGGGCAGGCGCTCGATGCGCTGCTCGAGCCAGGCCAGGGGCCGGTAGAGGGGGCTCTCTTCCCGCAGGAACTGGTGGTCGATCATCTCGCGGGTCAGGCTGCCCTGGTAATCGAAGACCAGGGGCACGCGGCGCAGGCGGCTGACGAGGTAGCCGATGAGGGCGCCCTCGTGCAGATGGGCGTGGATCAGGTCTACGTGGCCCAGGGAGCGTACGAGGCAGGTGGCGGCGAGCAGGGCGTCAAAGTAGAGCTTGTGGTAGTGCGACCCGACGCGCGCCTCGGCGTGCCACGGGACGCGGGGCATCCGCACCACGCGGACGCCGGCGGCCGGCGGGGGGGTGCGCCCGTTGTGGTAGGTGCAGATCGTCACCTGATGGCCGCGCCGGCCCAGGGCGCGCGCCTCTTCCAGGATGCGCACGTGGCAGCCGTAGTCGGCAAAGAACGACGTGGGGGCGATGGCCAGGACGCGGTAGGGCATGAGCTTCTGGGAGCGGCCGTTGGGCGCCGGGGTGCTGGTGGTTCAGGTGAGAGTGAGGGGGAGGCGTGGAGACCGTAAGCTTACGGTCTGGACATGATCCTGGCCCAGCTTGGTGAGCCGGCACTGATCGAGCGCATCGCGGCGGTCGTCGGCCCCCCAACCAATCAACGGCTGATTCTCGCGATCGGCGACGACGCGGCGGCCTGGCGCCAGCCGCGGGCGACGTTGGTGGCGAGCACCGACATGCTGGTGGAGCACGTACACTTCGAGCTGGGGCTGACCGGCTGGCGGGACCTGGGGTGGAAGGCGCTGGCGGTGAACCTGAGCGACCTGGCCGCGATGGGCGCAAGCCCGCTGGTGGCGCTGGTCAGCGCCGGCCTGCGCGCCGACATCCGGGTGGAGGATGTCCACGAGCTCGACATCGGGATGGGTGAGCTGGCCGCGGCCACGGGGTGCACCATCGCCGGCGGGGATACGGTGCAGGTGCGCACGGACGTCGTGCTCAATGTGGCGGTGATCGGCGAGCTTCCAGCGCCAGAGGCCGGCGGCCGCAGCGGGCGTGGGGTGGGGCGGCAGGGAGCGGACCTGCTGCGGCGGAGCGGGGCGCGCCCGGGCGACGAGGTGGCGGTGACGGGAACGCTGGGAGCCGCGGCGGCGGGGTTGTTCATGCTGCAGCGGGGGGACGCGCTACCTGAGCCGGTGAGCAATGCCCTGGCGCGGGCGCACCGGCGGCCCCAGCCGCAGCTGGCGGCCGGCCGGGCGCTGCGGGCAGTGGGGGTGCGGAGCGCGATCGACATCTCCGACGGCCTGCTGGCCGACCTGGAGAAGCTCTGCCGCGCAAGCGGCGTTGGTGCGACCGTGCGCGCCGATCTGCTCCCGATCGATCCGGCGGTGCGGGCGGCGTATCCCGACCGCGCGCTGGCCTGGGCCGCAGCTGGGGGCGAGGACTACCAGCTCCTGTTCACCGCGCCAGCGCGGACCATGGCACGGGCGTTGGAACGATTACGGGCGGACGGAGTGGAGGCGACGGTGATTGGCCAGGCGCACGACGACGCCGGGCGCGTGCGGCTGGTGGACGCGCAGGGAGGGGAGGTGCCTCTGCGCGAACGGGGGTGGGACCACTTTCGGGCCGGTCGCCCCACGCCGGAGATCGCACCGGAAGCATCAGGAGCGCCGGGAGGGCCAGAGTTGCCAGGAGCATCTGGAAGGGCAGGGATGCCCGGCGCGGCAGGAGCGGCTGGAATGGCGCCGGAAGGGCCCGTCGCAGGGCCAGCGGACGACTGCAACGCAGGGAGCGCACGATGACGACTGACGGAGACGACCGGCTGGAGACGGAGCGGCACGGGGCGGCGGCGCCCCGCGCGCCGGCCGGGCCAGTGATGGCGCGCCGGCCGCAGCCAGGCGAGCTGGACATCATCAGCCACAGTGAGGAGCAGACGCGCAGGCTGGGGGCGCGTCTGGGGACGCTCCTGGAGCCGGGCGACGTGCTGCTGGTGACCGGCAATCTTGGCGCGGGGAAGACGGTGTTCGCGCAGGGGGTCGCCGCCGGGCTGGGGGTGACCGATCCGGTGACCAGCCCGTCGTTCATCCTGATCCACGACTACAAGGGGCGCCTGCCCTTCTACCACGTGGACCTGTACCGGATCCAGAGCGAGGCGGAGGCAGAGGCGCTGGGCCTGGAGGAGTACCTGTACGGCGACGGGGTGACCCTCATCGAGTGGGCGGAGCGCATCCCGGGGCTGGCGCCGGCGTCGCACCTGGCGGTGGAGCTGCGCCCGCTGACGGAGACGAAGCGGGCGATCAGGCTGGTGGCGCGTGGGGAGCGGTACGCCCGCCTGCTGGCCGACTTCAAGCGGGCGGCGTTCGGGCTGTAATTGGGAACGGGGAGCGAACGAACGGAGCGATGGCGAGCGGAGGGATGGAGCGATGGTGAGAGCGGGAGCGCCGACCGCGGAGCGCCTGATCGGCCCGGCGGACTTCTGGCGGAGCGAGGGGCGGATGGCTGCCGGGCCGGTCCTGGCGATTGACACGTCCACGAAGATCGGGGGGGTGGCGCTGTACCAGGGGGACCGCGTGCTGGGCGAGGAGACGTGGCTGGCCGGGGGGCTACAGACGGCGCAAATCCTGCCAGCGGCCGCGCGCCTGTGGGAGCGGGCGGGGCTGGCGCCGCGCGACCTGGCCCTGATCGTGGTGGCGACCGGCCCCGGCTCCTTCACGGGGCTGCGGGTGGGGGTGAGCCTGGCCAAGGGGCTGTGCTGCGCGCTCGGGGTGCCCTTGATCGGGGTGCCAACGCTGGATGCGGTGGCCTACCAGCACCGGGACGGGGCGGCGCGGCTGTGGGTGGTGGCCAGCGCGGGGCGGGGTCTGCTGTATGCGGGACAGTATCGCCGCTGGCAGGGGAGACTGCGGCGGGAGGGCGACTACCTGGTGGTGACGCCGGAGGAGCTGGGACAGCGCCTGGCGAAGGCGCGGACGGGGTCGCTCGTGGCAGGGGAGCTGGAGCGCGCGGAGGTGGAGGCGATCCTGGAGCGTGCGGATCGGGCCAGGGTGGTCGCGCCGGCGGGGGCGCTGCGGCGGGCCGCCTATCTGGCGGAGCTGGGGCTGTGGTCGTTTGCGGAGCGCGGCCCCGACGACGCCGCGGCGCTGCAGCCGCTCTACCTGCGGCGCGGGCCGCGGGAGTAAGGGGATGCGGCCCCGCCGCCCGTCCCCGCCCCGACGCGGGGACACGGTGACGTGGGGACACGGGGAGACGGCCTCGTCCCCTGGCCCACTCTCCCATAACGGGAGGGGGAGCGGGGCCGTGGCCTGGCGCCATCTGGAGCAGGCGGGGGAGCAGGAGGGGCGCCGCAACGGGCGCCAGGGTAGGCACAATGAGAATATAGAAAAACCGTGAGAATTGAGCAGAGGACGAGCGCGTAGGATGCAGGCCAGCATTGAGCAGAAGGGGGAAGTGCGCGAGATGGGGGCAGGCGCTGAGCTGATGCACGCGAGATGAGGGACACATCCGGTGGAGTGCCGGTCTGGACGAGAGGTGGGGGCCTTGCCGTACCGCATCGAATGGATGCAGGCCAGCGACATTCCCGAGGTGATCGAGATCGAGCGGGAATCGTTTAGCATGACCTGGCCGGCGAATTCGTACAAGCGGGAGCTGGAACAGAACCGCATGGCGAGGTACATCGTGCTGCGGTACGAGCCGGGGCGCGGCGAGCCAGCGCCACCGCGGCGGGAGGCGCGGCGGCCCTTTCCCTTCTCGCTGCTGCCGTTGCCGGAGCGCCACGGCGGGGCCGACGAGCGGGGACTGCTGGTGGGCTACGGGGGGCTATGGCTGATGGTGGACGAGGCGCACGTGACGTCGGTGGCGGTGCGGCCGGAGTTTCGGGGGCGGGGACTGGGGCTGCTGCTGATGCTGAGCCTGGAGGAGATTGCCCTGCGCCTGGGGGCGCGGTGGGTGACGCTGGAGGTGCGCGTGAGCAATACTGTGGCGCGGAACCTGTATCAGAAGCTGGGCTTTCGCGAGGCAGGGATCCGGCCGCGGTACTACACGGACAACAATGAGGACGCGGTGATCATGTGGAGTGAGGAGCTGACCAGCGCCGCGTTTCGGGAGCGATATGCGCGATTGCGGGCTGAGCTGGCCGAGCGGATCTCATGGACGAGCGTGCTGTGACCACGATCCTGGGGATTGAGACGAGCTGCGACGAGACGGCGGCGGCGGTCGTCGACGACGGGCGCTTCATCCGCAGCAACGTCGTCTTCTCTCAGGAGGAGCTGCACCGGCGCTTTGGGGGCGTGGTGCCGGAGCTGGCGTCGCGCCAGCACCTGCTGGGGATCATCCCCGCGGTGGAGAAGGCCTTCCGCGAGGCGGACGCATCGTGGGGCGAGATCGACGCGATTGCGGTGACGCACGGGCCGGGGCTGGTGGGCTCGCTCCTGGTGGGGGTGAACGCCGCCAAGGGGATGGCGGCGGCGCGGGGCCTGCCGCTGGTGGGGGTGAACCATCTGGAGGGGCACATCTACGCCAACTGGCTGGTGAAGCCGGCGCAGTGGCGGCCGGCGATGGGGGAGGGGCAGGGGCGCGGCGCGCGGCGCGAACCGCGGGCGCCCCAGTTTCCGCTGCTGTGTCTGATCATCTCGGGGGGCCATTCCGAGCTGGTGCTGATGGAAGACCACGGGCGCTACCGGCTCTTGGGGCGCACCCGCGATGACGCGGCCGGTGAGGCGTTCGATAAGGTGGCGCGGATCCTGGGACTGGGCTTTCCTGGGGGCCCGGCCATCCAGCGGGCGGCGGAGCGAGCGGGCCCGGCGCCATCGCCGTACAAGCTGCCCCGCCCGTGGCTGCGCGGCACCTATGATTTCAGCTTCAGCGGGCTAAAGACGGCGATGCTGCGCCTGGTGGAAGGCGGGGGGCTGGCGCCGGTGGGCAACCCATCTCGCCTGGCGGCGGTGGCGGCCGGCGCGGGGCGCGTTCCGGACAAGGAGGTCCCGCTGCCGACGGCGCAGATGGCGGCGGCCTTCCAGCAGGCGGTGGTGGACGTCCTGGTGGGCAAGACGCTCCAGGCCGCCGACGACTTTGGGGTGCGGCAGATTGCCCTGGCCGGGGGCGTGGCGGCGAACAAGCGCCTGCGGGAGGAGATGCTGGCCCGCGCGCGGGTCCCTGTGCTCTGCCCCGACATCGACCTCTGCACGGACAACGCGGCAATGATCGCCTCGGCCGGCTACTTTCGCCTGCAGGCTGGGCAGGTGGCGGGGTGGGACCTGGACGTGGAGCCGAACCTGAGGCTGGCGCTATGACGTGATGCCGGCCAGGCGGGCGCGCATGGCGTTCGGCTTGAGGCTGCCGATGACCAGGTCCTTGATGGCGCCGTCGCGGCCGATGAAGAAGTGGGTGGGCAGACCGGTAATGCGATAGCGGCCAGCGATGGCGAACGTGGGGTCGATAAGCACGGGGACGCGATAGCCGGTGGTGGCCAGGTAGCGGCGCACGTCGGCTGGCTCTTCGCCAACGCTCACCGCCAGGAGCACCAGGCCGTCCGTGACCCCGGCGCGGGCGTCACGGGCCTGGACCTCCTGATAGACGGCGGTGACGTCTGGCATCTCGGCGCGGCAGGGGGCGCACCAGGAGGCCCAGACGTTGATCCACACTGGCCGGCCGGCGAAGTCGGAGAGCCGCACGGGC
>DAOTTI010000220.1:0-16948 GCA_034437795.1 Chloroflexota bacterium | reverse complement strand
CTTCCCGTGGTCTACGTGCCCAATCGTCCCCACGTTTACGTGCGGCTTCGTGCGCGCAAACTTCGGCTTCGCCATCGTCTCGCTCCTGTCTGATGCTGCGACTTCGCTCTGCTCCGGCGCGGCCCGAGCCGGCACCTGGCGGCCGCGCCGCCCCTCAGTCACGGGGCAGCGCCGCGCATGCGCCAGCGTTCCGTCGCTCGCGCCGGACTATTTGCTTGTGGTCAGGCTCGTGGTCTGCGAGGCCTAGTTCTGGCCGCGGGCCCACCGAGCGGGCCGGCACGGCTGATCACTGCCACCCCTGGCGGGGCGGTGACCGGCGGGCGCTACCGTCTCAGCGACGAGCCGCCTTCGCCGCCAGCACCTCCTCCGCCACAGATGCGGAAACCGGTTCGTAATGCGAGAACTCCATCGAGTACGATCCACGTCCCGAGGTCATCGACCGCAGGGCGCCGATGTACCCGAACATCTCGGCCAGAGGAACCATAGCCTTGATCACCTGCGCGTTCGCCCGAGTCTCGATCCCCTCGATGCGCCCGCGTCTCGCATTCAGGTCACCAATGACGTCGCCCACGAACTGCTCGGGCACCACCACCTCCACCCGCATGATGGGCTCAAGCAGGATGGGCCCCGCCTTCTCCACCCCGGCCTTGAGGGCCATGGAGCCGGCGATCTGGAACGCCATCTCCGAAGAGTCTACCTCATGATAGGACCCATCGTACAGCGTGACGCGGAGGTCGGTCAGGGGGTAGCCGGCACGGCCGCCGGTCTGCAAGGCCCCCCGCACCCCTTCTTCCACGGCCGGGATGTACTCCTTGGGGATCACCCCGCCCACAATCTTGTTCACGAACTCGAAGCCGGCGCCGCGGGGCAACGGCTCGATGTCCAGCCAGACGTGGCCGTACTGGCCCCGACCGCCGGTCTGGCGGACGAAGCGCCCTTCCGACTGCACCCGCTTGGTGATCGTCTCCTTGTAGGCCACCTGGGGCTTGCCGATATTGGCCTCCACGCGGAACTCGCGCAGCATACGATCCACGATCACTTCCAGGTGCAGCTCGCCCATGCCGGCGATCACCGTCTGGCCGGTCTCGCGGTCGGTCTCGGCGCGGAAGGTGGGGTCCTCCTCCGCCAGGCGCTGCAGGGCGATGGCCATCTTGTCCTGGTCGGTCTTGGTCTTCGGCTCAATCGCCTGCTTGATCACCGGCTCGGGGAACTGGATGGCCTCCAGGATGATGGGGCGGTCCTCGGCGCAGAGGGTGTCACCGGTAGTGGTCGACTTCAGGCCCACGGCCGCGGCGATCTCGCCGGCGTAGACCTCGTCCACATCCTCCCGCTCGTTGGCGTGCATGCGCACCAGCCGGCCCAGGCGCTCCCGCTGCCCCTTGGTCGAGTTCAGCACGTAGGTGCCGGACCGCGCCACGCCGGAGTAGACGCGGAAGTAGGTGAGCTTGCCGGCGAAGGGATCCGCCACGATCTTGAAGGCCAGGGCGGCGAAGGGCTCGTCGTCCGAGGCGCGACGCTCCTCCTGGCGGTTCGTGCCCGGCACCGTCCCCACGATGGGGGGCACGTCCAGGGGCGACGGCAGGTAGTCGATCACCGCGTCGAGCAGGGGCTGCACGCCCTTGTTCCGCAGCGCGGCGCCGCACAGCACGGGCACCAGCTTGCCGGAGAGCGTGGCGCGGCGCAGGGCCGCCTTCAGGTCGGCGACGGTCAGCTCCTCCCCCTCGAGGTACTTCAGCGTCAGCTCCTCATCCGTCTCGGCGATGGCCTCGACCAGGCGCTCGCGCTGCAGGCGGGCGGCCTCCACCAGGTCGGCAGGGATCTCGGTGGCCTGGCTGGTGGTCCCGAGATCGTCGGTGTAGATGATCGCCTTCTGCTCGAAGAGGTCCACCACGCCGCGGAACGAGCTCTCGATCCCGACCGGTAGCTGGATCACCGCCGGCCGCGCGCCCAGGCGCTGCTGGATCTGCTCCACGCAGGCCCAGAAGTCGGCGCCGGTGCGGTCCATCTTGTTCACGAAGCAGATGCGCGGCACGTGGTACTTGTCGGCCTGGCGCCAGACCGTCTCCGACTGGGGCTCCACCCCCGAGACGCCGTCGAAGACGACGACCCCCCCGTCGAGCACGCGCAGGCTGCGCTCCACCTCCACGGTGAAGTCCACGTGGCCGGGCGTGTCGATGATGTTGATGCGGTGGTCGCGCCAGAAGCACGTCGTCGCGGCCGCGGTGATCGTGATCCCGCGCTCGCGCTCCTGCGGCATCCAGTCCATCGTCGCCGCGCCCTCGTGCACCTCTCCCATCCGGTGGGTCCGGCCGGTGTAGAAGAGGATGCGCTCGGTCACCGTGGTCTTACCGGCGTCGATGTGCGCAATAATTCCAATGTTTCGCGTTCGTTCCAGACTATAAAGACGAGGCATACAACTACTTTCGAATACTTTCCCCGCCGCTCGTGGCGGGCACGGACGCCACCGCCGGCCCGCTCGTGCGCGCCGGGCGGCGGTCGAACGCCCATTGGGCGCCCGCCCCACGCACCCGGCCCGCCCCGCGGTGAGCCGTGGCCGCCGACCGGTTACCAGCGATAATGCGCGAACGCTCGATTGGCCTCCGCCATGCGGTGCGTCTCGTCGCGGCGCCGGATGGTGGCGCTCTGGCCGCCGGCCGTGTCCAGCAGCTCCGCCGCCAGCTTCTCCACCATGCTCTTGCCACTACGCGCGCGCGCGGACTGGATCAGCCAGCGCATGGCGAGCGACGTGCGCCGTTCCGGCCGGATCTCCATCGGCACCTGATAGGTGGCGCCACCAACGCGGCGAGGACGGACCTCGAGCTGCGGCGTGGCGTTGCGCAACGCCGTCTCGAAGATCTCCAGCGCGTCCCGCTTGGCCCGCTGCTCGCACAGGTCCAGCGCCTGGTACACGATGCGCTCGGCCAGCGCCTTCTTGCCGCGGGTCATCACCTTGTTGATGAACCGCGCGACGTTCTCATTGCCAAAGCGAATGTCCGGCGCCACCGGCCGCTTTGGTGCTTGCCCTCTCCGCGACATATCCGTCTCTGCAGCAACGATCCAAGCTTACTGCTCCAGGTTCAAAGCATGCGGCTGCCCCACGCGGTGAGGGGCCCCATCAACCTTGAACCTTGAACGGTGAACCTTGAACGGTGAACTCAGCCTTCCTTGGGCGCCTTCGCGCCGTACTTCGAGCGTCCCTGCTTCCGATCCTTCACCCCGGCCGCGTCCAGCTTGCCCCGCACGATGTGGTAGCGCACGCCCGGCAGGTCCTTCACGCGCCCGCCGCGGACGAGCACCACCGAGTGCTCCTGCAGGTTGTGCCCCTCGCCCGGGATGTAGGCCGTGACCTCGATCCCGTTGGAGAGACGCACCCGTGCCACCTTGCGCAGGGCCGAGTTGGGCTTCTTCGGGCTGACCGTCTTCACCTGCAGACAGACGCCCTTCTTGAAGGGAGCCGGACGCTGGCGCTCCAGCCGCCCGCGCAGGGCGTTAAACGAAAAGTGGAGCGCTGGCGCCTTGACCTTCTTCTTGGCCCGCTTCCGACCCTTGCGTATTAGCTGATTGATGGTTGGCACTGGACCTGCGACTCCTCTGGAGGGGTGGCACCGCGAGCGCACGGCCGCGGGGGCCGTGACAAGCCCTGGCCACCGGGGTGAAGTCAGACGTAACAACACGCCGTTTCCACGCCAGAGCCTGCCGCTACTGGCGCAACGGCGCAACGATCAAGTATATCGGCACGCCCCAGATGGCGTCAAAAGAGAGGACTGGGCCGGCCGTCACAATGACGGCCGGCCCAGTCAGGACCAGAACGGTGTGGCGCGCCGGCGGGCTGGTCCGGCGCTCAGTCGCCGGTGCCCTCGCCTTCCGGCTCGGCGCCGGCCAGGGCCGCAGGCGGGGCGCCGAACAGGGTGCGGGCGGCGGCCTCGAGGGCAGCCTCCTCGTCCCTGGCCTCCTCGGCGGCCTGGGCAGCCAGCTGCGCCTGGCGCTGCCGCTCCAGTCGCTGCTGCCAGCCGGTGCCGGCCGGGATCAGCTTGCCGATGATCTCGTTCTCCTTCAGGCCCAGCAGCCGGTCCACCGCGCCGTTGACCGCGGCCTCGGTCAGCACCCGCGTCGTCTCCTGGAACGACGCCGCGGCCAGGAAGCTCTCCGTCGAGAGCGAGGCCTTGGTCACGCCCAGCAGGACCGTCTGGGCCGTGGCCGGCTCGCCGCCCTCGGCCAGGGCGCGGGCGTTGACCTCCTCGTAATGGAACCGGTCCACGATCTCGCCCGGGAGCAGCTCCGTATCGCCCGGCGTGTCGACGCGCACCTTCCGCAGCATCTGGCGCACGATCACCTCGATGTGCTTATCGTTGATCGACACGCCCTGGCTGCGGTAGACACGCTGCACCTCGTCCACCAGGTACTCCTGGACGGCCTCGCGGCCGAGCACCTGCAGGATATCCTGCGGGTTGATCGGGCCCTCCGTCAGCCGTTCGCCGGCCTTGACCCACTGGCCGTTCTCGACCACCAGGCGGCCGGCGGCGGGGACGACGTACTCGACGTCCTCCTGCTCCTCGGTGCGGAGCAGGAGCTTACCGCCTTCCTCGACCAGCGTCCCGCTGGCGCGGGCCACGATGCGATCCTCCTCCGGCAGCAGGGCCAGCGCCTCCTGGGTGACCGGCGCCTCGCTCTCCGGCGTGCCCGGCTCGGGCCGGCGCCGCGCGATGACCTGGCCGGCGGCCACCTGGTCGCCCACGTTGGCCACCAGCTCGAAGCCCTGGGGCAGGTCCACCTCGTCGGTGAAGACCTGGGTGGAGACCACGCGGACCTTCGTCGGCTCGCCCTGCTCGATCTCCACGCGCCCTTCGATGGAGCTGATGATGGCCATGCCCTTGGGCGTACGGGCCTCGAACAGCTCTTCCACCCGCGGGAGCCCCTGCGTGATGTCCTCGCCGGCCACCCCGCCGGTGTGGAAGGTACGCATCGTGAGCTGGGTCCCCGGCTCGCCAATGGACTGGGCCGCGATGATGCCGACGGCGGCCCCGATCTCCACCAGCCTGGCCGTGGCCAGGTTCCGGCCATAGCACCGCTGGCAGACGCCGTAGCGCGCCTCGCAGGTGAGGGGCGAACGGACCCGCACCGCCGGCAGCTTGAGCGCCTCGATGCGCTCCACCGCCCGCTCATCGATCTCCTCGTTGAAGCGGACGATGATCTCGCCGGTGGCGGGATCGACGATGTCCTCCGCGGCCAGCCGGCCGAGGATGCGGTTGGTGAGGCTGATGCCCATCGTGCGCTCGTCGGGGCGCCGGATGGTGATGCCCTGGGTCGTGCCGCAGTCCTCGTCGCGGACGATCACGTCCTGCGCCACGTCGATCAGGCGGCGCGTCAGATAGCCCGAGTCGGCGGTACGGAGCGCCGTATCGGCCAGGCCCTTGCGCGCCCCGTGCGTGGAGATGAAGTACTCCAGCACGGTCAGCCCCTCACGGAAGTTGGAGCGGATGGGCAGGTCGATGATCCGGCCGGACGGGTCGGCCATCAAGCCCCGCATGCCGGCGATCTGGCGGATCTGCTGGAAGCCGCCCTTAGCCGCGCCGGACTGGGCCATCATGTACACCGGCCCATTGGGATCGAGCTCCTCCCGCACCGCCTGCTCGATCTCCGACATGGCGTGGCTCCAGGCCTCCACGTTCTTGTCGTACTGCTCCTGCTCGGTGATCAAGCCGCGGCGGTACTGGCGCTCGATCTCCTCGATCTCGCGGTCGGTCTCGGCCAGGACGCGGGCCTTCTTCTGGGGAATGATGATGTCGCTGATGGCCATGGTCAGGCCGGACACGGTGGCGTAGTGGAAGCCCAGGTACTTGATCTGGTCCACGACCTCGGCCGTGCCTTCCTCCCCCAGGGTGAAGAAGCACTTGGCCACCACGTTCTTGACCTTGCCCTTGTCCAGCGTCTCGTTGAAGTAGCGCAGCTCGCGGGGCAAGGCCGCGTTGAAGATGACCCGACCAACGGTCGTCTCCAGCAGCTCGCCCGGGCGCTTGCCCAGGGAGCGGATGTACTCCAGCGGGAAGTCCTGCTCGTTCAGCTGCACGCGGATGCGCGCCTGCAGGTCGACCCCCTGCTCGGGATCGATCTCGCTCATCTCGCGGGCCAGGCGCACCTCATCAAAGCTGGCGAAGACCTTACCCTCGCCCTTGGCCCCGGGGCGCTCCACCGTCAGGTAGTAGAGGCCCACCACCATATCCTTGGTCGGCGAGACGATCGGCGCGCCGTCTGCCGGCGAGAGCAGGTTGTGCGTCGCCAGCATCAGCTCTCGCGCCTCCCGCTGCGCCTCCTGGGAGAGTGGCACGTGCACCGCCATCTGGTCGCCGTCGAAGTCGGCGTTGAAGGCGGTGCAGACCAGCGGGTGGATCTGGATGGCGCTCCCCTCCACCAGCACCGGGTCAAAGGCCTGGATGCCCAGCCGGTGCAGCGTCGGGGCACGGTTCAGCAGGACGGGGTGGCCTTTGATCACCTCTTCCAGCACGTCCCACACCACGGGGCGCGCCCGCTCCACCACCCGCTTGGCGCTCTTGATGTTGGGCGCGTGCCCGTGCTCCACCAGCTTGCGCATGACGAAGGGCTTGAACAGCTCCAGCGCCATCTTCTTGGGCAGGCCGCACTGGTGCAGCTTCAGCTCGGGGCCAACCACGATCACCGACCGGCCCGAGTAGTCCACGCGCTTGCCCAGCAGGTTCTGCCGGAAGCGGCCCTGCTTGCCCCGCAGCATGTCGGACAGGCTCTTCAGCTTGTGGTTGGTCGAGCCGGAGACGGCCCGCCCCCGCCGGCCGTTATCGATCAGGGCGTCGACGGCCTCCTGGAGCATGCGCTTCTCGTTCCGGATGATGATCTCCGGCGCGCCCAGCTCCAGCAGGCGCTTGAGCCGGTTGTTGCGGTTGATCACGCGGCGGTAGAGGTCATTCAGGTCGCTGGTGGCAAAGCGGCCGCCGTCGAGCTGCACCATCGGGCGCAGGTCCGGCGGCAGCACGGGCAGCACGGTCAGGATCATCCACTCCGGCTTCTGACCGGAGCGCCGGAAGGCCTCCACGACGCGCAGGCGCTTGATAGCCTTCTTCCGGCGCTGGCTGGAGGCCGAATGCACGTCCTGCCGGAGCTGCGCGGCCAGCTGGTCAAGGTCAATCTGCTGGATGATCTCCAGGATGGCCTCGGCGCCCATGCCGGCCTTGAAAATGGGGCCGGCGGTCTCCAGTGCCTCCCGATACTGCGTATCGGTCATGAGCTGCATCGGGGCCAGCTTCTCGATCAGCTCCCGCCGCCCCTGCAGCGACGCCTCGATGGCCTCGATCTCTTCGTTCATCTTCCGCGCGAGCTCGTCGATCTCGGCGTTCGCCAGCTGCCGGATGTGCTCCTTCTCGCGCTCGATCTCGGCCTCGATCTGGCTCTGCTCGTCCTCGATCTCGCCGCCCCGCTCCGCGAGCGCCGCGAGACGTGCCTGCTTCTCCGCCTCCAGGCGCGCCTCCTCCTCGGCCACCCGCTGCTCGATGGCGGCCTGCTGCTCGGCCGTTGTCGCCTCCAGGGCGCTGGCCTTCTGCGCCACCTCCTCGCCGATCGCCTCCAGGGCGCGCTTCCGCGCCTCCTCGTCCACGCTGATGACGATGTAGGAGGCGAAGTAGAGGATCTTCTCCAGATTGCGCGGCGAGATGTCCAGCAGCAGCCCCAGCCGGCTGGGCGTGCCCTTGAAGTACCAGATGTGGCTGACCGGCGACGCCAGCTCGATGTGCCCCATCCGCTCGCGACGCACCTTTGAGCGCGCCACCTCCACGCCGCACTTGTCGCAGACGATCCCCTTGAAGCGGACCCGCTTGTACTTGCCGCAGTAGCACTCCCAGTCCTTGGTTGGGCCGAAGATTCGCTCGCAGAAGAGGCCGTCCTTCTCCGGCTTCAGCGTGCGGTAGTTGATCGTCTCCGGCTTGGTCACCTCGCCGTAGGACCAGGAACGGATCTGCTCCGGCGACGCGATGGAGATACGGATGGCGTTAAAGTCGTTTACCTCTAGCATGCTCGTTCGTCCTCAAAACCGCCTGCTCCGGCTGCCCCTTCACTTCTGGCCCCCCTGTCGCGTTCCCGCCGGCGCGTACGACGGAGACGGCGCGATACCGTCGCCGCCCCCGCGCCCCCTGTCTGTCGGCGCCAAGGGCCAGGGGTGACGGGGAGCGGCGCATCCTACTCCCGATCTTCCAAGCCTTCCAGATTGATGCCCAGCTCCGGCAGGGTATCCGCCGAACTGTCCTCGACGAACTGGATCTGCTCCTCGTTCTCGTTGAGCACCTCGACGTTCAGCGCCAGGCTCTGCAGCTCCTTGACCAGCACCTTGAAGCTCTCCGGCACGCCCGGCTCCTGGATGGGCTCGCCCTTGACGATGGCCTCGTAGGTCTTGACCCGCCCCACGATGTCGTCCGACTTGACCGTGAGCAGCTCCTGCAGGATGTTGGCCGCGCCGTAGGCCTCGAGGGCCCACACCTCCATCTCGCCGAAGCGCTGCCCGCCGAACTGCGCCTTGCCCCCCAGGGGCTGCTGCGTGATCAGCGAGTACGGCCCCGTCGACCGCGCGTGGATCTTGTCCTCCACCAGGTGCGCCAGCTTGAGCATGTAGATGTAGCCGACGCAGACCTCCTGCTCGAAGGGTTCGCCCGTGCGGCCGTCATAGAGTCGGACCTTGCCCGTCTTGGGCAGGCCGGCCTGCTCCAGCAGCGCCTCGATCTCCACCTCGCTGGCGCTGTCGAAGACCGGCGAGGCCACCTTCAGACCCAGGGCCTGCGCCGCCCAACCCAGGTGCGTCTCCAGAATGGTGCCGATGTTCATCCGCGACGGCGCGCCCAGCGGGGAGAGGATGATGTCCACGGGGGTGCCGTCCTCCAGGAAGGGCATGTCCTCCACCGGCAGCACCTTGGCGATCACGCCCTTGTTCCCGTGGCGGCCGGCCATCTTGTCGCCTTCGGTCAGCTTGCGCTTGACCGCCACCAGCACGCGCACCATCTGGTTCACGCCCGGCGGCAGCTCGTCGCCCGCGTCGCGCGAGAACTTCTTCACGTCCACCACCTTGCCGTACTCACCGGAGGGGACGCGCAGGGACGTGTCCTTGACCTCGCGCGCCTTCTCGCCGAAGATGGCCCGCAGCAGGCGCTCCTCGGCGGTCAGCTCCGTCTCGCCCTTGGGCGTGATCTTGCCTACCAGGATGTCGCCGGGGCGCACCTCCGCCCCCACGTAGACGATCCCGTCCTCATCCAGGTCCTTGAGCGCATCCTCGCCCACATTGGGGATATCGCGGGTGATCTCCTCCGGCCCCAGCTTGGTGTCTCGCGCCTCCACCTCGTACTTCTCGATGTGGATGCTGGTGAACTTGTCCTCCTGCACCAGGCGCTCGCTGATCAGGATGGCGTCCTCGAAGTTGCCGCCCTCCCAGAACATGAAGGCGCACAGCACGTTCTGGCCCAGGGCCAGCTCGCCGTGGTCGGTGGAGAGACTATCGGCCAGGGGCTGGCCGGCGGTGACCCGCTGCCCCTTTTCGACGATGGGGCGCTGGTTGATACAGGTCCCCTGGTTGGAGCGCATGAACTTGCGCAGCTTGTAACGGTACTCCTGGCCGTCATCGCCCAGGACCACTACCTCCGTGGCCGTGGCGCTGACCACCGTGCCGTCCGCCGCAGCCAGGATCACCTGGCCCGAATCGCGTGCCGCCTGCACCTCCACGCCCGTCGCCACCAGGGGCGCCTCCGGCTGGAGCAGGGGCACCGCCTGGCGCTGCATGTTGGCGCCCATCAAAGCGCGGTTGGCGTCGTCATGCTCCAGGAACGGGATCAGGGCCGCAGCCACGGACATGATCTGCTTCGGCGACACGTCCATCAGGTCCACCCGTTCCACGGGGGCCGACTGGAACTCGCCCCGGAAGCGGGCGGCGATCCGCGCCTCGACCAGGTTATTGTGCTCGTCCAGGCGCGTGTTGGCCTGCGCGATGACGAAGCTCTCCTCCTCATCGGCCGGCAGGTAGACCACCTCGTCGGTGAGATAGGGCTGCACGGGCAGCTCCAGGCCGTCCGGCCCCGTCTGCTTCGCCAGGGCGATGATGGCGTCCGCCGTCTCGCGTGTGATCACCTGGCCGGCCTCCAGCCGCGCCAAGGCGGTGCCGGTGGCCGGCGCCCCCGGCGCGGGAAGCGCCTGCAGCGAGCGACCGGTCAGCAGCCGGCCCACCAGCGCCTCCGGCGGGGTCTGCTCGGTGACGCGCACGGTGCGTGCCACCTTGCGGTACGGGGTCTCGATGAAGCCGTACTCGTTGATCCGCCCGTAGGTCGCCAGCGAGCCGATCAGGCCGATGTTGGGGCCCTCCGGCGTCTCCACGGGGCAGATGCGGCCGTAGTGGCTCTCGTGGACGTCCCGCACGTCGAAGCCGGCCCGCTCTCGCGAGAGGCCGCCTGGCCCCAGCGCGGAGAGGCGGCGCTTGTGGGTCAGCTCCGCCAGGGGGTTGGTCTGGTCCATGAACTGGCTGAGCTGCGACCCCCCGAAGAACTCCTTCATCGCCGCCACCACCGGCCGGATGTTGACCAGGGCCGCGGGGGTGGCGGATTCGGGGTCCTGGATGGTCATGCGCTCCTTGATCACGCGCTCCATGCGCAGCAGCCCGATCCGGAACTGGTTCTGGATCAGCTCCCCCACGGCGCGCACCCGCCGGTTGCCCAGGTGGTCGATGTCGTCGGGTCGGCTCTGCTCCTTGTTCAGGATGATCAGGTGCTTGACGATCCGCACCAGGTCATCGGGAGAGAGGGTGCGCTCGGTCCGCCCCACGATCTTCAGGCGCTTGTTCACCTTGTAGCGCCCCACCTTGCCCAGGTCGTAGCGCCGCGGGTTGAAGAACAGGCCGTGCACCAGGCTCCGCGCGTTCTCCGGCGTGGCCGGGTCGCCCGGGCGTAGGCGCCGGTAGATCTCCACCAGCCCCTCCTGGTGCGAGTGCGCCGGGTCGCGGCGCGTGACGGTACCGATGGTGGACTCGATAAACCGGTGCTCCGGGTCGTCATCCACGTCACGGAACAGCTCGTAGAGCGCCTCATCGCTGCCGTACTCCGCGCTGATCGCCCGCAGCAGCGTGGTGACGGGGATCTTGCGCTTGCGGTCCACCTTGACCGTGAGCATGTCGCGGTTGCTGGTCTCGAACTCCAGCCAGGCCCCGCGGTTGGGGATCAGCTTGGCCTGGAACAGGAGCCGGCCCGTGGCCGGGTCGTCTTCGGCGGTGAAGTAGACCCCCGGAGAGCGGACCAGCTGGCTCACCACCACCCGCTCGGCCCCGTTGATGATGAAGGTGCCGTGCTCGGTCATGATGGGGAAGTCGCCCATGAAGATCCGGCTCTCCTTGATCTCCCCCGTCTGCTTGTTCAGCAGCCGCGCCTCGCAGTAGAGGGGCGCCGCGTAGGTCATGTCGCGGTCGCGGCACTCGTCCTGGCTGTACTTGGGCTCGCCGAAGGGCTGGTCGCCCACGGTGAGCTCCAGCTCCAGGTTCTTGCCGGTGAAGTCGGTGATGGGGGAGATCTCTTCGAACAGCTCGCGCAAGCCCTCCTTGACGAACCATTCGAACGACTTGAGCTGCACCTCGATCAGGTTCGGCATCTGCAGCAGCTCGGGGGTCTTGCCGAACCAGAGCCGCCCATTGCGATAGGTGTTGGTGATGCCCACCACGGGACCCGTGGTGAGCGCAGCCGGCTTCTGGATGAGTTCCGCCACCATGTAGTTCCGACTCCTTTAGTGAGACCGACCAAACCGACCGACTAGGGACGTAATGCCACCAGAGCAGAGGACAGGAAGACCGCCTGCGCGAAATCGCATTACGGAGAAACAGAAAACACCGAACAGCTCACGGCCGCTCGGCAGGCGCAAGTCGCGTATGCGCTGGGACGACTGGTGAGAGCCAGGGCTGGCTCATACAACCGCGCACTCGTCGTGCAAAAAGTCTAGCACAAAAACCAAGAACCGGCCGGCCCGCGCGGCGCATGCAACCCCGCCCGGCGAGCCCCGGTTAAGCAAGCCTTCTATTGAAGTGTGACGCACCGACATCTTAGCACGCCGGCCCCTGCCCTGCAAGGGGGCGCCCAGCGCAGGGGTGCACTAGGTCCAAAACGGCCCTCACCTCCTTCTGCCGGGGCCGCGCCGCAGCGGGAAGAGGACGGACCTCACCCCCTTCGGCAGGGCCGCGCCGCACCCCTGCCCCACCCCACCGTGCGGCTTGGCCCCGCCGCCCCCGCTCCGACACGGAAAGGGGGGACGAGGGCCACGGGGAGAGGGTGTTGCCCAAGGCAGCTTGCACAGGCCCGGGGGCGCAGCCGGTCTTACCGGCTGGTTGAGCCCTCACCCTAGCCCTCTCCCAAAGGGAGAGGCAACTAATGCCCGTTGCCGGCGTTCCCTGTCTCCGCGTCCGAGAGGTGGCCCCGGCCCCCGCGGGCGAGAACCTCTCCCCGTTGCCTTCGTTCCCCGTCTCCGCGTCAGGGCGGGAGCAGCGGTGGCGGATGGCTACTTGATCTCGACCTTGGCGCCGACCTCGGCCAGCTTGGCGCGGATCTGCTCCGCCTCCTCGCGCGAGACGCCCTCCTTGATCGGCTTGGGCGCCGCCTCGACCAGGTCCTTCGCCTCCTTGAGGCCCAGGCCCGTAATCTCCCGCACCACCTTGATCACGGGGATCTTGTTGGGGCCCACCTCCGTGAGCACGGCCGCGAACTCGGTCTGCTCCTCCACCGGCGGCGCGGCGGGACCAGCCGGCGCCCCGGCCGCGGCGGTGGCGACCGGCGCCGCGGCCACGGCCGCGCTCACGCCCCAGGCCTCCTGCAGCGCCTTGGACAGCTCGGCGATCTCCAGCACCGTGAGGCTATTGAGCTGCTCGATAATGGCCTGTACCTTCTCGCTTGGCATCGTTTGCTCCTGCTCTAGCTGCTCTACTGCTCTAGCTGCTCTAGGGTCTCGTCGTTGTAGTGGACTACCGTGGAAGCGGGGGCAGACGCCCCGCCCGCTGCGGGAAGGTCTATGCCGCCTGCCCTGCCGCCGGCGCCCCGCCTAGCTGCTCGTGGCGCGCCTCCAGCGTCCCGACTAGCTGCTGGAGGACGCCGTTGAGCACGCCGGCCAGCGCCGCCAGCGGTCCACTGATGGCGCCGACCAGCTCGGCGCGAAGCTGCTCCGCCGGGGGCAGGGTGGCCAGGCGAGTGACGGCATCCGCGTCGACGACCTTCTTGTCCAGGATCCCGCCCCGCACGGCCAGGATGCGCGACGTGCGCGCAAAGTCCGCCAGCGTCCTGGCGGGGGCGACGATGTCGTCGTAGCAGAACGCCACCGCCGTTGGACCCTGCAGCAGCGCCTCCAGGCCACCATTGATGCCGGCGTGCCGCGCGGCGATACGTAGCAGCGTGTTCTTGGCCACGGTGTAATCAACCTGCTGCTGCCGGAGCTGGCGGCGCAGCGCCGCCAGGTCACGGACGGTGAGGCCGCGATAATCGGTGACCACCGCCAGCTTGGCCCGCTCCAGCTTGGCCGTGAGCTCGCGAACGGCGGCTTCCTTTTCCGGAGTTGGCACCGCTCCCTCCTTACCGACTTACCGAACCCGAAAAGAGAACGCCCTTGCGCCGCGTGCGCAAGGGCGACGACGTACGGCAGCGTCGCTGCCGGCCGGGAGGCGGCGCCACGCGCCTGGCCATCCCGATCCTTCCCTTGCCTCGGCGGGCGGTCCGCTGGGAGCGGACCATTACTCACGCGACCCGCTGTCTACGGCGCTGAGAGCAGTCTCGATCTCGCCGAACAGTGTAGCACACCGGCTCGCCTGGACCCGTCAGGGATGGTGAGAGGTTTCTCGCTCCTAACAGGGAGAGGGTTAGAGTGAGAGCCCCTGTTGGAACGGGTTCCCTCTCCCTTTGGGAGCGAGGGCGAGGGCTCCGCTCAGGACGGATCCAGGTGAAACGGCGGCCGCGACCGGTCAGGCTGCGAGCGCCAGGGTTGAACCGACATCCAGCTTGATCCCCGGCCCCATGGTGTTGGACAGGTGGATGGCCCGGACGTAGGTCCCCTTGGCGCCGGACGGGCGGGCAGCCAGGACCGCGGACACGAGCGCCCGCAGGTTCTCCAGGAGCTGCTCGTCGCTGAAGGAGACCTTCCCGATCGGCACGTGGATCAGGCCGACGTTGCGCTCGGTGCGGAACTCGACGCGACCGGCCTTGATGTCCCGCAGGACCCGCGCCAGATCGAAGGTGACGGTGCCGGCGCGGGCATTCGGCATCAGGCCGCGGGGGCCCAGGATACGGCCCAGGCGGCTCACGATCCCCATCATGTCGGGGGTGGCGACCGCCACGTCGAAGTCGAGCCAGCCGCCCTCGATATCGCGCGCCAGATCTTCCCCTCCCACGCGGTCGGCCCCCGCCGCCAGGGCCTCACGCGCCTTGTCGCCCTGGGCGAAGACCACGACGCGCACCTGCTTTCCCGTCCCCGCCGGTAGCACCACGGTGCTACGCACCTGCTGGTCGGCGTGGCGGGGATCGACGCCCAGGCGCATGTGCGCCTCGACCGTGGCGTCGAACTTGGTAAAGGCGGTCTGCTTCGCCAGCGCAATCGCCTCTGCGGGCTGGTATGCCCGCGCGGGGTCGACGAGCTTGGCGACCTCCCGATACTTCTTGCCGTGCTTCTTCTTTGCCATCTGCTCTCTCCGTAGTGCATGCGTTCGCGCGAGGCGAACTCCTACGTGCGGCCCTGCCGGCCCCCGCCGAAGCGAGGGCCGGCGCGACCCTGGTGCGGCCCTCAAGCCTGGGTCCGGAGCGTGGTCCGGACGCGTCCCCCGTGCGCGCTCATGCGCTGGCGCGGGCCGTTCCTACCCGACGACCTCCAGCCCCATGCTTCGGGCCGTCCCTTCAATCATACGCTCGGCGGCGGCCAGATCGCTGGCGTTGAGGTCCTGCATCTTGAGCTGGGCGATCTCCCGAATCTTCTCCCGTGTGACCTGCCCCACGTTCTGGCGGCCCGGCGTGCCCGAACCCTTCTCGACGCCGGCCGCGCGCTTGAGGAGGTCCGCCGCCGGCGGCGTCTTGGTGACGAAGGTGAACGAGCGGTCCTCATAGATAGTGATCTCCGCCGGAATGATCATGCCGGCCTGGGCCGCCGTGCGTTCGTTGAACTCCTTCACGAACGCCATGATGTTGATGCCGTGCTGGCCCAGGGCAGGACCGATCGGCGGGGCGGGGGTGGCCTTCCCCGCCGGCGCCTGCACTTTTACCACTGCGCGAATCTTCTTAGCCATGGGTTCCGTCCAAGTGTGCCGGTCGGCTGGCGAGCCTCCAGGCGCGCCCGCTCGGGCACGCCACCATACGCATGGGTTCCGTCCGCGTACGCCGGCCGACCGCGCCGGCTGGCGGCGCCTTAGGCCTTCTCCACCTGCAGGAAGTCCAGTTCCACCGGCGTCTCGCGGCCGAACATGGAGACGAGCACGCGGACCTTCGTCTTCTCCTCGTCGACGGTGTCCACCGTGCCCACGAACTCGGCGAACGGCCCGTCGATGATCTTGACCCGATCCCCCTTGTGATAGGTGACGCGGACCTGGGGCTTCTCCTCCCGCATCTGCCTGAGGATGGCCTGCACTTCGCTATCCGGCAGGGGGGTCGGCGTCGTCCCCGCGCCGACGAAGCTAGTCACGCCGGGGGTGTTGCGGACGACGTGCCAGGACTCGTCATCCAGGATCATCTCCACCAGCACGTAGCCCGGAAAGATCTTCTTCTGCACGCTGCGCCGCTGGCCGTTCTTGATCTCGATCTCTTCCTCGGTCGGCACCACCACGCGGAAGATCTTCCCCGCCATATCCATGGACTGGATACGGTGCTCGAGATTGGTCTTGACCTTGTTCTCGTACCCCGAGTACGTGTGGATCACGTACCACTTCGCATCGGGGTGCCGCCGGAGTTCCTGCTCCTCCGCGACCCGCTGCGTCTCAGTCGGCGCTGTTGCCTGTTCCGTTACCACGGCTTCTCGTCTCTCGTCGCTCTGGCGCTCAGGTCCAGGGCACCGCGCGCCGCCCCTCTGGCAGCGCCGTACGAACGGTTGCCCCGTCGTACCAGCTAGCTCGTCGTGACGGCGATCACGTGCCGAGGATGAACTGGAAGATCTTGCTCAAGACGTAATCAACCCCGCCCAGGATCATACCAACCACCAGGGATACACCGATCACCAGGGCCGTGAGGTTCCGCGCCTGGGTCCACGTGGGCCAGTGCACCTTCTTCAGCTCGCCCCAGGCCTCGCGGAAGAACTCGGCGTTGAGCTGCTCGGTGAACAGGCGCCGGCGCACGGGGCGCGCCGGTGGCGCCATGGCGGCGCGCATCCGCTCCGCCACCTGCTTGGACACCGCTGGCGTGACCAGGCGCCCGCCCTCCGGCAGCTTCGATCCGGCGGCGGGCGCCGGCCCACCTCGCTGTCTCCTCGTTGCCATGCCCTTTGTCCAGCTCTCAGCCCGCCCTGCTCCGGCGACCGCAGCCTCCTGCCGGATGCCGGCGCCCGCGGCTGCCGGAGCGCACCCTTCGGCGCGGTCCTCCGGCCATCAGCCCTGACCCGAGATCTTCGTCTCGCGGTGCAGGCGGTGCTGCCGGCACCACGGGCAGTACTTCCGCAGTTCCAGGCGATCCGGATCGTTCCGGCGGTTCTTAGACGTGGTGTAGTTCGGACGCTTGCACTCCGAACACTCCAGCCGGATAAAGATGCGGTCTTCTCGTTTGGCCACCGGTTACCTCTCGATGGATGGAAGGACGTGCCGCCGCCGGACGGGCGGGCGTGCGGCCGTGGGTGCGCCCTTCGTGCGTCGTCGCTGCCGTTCGTCCCTGGCCGTTCGCCTACTCCAGGATCTTGGTGATGACGCCAGCGCCCACGGTGCGCCCCCCTTCCCGAATGGCAAAGCGCAGCCCCTCCTCCAGCGCCA
>DAOTTI010000219.1:0-20485 GCA_034437795.1 Chloroflexota bacterium | reverse complement strand
GGCAGCAGGACGGTGAGGCGGCGCCGCGCGGATGCAGCGGCGGCGCGCCCCCCGGCCAGGCAGCGGAGCGCGTCGGCGCCGGCGTAGGCGCCAAGGAGAATGAAGCCGATCAGAAATCCCCCGTGGGCATTGGCCCACACCAGCATGGTGGCCGGCAGGACCCACAGCCACCGCGAGTGGCGGCGCCCGGCGAACCAGTCATCCAGCAGGCTGCTGAAGACGACCGTGCCCAGAAAGGTGAAGACATGGGGCCGCGCCAGCCAGTGGACGAACGACGCCATGGCCGCAAGGACGGTGACCGCCAGCGCCAGCAGGAGCGGGTGTCCGCGCCGCTGCAGATGGCGCATCAGCAGGGCAAACGTCAGGCCGATGATGGACCCGTGCAGGAGCACCGGCCCCGCCAGCCCCACCAACCGGTAGCCGGCCGCGCTGGCCACCTCGGCCAGCCATTCATAGGGGACGAACGGCTGCCCGGCCAGGGTGTGGGAGAAGAGGTCCTGCCGCGGAATGCTTCGCGTGGACAGGATGTACTCGCCGACGACCAGGTGGCGTGACGGGTCGCCGTCCCCGCTGACCATCATGCCACCCGCCCGGAGCGCAGCGCCGAGACAGCCCAGGAAGATGACCTGCGCCAGCGACGGCACGAGCCAGCCGAGCCCACTGACGAGGGCGTCGCCGCTCCTGCGGCTGAGGCGCTCCCAGAGGGACGGGCGGGAGACCGGATGGGGCATGCTGAGACCGGCCTGCATCGATGCGGTGCTCCGGCGAGTGGGACTTCAGGCATTCCCAACGCGTGCGCCCACCGCTTCGTGACGACGCTGAGCCGCCCGGCCATGGCAGGCCCATTCATTCTCGTGACGACGCTGAGCCGCCCGGCCATGGCAAGCCGACCCACGATGGCGCGCCGCCTGCCGGATCGCGGTACGTCACTTTTTGCCGGCGCATGGCGTTTGGGCATGTGACACCGGCCCCTGATGCCTGGATCGCCTGAGAGAGCGAGCTTGCCTGGGCCGGCGCGTTGCCAGGCGGAGACCAACCACCAGGCGACGCACCACGAGCACCAAGAGATGGAAGGGAGGTGATTACGCGCATCAGTGACGTGTTTGGGGTGGCGCTGGCCGCGATTGCGCTCTGGGCCGTGATCATGCTCGGCCGCGAGCACAATCAGCAGGCAGCGACCCGCCGGAAGCGCACAGAGAGCCCCCGCACCGCGAAGTAATCACGCATTACGCATCACCTAGTCGATCACTCCGTAATTGTTGGCCGGCGGTTGCCGGCAGATTGGAAAGGAAGTCACACCGCAATGGCTACGTTTGAAGTCGTCAAGAAGCTCGTCGTCGAGGAAGAGGGCGCAGACGCCGTCGAGTACGGCCTGCTGGTGTCCCTGATCGCCATCGCCATTATCGTGACGGTGGGCGCCCTGGGTACCAAGCTCAACAGCATCTTCAACTACGTCAACTCCCAGCTCCGGGCTTCCTAAGCACGGCATTGTTCTGTTCGCGGCCGGCCGCGGCGGCTTGGTGCGCCGGTGCCGCAGCGGGGGCGGGCTGACACTGTCAGCGGCCCGCCCTCCCCTGCACCGGCCGGTACGGTCACCCGCGCCCGTCATGCCGGCGAGAGTTTCGAGTTAATGAGGTATTAGATGGACACGTTGCTCCGCCTCGCACGCGAGGAGCAGGGCGCAGATGCAGTGGAGTACGCGCTTCTGGTCTCCTTGATTGCCATCGCGATCGTCGTCACGGTCGCCGCCCTGGGTACCAAGCTCAACAGCATCTTCAACTACGTCAACTCCCGGTTGTAGGCGGTTTGACGGAGGGGATGCGCCGGTCTGGCCAGCCAGGCGCGGTCCTGGGCCAGCGCCGGACCAGGCGGAGGCTGCGGCAGGGCGCGGCGGGCTCCTGGAGCTCGGGCGCCCTGCCGTCGCTCAGGCCGGTTGAGCCTGCCCGGTTGAGCGTGCGTCACGACTGGCGCCGGCTCACGCCCGCAGGACGCCCAGGGGCCGGACGCTCGCCAGCAGCCGACGCACCTGCAGACGTACACTCGCCGTTGCACTCGCACACGCGCACGACGCACCGATGAACGACGCACCGATGAACGACGCACCGATGAACGACGTACCCGCACTGCTCATCGATGGATTGCTCCTGGCCATACTGGCCGTGGCCGTGGTCACGGACCTGCGCTCCCGCCGCATTCGGAACCGGCTAACCTATCCGGCCATGGCCACCGGCCTGGTGGTCAATGCCGTGGCCGGCGGGTGGCCGGGCCTCTCCGCCAGCGCGCTGGGGTGGCTCACCGCCCTGGGGATCATGCTGGTGCCGTTCGTCATGGGCGGGATGGGCGCTGGCGACGTGAAGCTGATGCTGGCCATCGGAGCGCTGAAGGGGCCGCACTTTGTAGTCCTGGTCGCGCTCTACGGGGCCGTTGTTGGCGGTGCGCTGGCCCTGTATTACCTGGTGCGCGAGCGTCGGGTCACATCTACCCTGCGGTACGTCGCCTACGGCTGGTTCTGGGCCCTGCGGGGTAACGGTCCCAGGGCCGGCACCATCCCCTACGCCCCCGCTATCGCTGGCGGCGCGATCATCGCGCTGCTGCCATTCTCCATCATTTCGCTCTAGCCGCTCTCGCCGTTTCCCGCCAGCCGCCGCAGGGCTGCCCGTTCGCCCGAGGGCGACCGGCGCCCGGCAGGGCTGACGGCATTAGAAGGGGTACCGCACGATGCAGTTAGTTGGTCAGCGTAAGGCCGCCGGCACTAGTCCGCTCGGCCAGCTCAAGAGTTCAGGGGCGCGCAAGCCGCTCCTCGTGGCCGTGGTGCTGGGCCTAGCCGCCGCGCTGCTCTCCTGGAACTACGTGCAGCGTGCCGGCCAGGGCGCGCGCCAGGCAGCGCTGGTGCCCGTCATTGTGGCAGCGACGGACATTCCGGTGCGCACCCAGATCACGCCCCAGATGCTGCAGGTCAAGGAGGTGGCGGCGGACGCGCGCCATCCCAAGGCCTTCACCGCCGTCGAGCAGGTGACGGGCAAGGTGACCAACCTGCCCATCGCCGCCGGTGAGCAGGTGCTGAGCACCAAGTTCTTCCTGCGTAAAGAAGACTCGGGCCTGGCCTTCCGCGTCCCGCCGGGCCGGCGCGCCGTCTCGGTCAGCGTGAACGAAGTGGTCACCGCCGGTGGCCTGATCAATCCGGGCGACTTCGTGGACGTGATCGGGCTGTTCAGCACCAACAGCGGCAGCGGGGGCTCGGCCCAGACCCAGGATACCGCGACCATCGTCCTGCAGAACATCGAGGTACTGGCGGTGGCGCAGTCGCTGGGCGGCGTCGCCGAGCCCCAGGGGGCCCTGGCAGGCGTCACCGGCGGCAATAAGGCCGATCCCCAGCGCCAGGAGGCCGTGGCCCGCCCCAACGCCCGCACGTTCACCCTGGCCGTGACGCCGGAGGAGGCGCAACGCCTGATCCTAGCGGAAGAGAAAGGCAAGATCCGCCTCGCCTTGCGCGCGGTGGAGGACCACGCCCCCGTGGACGTCGGCCCCACCACCCTGAGCGAGGTCCGGCGGTAGGCGAGCGTTCGCCGCGCGCCCGCCGGTTCGAACCCCTCATTCGGAACGGACTATCGCCTTCGTTGAGCGTGAAGGAGCAGGTTCACCCATGTCGATGCTGATGCAGCGGCTGGAAGGCACCGCCAAGGACCCGCGGGGCGCGGGCGCCGACGCCCCATCACTAACCGACACCTCGCGCGCGTCCGATACGCTGGCGGAGCTCCGCTTCCGCCTCCACGACAAGCTGGTCAAGCAGATGGACGTGTCCAAGCTGGCCGGACGCGACAAGAGCGAGCTGCGCCAGCACGTGGAGGACGCCGCTCGCACCCTGCTGGCCGCGGAGGAGGTGGCGCTAGCGCGCGAGGAGCGGGCGCGCCTGATCGATGAGATCGCTGACGAGGTGCTCGGCCTGGGCCCGATCGAGCCCCTGCTGGAGGACCCAACCATCACCGAGGTCATGGTCAACCGGCCGGACCAGGTCTACTTCGAACGGGGGGGCGTGCTGCACCTCTCCGACCGGACCTTCCGTGACCACGACCACATCATGCGCATCATCGAGAAGATCGTCGCCCCTATCGGCCGGCGGATCGACGAGTCATCGCCGATGGTGGACGCGCGCCTGCCGGATGGCTCGCGCGTCAACTGCATCATCCCGCCCCTGGCTGTAGACAGCCCGACCATCACCATCCGGAAGTTCGCCCGCGATCCGCTCAAGGTGCAGGACCTGATCGCCTATGGCTCGCTCACGCCGGAGATCGCGCAGCTCCTGCAGGCCTGCGTCATCGCGCGCCTGAACATCGTGATCTCCGGCGGTACCGGCTCCGGCAAGACGACGCTCCTGAACGTGCTCTCAGGGTGGATCCCGGAGACGGAGCGGGTGGTGACCATCGAGGACCCGACGGAGCTGCAGCTACGCCAGCCGCACGTGGTGCGCCTGGAGACCCGCCCGCCGAACGTGGAAGGGAAGGGGGCGGTGGCCACACGGGACCTGGTCCGCAACGCCCTGCGCATGCGCCCCGACCGGATCATCGTCGGCGAGGTCCGCTCGGGCGAGGCCTTCGACATGCTGCAGGCGATGAACACCGGCCACGACGGCTCGCTCACCACCGTGCACGCCAACTCCCCGCGCGACGCCATCGCCCGCATCGAGAACATGGTGCTCATGGCGGGGTTCGAGCTCCCCATCCGCGCCATCCGCGAGCAGATTGCGTCCGCCATCCACTTGGTGGTCCAGGTCTCCCGCCTGCGGGACGGGTCGCGGCGCGTGACGCAGATCTCCGAGATCTCGGGCATGGAGGGGCAGGTGGTGACGATGCAAGACATCTTCGTCTTTGACCAGCAGGGCGTGGACGAGCGGGGCAAGGTCATTGGCGCCATCCGCTCCACCGGCCTGCGCCCGAAGTTCTCCGACCGGCTGGAGGCGATGGGCGTCGCCCTCGCGCCGGAGATCTTCATGGGCGACCGGCTGGCGGCCTTCGCCGCGCCGCACCACGTCTCCAACTGGGCGCCCTCGCTCTCCGCGCGCATGCGCACCTGAGAAGCCGGGCCGCGTGGCGCGCTCGCCCTCGAGCCTGCCGGCCGTCTGGGGAGACTGAACGATGGACCTGACTACCCTTGCCATTCCGATCCTGAGCTTCGGGGCCGTGGCCACGGCCGTCCTGGCCGGCTCGAAGCTGGTCTCCGGCGCGCACGGCCTGGCGCGGCGCCTCAGCCAGTACACCGGAGCCAGCGCAGTCCCCAAGGCGCCCTCGCCCGACGGCGCGCCGGCGGTGGACCTGCAGCTCCTGCGCCAGGAGAAGTACTCCAACTGGGCCCTGCTCGACCAGATGATCGCGCGCCGGTCCTGGGCCCAGCGCGAGGCGGCCGAGCTAGAACGGGCCGACATCCCGCTACGTGTCGGGGAATATCTGCTGCTGCGGGGCCTCTGCGCCGCTGCCCTGGCCATCATCGGGTTCGTCGTGGCCGGCAATCTGCTGGTGGCGGTCGCGGCCGGCGTGCCCGGCTACTTCCTGCCCCTACTGTGGGTCAAGCACCATCAGCGCCAGCGCCGGCGCAAGTTCGACGACCAGCTGGTGGAGGCGCTGATGCTCCTGGCCAGCAGCCTGCGCTCGGGCTACAGCTTTCTCCAGGGCATGGAGGCGATCACCCGCGAGATGCCCCCGCCGATCAGCCAGGAGTTCGAGCGCCTGATCCAGGAGCTGGCCATCGGGGCCGCACCCGACGAGGCCCTGCTGCGCCTGATCGAGCGGGTGCGCTCCGAGGACCTGGAGCTGGCGGTCACGGCCATCATGATCCAGCGCACGGTGGGGGGCGAGCTCTCCGGCATCCTGGACACCATCGTGCGCACCATTCGCGAGCGCCAGAAGATCAAGCGGGACATCATGACGCTCACCGCGCAGCAGCGCTGGTCCGGCTACATCATCGCCGCCCTGCCGGTCGTGGTCACGGGGTTCGTCTGGCTGGGCAACCGCGCCTACGTCAATGAGCTGCTGTTCACGTTCCACGGGCAGGTGATGCTGGCGGCCGCGGGGCTGATGGAGGTGGCCGGCCTGTTCATGATCCGGCGCATCATCGCCATCGAGGTGTAAGGCCCCCATGGAACTGCTGATCCCCGTTCTGGTCTTCGTCAGCGTCTCGCTGGTGGTCCTTGCCTTCCTGCCTGGGCGCTCGCCGCGCCTGCAGGAGCGCCTGGGCGCCTACCAGTACACCGGGCCCCTGAGCGCGCGCGACGCGCAGCTTGAGCGTCCCCTGATCAGCCGTGTGGGCTGGCCTCTGGTGGAGAAGCTGGTTTCCTGGCCGGCCAGGCTGGCGCCCCAGCGCGCCTACGACGAGGCGCGCCAGCTGATGATGAAGGCGGACCGGCCGATGGACCTCAATCTGTTCATGGGCCTGCGCGCGGCGGGGATGCTGGCCCTCCCGCTGCTCTACGTCCTGGTGACGGGCGTGCCGACGTCGCTCGTCTCCTTCGCCCTGATGG
This sequence comes from Chloroflexota bacterium, assembly GCA_034437795.1. Taxonomy (GTDB): domain Bacteria; phylum Chloroflexota; class UBA11872; order UBA12225; family UBA12225; genus DAOTTI01. Next base: position 13,974 of record DAOTTI010000219.1, on the reverse strand, counting down.
GCCTGCTGGGCTGGTTCGGGGGCCGGCTGCCGGTGAACTGGCTGCGCCGTCAGGCCGCGGCGCGGCAGAAGCGGATCCAGCGCGCCCTGCCCGATACGCTGGACCTGATCACGGTGAGCGTAGAGGCCGGCCTGGGGCTGGAGGCGGCGCTGGCCAAGGTGGTGGAGAAGACGCGGGGGCCGCTGCGTGACGAGATCGGGCGCACGCTCCAGGAGATCACCTTGGGCAAGATGCGCCGGCTGGCCATGCGGGACATGGCGGCCCGCTGCGACGTGCCGGACCTGACGTCGTTCGTCACCGCCATCGTGCAGGCGGAGCAGATGGGCCTGGGCATCGCCTCCGTCCTACGCAACCAGTCCGACGAACTGCGCCTGCGCCGCCGGCAGCGGGCGGAAGAGACGGCGGAGAAGGCGCCGATCAAGATGCTCTTCCCGCTGGTGATGTTCATCCTGCCGGCGCTGATGATCGTGATCATCGGCCCCGCCGCCTGGTCGATCTACGTCAACCTCATCAGCTCCAACGCCCTGGGCGGCATGTAGCGACGCCGCGCGGCGCCGGTGGTATCCTGCGGCGCATGACGACGCGCGCGCCGCAGGCGACCCCGGTCCTTCCCGACGTCTACCGCCTGGACTGCCCGTTTGGCGAGGGCGGGCTGGTCCATGTCTATTACCTGGCGGCGCCCGAGCCGGCGCTGATCGACACCGGGGTCCGCGCCTCGGCAGGGGAGGTCATTGCGCCGGCCCTGGCCGCCGCCGGCCTGCGCCTGGACGAGGTGCGTTACATCTTCAACACCCACGGCCACTGGGACCACATGGGCGGCAACAGCGCGGTGCGCCGCCTGGCCCCGCGCGCCAGGACCTGCGTGCACGCGGCCGACCGGCGCTACCTGGACGACCTCTCGGCCCACACCGAGGGCTATATCACCTACGCTGCCCGTCTGACCGGCGACCGCCAGGTCCTGGCGCAGACGCAGGCGCTGGTGAGCCGGGCCATCGACTGCCCAACGCCGGTGGACCTGACCGTGACGGACGGGCAGGTGTTCGACCTGGGGGGAGAGTGGCGGCTGCGCGCCATCCACACGCCCGGCCACTCGCTCGGATCGACCAGCTATCTCCTGGAAGGGGCCGGCGCCCTCTTCACCGGTGACGGTGTGCAGGGCCTGGGCTCGCGCCCGGGGCAGCTCCCCCTCATCTTTGACGACTCGCGCGCCTACCGCGCCACGCTGGTCAAGCTGGCCGACCTCTCCTTCGAGGCCATCTGCCTGGGCCATTCCTTCTGCGGCCTGGGTTCGGTCTCCGGCCGCGAGCCGGTGCGCCGCGGCCCCGCCGCGCGGCAGTTCCTTGAGGAGAGCGGCGAGGCGGCCAAGGCCGTAGAGGAGGCGATGCGCAGCGTGCTGAACGCTGACCCGGAGGCCGGCTTCCTAGCCGTGGCGCGGGCCACGCTGGCCGTCGTGGCCGGCCCCCTGGGCGTGGACCTGGACGATCAGGGCCTGAACGTCCGCTCCATGGCCACGCTGCACGCCTTCTACCGCGAGCTCACCGGCGCGCCACCGCCGTCGTAGCGCTCATCGCCAGCCGGGCCTTCACCCTTGCCCTCTCTCTGGGAGAAGGAACTTATGAGTGGAGCCATCACCCCCATCCACAGGGATCGTCGCGAGGCGGATGCCGGCGCCGCTCCTACCCCGCGGGGTGGTCGGGCCCGTGCAGGTGGTCGCGCCCGAGGACCGGCGCGTCCCGCTCCGGGTCCTTGACCCGCGGCCGCATCAGCGACCGCAGCTCTAGCTCGAGCTCGCGGTACTCCTCCTCCAGCGCCGCCAATAGGTCCCGCTCGTCCTCAGTCAGCGGTTCCCCTCGCTCCTGGCGTTGCTTCAAGGGAAAGAGCCTGTTACCGACGTCGGCGAGGGCTCGCACCGTGCGCGCCCCTCGCTCGCGCAACGAGAGCGGCTCGGCCAGGGCTTCGGACGGCGCGGGGGCCGGTGCGCGAGGAGTATCTTCTGCTCCGTCAGCGAACTTCGCCATCTGCGGACCTCTCAGTGCCGTTCAGGAAGTCGAGCGTGGCGCGGACGAGGATCTCGGTGCCGATAAACAGCGCCCGCTCGTCGAAATCGAAGCGCGCCGAATGGTGGGGCGCGTCGAGGCCAAGCTCCGGATTGGCGCTGCCCACGCGGAAATAGCAGCCCGGGACGGCGGCGCAGAAGTAGGCCATGTCATCGCCGCCCATGCTCGGCTCATGCTCGATGATCCCTTCCGCGCCGACGACCGTGCGCGCGGCGCGCCTGACCAGGGCGGTCAGCGCCGGATCGTTGACCGTAGGCGGGTAGCCCTCTTCCCACACCACCGTCGCCCCCGCGCGCATGGCCGTGGCGATCCCGCCGGCCAGCTCCTCCAGGCGCCGCTTGAGGAAGTCGCGCAGCGCGGGGTCGTAGCTGCGCACCGTGCCTCGCATCTCCACGGAGTCGGCGATGACGTTGCCGGCGGTGCCGCCGTGGATGGCGCCGATGGTGATCACCGCCGGCTGGGCCGGCGAGCGCTCCCTGGTCACCAGGGTCTGGATGGCCGTGCCAATCTGGAAGCTCACCGCCACGGGGTCCACCGACAGGTGCGGGCGGGCGGCGTGGCCGCCCTTGCCGGTGACGGTAAGAATGAAACCGTCGGTCGCCGCCGTCACGGGGCCGGCCTGGATCGCGACCTGCCCGGCGCGCAGGGTATTGGCCAGGTGGATGCCGATGGTGGCGTCCACCGGCGGGTCGGCCAGCACGCCCTGCTCGATCATCAGCTCAGCGCCACCGGTCGTCTCCTCCGCCGGCTGGAAGGCGAAGACGACGTTTCCCCGCAGCGAGCCGCGCATCCTGGCCAGAATGCGCGCGGCCGCGGCCGCCATGGCCGTGTGCCCGTCGTGCCCGCAGGCGTGCATCTTGCCGGGCACCTGCGACCCATAGGGGCGCCCATCCACCTCCTGCACGGGTAGGGCATCCATGTCGGCGCGGATGAGCATGGTCGGGCCGGGGAGTGGCCCCCGCAGCACGCCCACCACGCCGGTCCGGGCCACGCCGGTGCGGACGTCAAGGCCGGCGGCGCGCAGGATCTCGGCCACCCGCGCCGCCGTGCGCACCTCCTCGAACGCCAGCTCAGGATGGGCATGCAGCTCGCGGCGCAGGGCGACCACGAACTCACGGTCCGCCTCGGTGAGCACCTGGGGGGCCTCGGCCGCCACAGCCATCTCGACGCCGCAGATTCTACCTGCCCGTCGTTGACGGGCCTGCTACGATGGCGGCTCATGGAAGAGCTTCGCTTCCGTCAGGTGCACCTGGACTTCCACACCAGCGGCGAGATCGCCGGCGTGGCCGAGGACTTCGACCCCGACGAGTTCGTCGCTATCCTCACTGAGGCACGGGTGAACTCGGTCACCTGCTTTGCCAAGTGCCATCACGGCTACAGCTACTATCCCACCACGGTGGGCGTGCGGCACCCGCAGCTGAAGCGGGACCTCCTGGGCGAGCAGGTAGAGGCGTGCCATCGCGCAGGCATTCGGGTTCCGGCCTACATCAGCGTGGTCTGGGACGAGCAGGCGGCGGCGCGGCACCAGGAATGGCTGCAGGTCACGCGCGAAGGCCGGCTGGCCGGGCGCGGTCCGCTGGAGGCCCGCGGGTGGCGGTGGCTGTGCCTGAACACCGGCTACGTCGACTACGTTGCCGCCCAGACGGAGGAGGTGCTCCGGCGCTACCCCGTGGACGGCGTCTTCTTCGACATCGTGATGCAGACGGCACCCGGCTGTCTGTGCAACGCCTGCCGCGCCCGCCTAGCCGCCGCCGGCGCGGACCCCGCCGACAGCGAGGCCCTGCGCCGGCAGAGCCTGGAGATCGCGCGCGCCTTCATGCGCCGCATGACCGCGCTGGTGCACCACATCCGGCCGGAGGCCAGCGTCTTCTACAACAGCCGGCTGCGCCTCTCGGCCGATCCCCGCGCCGGCATGCGCCCCGAGCTGCCCGATTACACCCACCTGGAGATCGAGAGCCTGCCCTCGGGGCCGTGGGGCTACAACCACTATCCGCTCTTCGCCCGCTACTTCCAGCCCCTGGGCAAGGACCTACTTGGGATGACCGCGCGGTTTCACAAGAGCTGGGCGGACTTTGGCGGGCTGAAGAACCAGGCGGCCCTGGAGTACGAGTGCTTCGCCATGCTGGCCACGGGCGCCAAGTGCTCGATCGGCGACCAGCTCCATCCGCGCGGGCGCCTGGAGCGCCCTGCCTACGAGCGGATCGGCGCGGTGTTTCGCAGCGTGGAGGCCAAGGAGCCCTGGTGCCACGGGGCGCAGGCGATGGCGGAGATCGGCGTGCTGCTGGCCGAGGGGCAGCCGGGCCTGCCGCCCGACCTGCTGCCGGCGGCCGCGGCGCGCGACGCTGACGAAGGAGCGATGCGCCTGCTGCTGGAAAGCAAGCGGACCTTCCACTTCCTGGACCAGGACGCCGTCCTGGACCACTACCGGCTGGTGCTCCTGCCGGACTGGATCTATCCGGGCCCGGCCCTGGCCGCCGCGCTGCGCGAATATCTGGCGCACGGCGGGCGCCTGCTGCTGACCGGCCAATCGGGGCTGGATCCCGGCCACGACCACTTCGCGCTCAGGGAGCTTGGTCTCCGCTCGCTCGGCCCCGCCAGGTGGCGCACCCCCTACCTCCGCGTGCGTCCCGACACGGCGCTGGCCACCGGCGTCGAGCCGATGGACCACGTGCTCTACGAGGCGCCCTGGAGCGTGGAGACGGCCCCCGGCGCCGAGGTGCTGGCGCACGTGGTGCCGCCGTACTTCGACCGCGACCATCTCCACTTCAGCTCGCACGCGCAGACGCCGCCGGCCGTCTCGCCGGGCGCTCCCCTGCCGGCGGACGCGGCGCCGGCCATCACGCGGCGCGGCAGCGTCATCTACATAGCCTTCCCGCTCTGCAGCGCCTACCGGCGCCACGGCACCCGCGTCTATCGCACCCTGCTGGCCAACGCCATCGACCTGCTGCTCCCCGAGCGCCTGGTATGGGCCAGCCTGCCGTCATCCGGACAGGTGACGCTCCTGCAGCAGCCGGAAGAGAACGGGCGCGTGATCGCGCACCTGCTCTACTACCCTGCCGAACGGCGCACGCCCGACCTCGACGTGATCGAGGATGTGGTGCCGCTGCACGGGGTGACCCTGGCGGTGCGGCCGGGCTTCAAGCCCTCGCGCGTCTACGAAGCTCCGGCGCAGCGCATCCTCCCCTTCACCTGGCAGGCTGGCGTGGCCACAGTGGTGCTGGAGCGCATGGCCGGGCACGCCATGGTGGTGTTCGAGCCGTAAGCGCCGGGCGGGTGGTAGCCGGCGATGCGCGCCCCCGGCCGCAGCAGCGTTCGAGCCGTAAGCGCCCCGCGGGTGGCCCCGAGCGTCTCATACCCCGCTAATGCACCATCAGGCCAGCGACCTGGCATGGCTTTCCCTGGTGCGCGGGCTGGCATTCCCGAAGAGGTTGCCTGCGACAGCACTCAGACGTTCTGATCGGAACTCTCGACCCGCGCAGGCGCCAATGGTCCGAATAGAGCGCAGGACCTGGCCGTCGTTCCCCCTCTCCGCGTCGGAGAGGGGGCTAGGGGGTGAGGTCTCTCCTCCCTCTCCGGCCCAGCCGCACGGCCATAGCCGTCGTTCCCCCTCGCGGTGCCGGAGCGGGCGCGGCAGGGCCCAGCCGCACGGCCATAGCCGTCGTTCCCCCTCGCCGTGTCGGAGAGGGGGTTATGGGGTGAGGTCTGCAACGGCCGATGCCCCCTTCTCAACCCTGGCGGGTTGCCGCGCGCGCTGTGCGCGCCTACACTCCCCCTAGTATGGCGGAACAACCGATAGGCGTCGGCATCGCCGGGTACGGCCTGGCCGGACGCATCTTCCACGCGACGCTGGTGAGCCACACGCCCGGTCTGGCCCTGCGGGCGGTCTTCTCCCGCACCGAGGCGCGACGCGCCCAGGCCGGCCAAGACTATCCGGGGATCGCGCTGCACTCCAGCTATGAGGCCCTGCTCGATGACCCGCGTGTGGACCTGGTGATTGTGGCCACCCCGCACGACACCCACGCCCCCATGGTGATCCAGGCGGCGCAGGCGCGCAAGCACGTGGTGGTGGACAAGATCATGTGCCTGACCGTCGAGGAAGGGGAGCAGATGATCGCCACGGCCCGGCGCGCGGGGGTCCTGTTCAGCGTCTTTCAGAACCGGCGCTGGGATTCTGACTACCTGACCGTCAAGCACGTGCTCGAGCAGGGGCTGCTAGGCGAACCGTACGTCATCGAGTCGGCGGTCACCAGCTTCGGGCCGTCGCCTGGCTATCGGGCCCCCACCAGCGACCGGCCGCGGGGCTGGCGCTCCTACGCCGAGTTCGGCGGGGGCCCGATGCGCGACTGGGGCGCCCACCTCTTCGACCAGGCCGTGCAACTGGCCGGTCCCACGCCCCGCACCGTCTTCGCCGACTTCCAGTACCGGCGCGAGTGGGACGTGGAGACGGCGGGGGTGGCCTACCTGCGCTATCCGCCGCCAGCCGGCAGGCGCGAGGGTCTGCGCTACGTGATCGAGACCGGCGCCATCTCGGCCATCCCCAAGCCGCGGTGGCTCATCCGTGGCTCGGAAGGGGCCTACTTCCAGACGGGGCGCGATCCGCAGGAGGCCGCCCTCCATCGGGGTGAGGTCGGGCCGCGGGTGATGGATCCCGAGCACGCGCCCCGCGTCGTGCGCTACGAGAACGGGCAGTTGCGCGACGTGCCGGTAGAGCAGGTGCCCGGCAACTACCTGGCCTTCTACCAGAACATCGTCGCCGCGCTCCGCGGGACGGCGGCGCTGGCGGTCGAGCCGGCCGACGTGCTCCAGTCTATCCGCGTGCTCCTGGCGGCCGTGCGCTCGGCGGAGACAGGGACGGTAGTCACGCCCTAGGGAGTTCAAGGTTCAAGGCTCAAAGTCAAGTGTTCAAGGTGCAGGGGAATGGTGAGGTGAGGCATGGTCGCCGGGCGACGGCGAGGCGCCGGAGGTCGGTGCCACAAGCCGAAGGCTCGCCCCGAAAGCCGCAGGCCGGTGCCAGAAGCCGGCGCGGTACTGAAGAGGAAACGGAATGGCAGCGTCAGATGAGCGTACAGGGACCGGCGGCTACGCGGTGACCCAGGATCTCGGCCAGTACGTGCTGGTCGACGAGGCCCATCGCGCCACGGCCTTGATTGATCCCAACGCTGGCAACAACGTGACCCACTTTCGCGTCACGCCGGCAGGGCGCGACCTGCCGATCGACGTCTTCCTGCCGCCGACTGGGCCGGAAGGACTGGGGCCGAACGGGTACGGCGCGGGCAATCCGATCCTGTTCCCCTTCCCCAATCGCGTCCGTGGCGGGGAATACGCCTTCCGCGGCCGGCGGTACCGGCTCCACATCAACGAGCCGGCCAGGGGGAACCACATCCATGGCCTGGTCTGCAAGCTGGCCTGGGACGTGGAGGCCTACGGTAGCTCGGCGGCGGAGGGGGCCTGGCTGCGGGCGGTGGTGGACCTGAGCGCCCACGACGAGGTGATGCGCCAGTATCCCTTCCCCTGCCGGCTGGCGGTGACAACGCGCCTGAAGCACGCCGTGCTCATCCAGGACGCCACCGTGACCAACACCGGCCAGACGGCGATGCCGATGGGCTACGGCACCCATCCGTGGTTTCCGGCCACGCTGGAAGGGGGGTCGCGCCGGCAGACGGAGGTCCGTATCCTGGCCGCCCGCTACTGGGAGCTGGCGCAGCTGGTGCCCACTGGGCGCACCATACCGGTGGAAGAGAACGCGGCGCAGTTCGACCTGCGGCAGTGGCGGGCGCTGGAGGACCGCGAGTACGACGACGTCTTTACCGACGTCCTGCGCCGCGCCGACGGCTGGGTGGAAGCGGGGATCCGCTATCCCAATGTGGGCCTCGAGGTGGCGGTGGAGGCCAGCCCCGAGTTTCGGGAGTGGGTATTGTATGCTCCCACCACCCGGCCGGTCATCTGCCTGGAGCCCTACACGTGCACGACCAACGCCATCAATCTCCAGGAGCAGGGGATCGACGCGGGGCTGATCGTGCTCGAGCCCGGGGCCACCTGGCACGGTACCATCCGTACCTCCCTGCGGCAAAGCTGACCCCGCGGGCCCAGCCGCCAGCTTCCCTCAAGGAGAAGGAGGCGGGTGCCCCGACGGGACGCGAGCCGAGCAGGGCCCCTGCGCCCGGGCAGCGCAGAGCGCGAGCGAGCAGCGAGCCGCGAGACGAGAAGCGAGAACGGCGAGAAAGGAAGGAAGAAGGAGTGGCAAGACCGAGCCCGGCAAAGCGGTTCATCCTGATCGGCCTGGACGGCTGTGGCATGGAGCAGATGCTGCACATGGTGCGAGAGGGCCATTGCCCCAACGTGCGCCGGCTGCTCGAGCGCGGCGTCTACCGCGAGATGTGGGGCGTGCTGCCGACGCTCACGCCGCCCGGCTGGACGACCCTGGTCACCGGCGCCTGGCCATCGACCCACAAGGTGATGGACTTCAACATCTACAAGCCGGGAGCGCGCCTGGACCAGACCGAGTGGGGCATCAACACCCGGCTGTGCCAGGCGGAGTATCTGTGGAACACGGTCGAGCGCGCCGGCCGGACGCCCCTGCTCGTGAAGTACGAGATGAGCTGGCCCCCGACGCTCAAGGGCCACACCGGCGGGGTGCAGGTGGAAGGCACGGGGCCGGGCATCTCCAATCACGCCCAGATCGCCGGCTACCACCTGTTCACCGTTGGCCGGCAGGCGCAGGAGCGGGCCTCCGGCGATTCAGCGGCCGTTGACCCGTCGGCGCTGCGGGAGAGCCTGCGCTATGACCCCGTCAGCTTCAGCGGCACCAATAGCGGCGCCGCGTGGAGGAACCTGCCCCCGTCGGCGCGCGAGCCACTGGCCGCGGAGCTGACTATCCAGCCGCTCAAGCGCTCGCACCCCTTCATGCGCCGGCCCGGCGAAGGGCAACCCATCACCTACTACGCCCTGGCCTACGCCACCACCGACGCCGGCTACGACCGCATCCGGCTGACCCGCTCCAGGGACGGCGAGGACCGCGTCCTGGCCACGGACCTGGCCCCGGGCCAGTGGAGCGAGTTCTGGCCGGAGACGTTCGTCATCGGGGGCGAGCCGGTCGCCGGCCACGTCCAGTGCAAGCTGATCGAGCTGGCGCCGGACGCCTCCAAGATGGAGCTGTTCTTCCCCCAGATCTGGCCAGTCTCCGGCTACACCTTCCCCGAGAGCGTGGCGCAGGAGCTGCTGGAGCACGTGGGCCCGTTTCGCCAGAACCCCGGGCGCGACGCCCTGGGGGTGATCGACGACGACACCTATTTCGAGTGCCTGGAAGACCACCTGACGCGCCTCTCGTCGGTGGCCATCTACCTGGCCAGGACCAGGCCCCAGTGGGCGGCGCTCTTCACCCAGACCCATGCCCCTGACTACGCCAACCACTTCTTCATCGCGCAGAGCGACCCCGTCAGCGGGGCGCCGCCGGAGGTGGTCGCGCGCAACTTCCGAGGCATGGCGCGTACCTATGAGGCCTGTGACCGCTGGATCGGCCGCCTGGCCGACGCCCTGCTGGACGGGGAGACGGTGCTGTGCATCGTCTCCGACCATGGCGGGACGCCCACCAGCTACGCGCTGGTCGACGTCGCGGACGCGCTGGAGCAGGCGGGGCTGCTCGTCTACGACGACGGCGGAGCCGGCCGCGGCGGCCGGCGCGGGCGGAAGATCGACTGGTCCAGGACCAAGGCGGCGCCGGTGGGGGTGGTGAACATCTACGTGAACCTGAAGGGGCGCGAGCCGACGGGCATCGTCGAGCCGGGCGAGGAGTACGAGCAGGTCCGGCGAGAGATCATTCACGCCCTGTACGGCTACCGGCATCCCAAGACCGGCTACTGCCCCTTCTCCCTGGCCCTGCGCCGCGAAGACGCCGAGGCGGTGAACATGTGGGGCGAGCTGGTCGGCGACGTGGTCTACGCCACGCTGCCCGAGTTCGACGGCGCCCACGGGCACCAGCTTCCCAGCGCGCGCTGGGGCTGGGGCGGGCAGCACGCCACCTTCATCCTGGCTGGAGCCGGCGTGCGGCAGGGGGTGCATCTGGAGCGCCAGGTGCGCCAGGTGGACGTGGCACCGACCCTGGCCTATCTGACCGGCCTCCCCTTCCCCGCGCAGTGCGAGGGGCGCGTAGTGATGGAGGCGTTGGAGAATCCGGACTGGCATCTGGCGTGATGGCCCTGACCTCCGGCCGCTCTCCTGGTGAGGGGGCCGCGCGCGCCGGCACGGACCGGCCGCGGGCTCCGCGGCGTGAAGCAGCCAGCGGCCGGATCAGGGCGCATTTCGGAGGAGACGACGATGGTGTTAGTCGGTGAGAAATACCGCGCAGCGAGCCTGGACAGCCCGGGGGTAGTGACGATCCGCGAGTACGAGCGCCAGCCGCTGGAGCCCGGTGACATGCTGTTGCGGATCGACCTGTGCGGCGTCTGCGGCTCGGACGTGCACTGGGTGCACGCCACGCCGGAGGCGCAGGCGCGCATGAGGTACCCCATGTTCCTGGGACACGAGTGGACCGGCACCATCCTGGAGATGGGGGAGCAGGCGCCGAAGATCGACGTGACCGGCCAGCCCCTGGCCGTCGGCGACCGCGTGTGGGTCAAGCGGGGCAGCTGCGGGCGCTGCTATATGTGCGCCGTGCTCCGCCACCCCGAGGCGTGCCTGGGGCGCCGGCCAGTCACCGACGCCAGCGGGCGCCCGCGCACCGTGCCGGGCGCCGGCTTCGCCCCGATCCTGCACGTGGCCGGCAATGGGGACCTGGAGGTGATCAAGGTGCCGGGGCACGTCTCGCCCCGCGCCGCTGTCTTGCTCGAGCCGCTCACCAACGCCCTGACGGCGGTCGAGCGCTCGATGCAGGGGGGCGCTCCCTGGGCGGGGATCGGCTATGGCCCCGGAGCCACCGTGGTGGTCCAGGGGGCGGGCCCCATCGGCGCGCTGATCGCCTGCGTCGCACGCCTGACCGGCGCCGACAAGATCATCCTGGTCGGCGCGCCCCAGGGGCGCCTGGAGATCGTGCAGCGGGTGGCGTCGGTGGACGAGGTGATCAATATCGAGGAAGTGACCGACTGGGAGCAGCGGGTGAAGCTGGTCCGCTCCATGACCCCGGCCAATGCCGGCGCGGACGTGGTGTACGAGGCCGCCGGCGTGCCCATCGCCTTTCGCGAGGCGCTCCGGATGGTGCGCCGCTTCGGCACCATCGTCGAGACCGGCCACTTTACGCCCCGCCCACCGGTACCATTCGACCCGTTCGAGATCTGCTCGACGGCGGCGACGATCCACGGCCACTACGGCCTCTCCAACCAGGCCTGGGTCACGGGCGCACGCTTCCTGGGGCGCCACGCCGCGACCTTCCCGTTTGAGGCCCTGGTCACCAACCTCTACCCACTGTCGGACCTGGTGCAGGCCATCGAGAACATGCGCCAGGGGCTGGACATCAAGCCGGCCATCTACCCGGATTAGTGGAACGTTCAAGGTTCAAAGTTCAAAGTTCAAGGCAGGCAATGAGGGGGGCCTGCGGGTTCCCGCCGGGCTTCGAGAGAGCCGTGAGAGAGCCGTGACCACCATTAGCGCCGTCGAGACGCGCTTCGTGCGGATCCCGCTGGCCTTTGCCTACAGCAGCGGGCGGGGCGCGCTCGGCCGGCGGCCGATGGGACCTGGGGCAGGGCAATATACCGGCTCCGTGATCGTCCTGCTCAAGACCGACGATGGCCTGACCGGGATCGGAGACATCATCGTCAAGGGCGGCGACCCGCGGGCCGGCCGCGCCGCCGCCCTCTACGTGGAGACGTTTCTCGCAGGCAGCCTGATCGGCCACAGCCCCTTCGACGTGGATCGGATCATGGCGCGGCTGTGGGGCATCACCACCCACGACTCCAGCGTCTACGCGGCCGGCATCGATATCGCGCTGCACGACCTGATGGGCAAGGCGCTGGGCGTGCCCCTCTACCGGCTGCTAGGGGGCCGGACGCGGGAGCGCGTGCCCCTGACGTGGAACGTCCCCGCCACGCGCGATATCGGGCTGATGGTGCGCCAGGCCACGGAGGCGGTGGGGCGCGGCTTTCGCAACGTGGTGAAGGTCAAGACAGGCACGCCGTGGGACGTGGAGGCGCTGGTGGCCATTCAGGAGGCGATTGGCCGGGACGTGCCGCTGCGCCCCGACGACAACGGCGCGTTTCTGGCCGGCGATTCGATCCAGCGGTTCCGCACCGCACGAGATCGGGGCGTGGTGTTCGAGTGCCTGGAGCAGCCGGCGCCGAATGACGATCTCCAGGGCCTGCGGCGCGTGGCCGACGCGCTGGGCGAGCGCGTGATGTACCACGTGGGCTACGTGCGGCCGGTGGTGGCCTACGAGATCATCCGGCAGCGCGTGTGCGACGTGGTGAGCGTGCCGGTCTTCCGCCACGGGCTACGCCAGGCGTCACAGCTGGTGCGGGCATTCGAGCTGGCCGGCATCGGCTGCGCCATGGGCTCCGGTCTGGAGTCGTCCATTGGCGCCACGGCGGCCATTCACGCGGCCACGGCCCTGGAGAACTACTGCTACCCGATCGACACGCTGGGCCCGCACTGGTTCTCGGAAGACGTGATTACGGACACGTCCCACTTCGGGAACGGCTTTGCCGTCGCGCCCGAACGGCCGGGGCTGGGCATCGAGCTTGACTGGGCCCAGGTGGACCGGCTCAGCGCCTAACCGCCGGCAGAGGCGATGCGGTCCCGACCTCACGCTCCAGCTCAAGGAAGGCTCAGCGCCTAACCGCCGGCGTAGGCGATGCGGTAGACGGCGCCGGCCCGGTCATCGGTGACGTAGAGGGCGCCGTCGAAGCCGGTCTGGACATCGACAGGGCGTCCCCAGGCGTCTTCCGGCGCTCGCCCGCCTGGGAACCAGCCGGTGGCGAAGTCGTCCCACGGCTGGGGGACGCCGTCCACGACGGGGATGCGGATGACCTTGAAGCCGACGCCGCGGGAGTGGTTCCAGGAGCCGTGCATCCCGACGAAGGCGTTGCCGTGGTACTCGGGCGGGAACGGCCCCTGCAGGTAAAAGCTCATACCCAGCGGGGCGGTGTGGGCGGGGAGGCCGTAATAGGGGACCAGGCCCTCGCAGGTGGGATTGCCCCGCGGGACGCGCGGATCGACATTCCACCGGTCGCCGGTCCAGTAGCAGTAGGGCCAGCCGTAGTTGGCGCCTTCCCAGATGGGCCCCACAGGCTCCGGCGGCACGTCGTCGCCCAGCAGGTCGCGCTCGTTGGTCACGCCCCACAGCTCACCGGTGGCCGGGCTGATCTCCAGGTCTACTACGTTGCGCAGGCCCCGCGCAAACTCCCGCGCCCCGCCTTCGACGGTGAACTGCCAGACCGTGCCCCGTCGCGGGTCGCTCTCGACGCAGACATTGCAGCTAGAGCCGAAGGCGACGTAGAAGTAGCCGGCCCAGTCGAAGGTGAGGGGCCGGTAGTGGTGCGGCCCGCAGGCGGACTGGGGCAGGCCCCCGACGACCAGCTCGGCCGGGCCGAGCCCTGCGCCCCCGTTGTGGCGGAAGCGCTCCACCTTGGTGCTCTGGGCCACGTAGAGGTAATCGTCCTTGAAGGCCATGCCATAGGGGCACTGCAGGCCCTGGCCCAAGGTGCGCTGCGCGTCGGCGACGCCGTCGCCATCGGCGTCGAGCAAGGCGACGATGCGACCCTGGCCGGGCTGCGTCACCAGCAGCTCGCCCCACGGGGCCAGGGTCATCGACCGCGCGCCGCCGACCAGGGCGAACACGCTGATGGTGAAGCCCTCCGGCAGGTAGAGCTGGCGGTCCTGAGCGAAGGCTCCGCGGCGGAACTGGGGCGGCACCTGGAGCGTCGACGGCACCAGCGGGGCCGGCCGCGGCCTGGCGCCGGCTGCCGCCGCCGGTTGAGGGTCGGGCACGGCC
>DAOTTI010000218.1:0-8778 GCA_034437795.1 Chloroflexota bacterium | reverse complement strand
GGACGGGCGCAACCCTGGCGGGCGCGGGGGTGGCGGCCACGGGCTGCGGGGGTGGGGACGTTCCGGCCCTCTCCGCGCCGATCGCGTCACCTCCGGTCGCTGGTGGCTCGGGTGAAGGGGGCATGGTCGGTTCGCCAGTCGGGGCCGGCGCCGTCTCGCCGGCCGCCGATTGGGCGCTGGCCTCTACCGGTGCGGTCGCGTCGGAGCCGCCGAAGGCGCCCTCGCTGCTCGGTGGCTCGGCCGCCCCAGGGGGCTCCGCCACCGCACGAGGCTCGACCACTGTCGGGGCCGGCAACGCAACCGGGCGCCAAGATTGGTCCGCGGCGCCGGCCGGCAGGCCCTGGCCGGACGGCGGTCGCGCCCCGCCGACCGCCGGTACAGCCTGGCTCGGCGCAGCCGCCCAGCCCGGCGCGACGGCCAGCCGGCCACCCTGGATCTGGCGGGCGGCGACGAGCCCCCCGGCTGAGGCCAGCGTCGCGATGGTGGCGTAGACCAGAACCGGACGCCAGAAGTCGCCCGGGCGTCGTAGCGGGGCCAGCCCCTGTCCGCGGCGCAGGCGACGCCAGCGCGCGCCGTCCGGTTCAGGCGGAGCGGCCCGCCGCGCCCAGCTTACCAGCGCCACCGGCCACCTCCGTGCGCCCGCAGCCATGGTGCGCTGGCGCGCCGCCCGCCCCGGCGCGGAGAGCCGTCGACGTCAGGCGCAGGGTCTTCAACGGCCAGCGAGGAAGGGCTCCGTACGCCCCGCTCCATTCGCGCCACCGGTCGTTCGACGCCCGGCCGCCCTGCCCGGCACATACCGATCAGCGCAGACTTAGCGGGGAAACGCGAACACGAACAGCAGATCGTTAACGTTGGTATTGGTGGGGCCGGTGACCAGCAGGTCACCCACCTCCCGCAGGAGCGTGTACGAATCGTTGTTTGCCAGAGCGGCACGCGCGTCGAGTCCTTTGGCCTCTGCACGTCTCAACGTCTGGCCGTCGGCAAAGCCTCCGGCCGCGTCCGTCGGCCCATCGGAGCCGTCTGTCGCCAGGGCCGCAATCAGGGCCCGCTCCACTCCGGCCATGGCCAGGGCGGCCGAGAGAGCGATCTCCTGATTGCGGCCCCCCTTCCCGCTGCCGCGGACGGTGACGGTCGTCTCGCCGCCCAGAATGAGGCAGGCCGGCGGGCGAGCCGGCCGGCCCCGATGGACCAGCTCCTTGGCTAGCGCGGCGGCCAGCTTGCCCATCTCTCGCGCCTCGCCCTCCAGGTAGGTCGTCAGCAGGTGCGTAGTGAAGCCCAGCCGTTGCGCCTCGGCCAGCGCCGCCTCGGCGGCGATGTCGTTGCTCCCTATCACGGCGGTGGTGACGGTGGCGAACAGCGGGTCGCCCGGCTTGGGCGTTTCGGGGATCTCCCCCCGCGCGCCCCGGCGCAGCCAGTCCACGACGGCGCGCGGCGCCCGGTCCAGAAGATCGAACTGCTCCAATACCGCGAGCGCATCGGCATAGGTGGTCGTGTCCGGCACGGTGGGGCCGGAGGCGATAAAGTCGAGCGGGTTGCCAATAACGTCCGACAGAACCACGGTCACGATCTCGGCCGGAGCGGCGATCTGCGCCAGGCGCCCGCCCTTGACCCGCTCAATGTGCTTGCGGATGGTGTTGATCTGGTTGATCGTCGCCCCCGAGCGAAGCAGGTCGTTGGTGAGAGCCTGGTAGTCTTGCAGCGTAATCTCGTCCTCGGGCAGGATCATCAGCGCCGACCCGCCGCCGGAGATCAGGCAGAGCACCAGGTCGCCCTCGCCGGCCCCTTCCAGCAGCCGGACGATCTCGCGCGTGCCTTCCAGCCCACTCTGGTCGGGCACTGGATGGCCCGCCTCATGCAGGCGAATGCGCCTGGTCTGGTCGGTGTAGCCGTACTTGACGTTCACCAGGCCGGCCTCGATCCGGTCGCCCAGGATCTCCTCCGTCGCCCGCGCCATCGGCGCGCTGGCTTTGCCCGCCCCGACCACCAGCACCCGCCGGTAGCGGTCGAGGTCGAACTCGCGGTCGCCGAGACGCAGCCGGCTCCCTTCACGGCGCAGGGCGTTGCGGACCGCCTGCGCCGGATCAACCGCCTGTAAGGCGGCCCGCATCACCTGCCAGGCCAGCTCGCGGCCGTGTGCAAACGTCAGTTCCATTGGCTCCATCGGCGCTCCCCCGGGTGATGGCGGCGTAACTACTCAGCCTGCCGCGCCTGGCCGTGCCCCCGCAATCGCGGGTATGGTCCAGCGAGGCTGCGCGGTTACATCGCAGCAACATACCATGGCGGCACCAGCGACGGCTGAACGGCCTCATCCTGCGGGGCGCCGCCGTCGCGCCGATACCGGCGGCTGACCCCGTAGGATGTCGCGCGCGCTGAGCTTCGAGCCGGAGCATGGGCCGGCGGAAGCCAGGTCCGGCAGATGCAGTGGGGCGTGCGCAAGCGGTCCGGATGGCCCAGGGCCGTGGCCGTCGTTCCCCCTCTCCGACACGGAGCGGGTGCAGCGCGGCCCCGGCCGAAGGGGGTGAGGTCCGTCCTCCCCCGGCTTGTCCCGCGGCGGTCGCTGAAGTTACCATCGCTATGTCATGGCCCGCTTATCAGTCTGCGTGGAGATGATCTTTAAACCACTGCCGTTCCTGGAGCGGCTGGAGGCCGTGGCCAGGTCTGGCTGTCCCGCCTTCGAGTTCTGGCGCTGGCAGGATAAGGACCTGGCCGCCATCGGGGAAAAGAAGGACGCGCTCGGCCTGGAGCTGGCGGCCTTTGGCGCAGCCGGCGGCACCCTGCTGGACCCCGCCAACCACCAGCGGTACTGGGAGACCTTCGCCCAGGCGGCGGAGTGGGCGCGCAAGCTGCGCTGCCCCAACCTGATCGTCACCACGGGCAACGCGCTGCCGGACGTGCCGCGCGAGCAGCAATGGGAGGCCCTGCGCCGTGGCTTGGAAGGCGTGGCCGCCCAGGCCGCCGCGGCGGGGGTCATCGCCGTGCTGGAGCCGCTCAACACCAAGGTCAACCACCCGGGCTACTTCCTGGACCACGGCGTGGAGGCCTTCCGGCTGATCGAGGAGATCAACCACCCCGCCCTGCGCGTGCTCTACGACATCTATCACATGCAAATCATGGACGGGGACATCATCCAGACCATCGTCACCAACATCGACAAGATCGGTCACTTCCACGTTGCCGACGTGCCAGGGCGCCACGAGCCCGGCACGGGCGAGCTCAACTACGCCAACATCCTGCGGCGCATCGACGAGACCGGCTATCGGGGCTTCGTCGGCCTAGAATACCACCCCAGCGCCGACCACGCCCAGTCCCTTGATGTGGTGAAGGCGCTGGCCGCTTGATCCACATACCGGTATGACCGCTAATCCATCTGACCGCTGATCGCAGTATCCATGACTTCACTTCTGGCCGTGATGTCCGCAGCAGCGACGATCGATCCCGACGTGCCGACCACCTGCCGGCGGCCCCCACCGGGCGTCATCTCCACGAAGTTCAAGGTTCAACGGTTCCATACAAGGGCGTAAAGGATAGGGAACCTGCACGTTCCAGCCTGGCTTCGGTATAGCAGCAAAGGAGGTATGCACCAATGGCTCGACCCGTGACCCTGTTTACCGGCCAGTGGGCCGACCTGCCCCTGGAAGTGCTCGCCCAGAAGGCCAAGTCCTGGGGCTACGACGGACTGGAGCTCGCCTGTTGGGGCGACCACTTTGACATCGAGAAGGCGGCCGCGGACCCCGGCTACTGCGAGCGCCAGCGCGAGATCCTGCGGCGCAATGGGCTGAACTGCTGGGCCATCTCCGCCCACCTGCAGGGCCAGCTCGTCCTGGACCCGATCGACAGCCGCAACGCCGGCTTCGCCCCGTCCGAGATCCGTGGCGACTACGACAAGGTGCGCGAATGGGGCATCCGCCAGATGATGCTGGCCCCTCAGGCGGCCAAGAACATGGGCGTCAGCGTGGTGAACGGCTTCACCGGCTCCTCCATCTGGCACCTCATCTTCCCCTTCCCGCCGATGGACAAGGCCATGATCGACGACGGCTTCAAGCTCTTTGCCGAGCGCTGGAACCCGATCTTCGACCAGTTCGAGCGCCACGGGATCCGGTTCGGCCTGGAGGTCCATCCCACGGAGATCGCCTTCGACTACTACACCGCCCAGCGCGCGCTGGAGGCGGTGAACCGGCGTCCGGCCTTTGGCTTCAATCTGGATCCCAGCCACTTCATCCCCCAGGGCCTGGACCCGGCCCTGTTCGCCCGCGATTTCGCCGACCGCATCTACCACGTGCACGTCAAGGACGCGATGGTGCGTCGTGACGGCAAGGCCGGCATCTACGGGAGCTATCTCCCGTTTGGCGATCCGCGCCGCGGCTGGGACTTCCGCTCGCCGGGACACGGCCAGGTGAACTTCGAGGAGCTGATCCGCGCCCTCAACGACATCGGCTACCAGGGGCCACTCTCGGTGGAGTGGGAAGACTCGGGGATGGACCGCGAGCATGGCGCGCGCGAGGCGGCTGAGTTCGTCCGCAAGATCGACTTCAAGCCGTCGGAGCGTGCCTTCGACGCCGCCTTCCAAAAGTAGACCGTCTCGCCACGGGGACGCGGAGACGCGAGGACCCTGGCCTGGACAGTCCTCGGCCAGCGAGAGATCCCCTCTCCCTTTGAGAGAGGGCTGGGGTGAGGGCTCCGCTCCTGAAGGCAGGTCTCCGCGTCCCTGTGTCTCGATGCCCCTATTCGTTCCGAGATGAGCTTGAAAGAGAAAGGAACCGGCCATGGCTGAGCAGCGTAAACTGCGCGTGGGAATGGTCGGCGGCGGCGGCCCGAACAACTTCTTTGGCGCGCCGCACCGCCGCGCCATCCTGATGGACAACGCGGCCGAGCTGACCGCCGGCGCGCTCCGATCCAACCCGCAGGCGGCCCTGGAGTCCGCCCGCGAGCTGTTCTTCACCCGAGGCTACCCCGATTACCAGACCATGTTCCGCGAGGAGGCCGCCTTGCCGGCCGACCAGCGGATCGACTACGTCACCATCGTCACCACCAATGACACGCACTATCCCATCGCCAGGGCCGCCCTGGAGGCCGGCATCCCCGTCCTGTGCGAGAAACCCCTCACGCTGACCCTGGAGCAGTCGCTGGACCTGGTGCGGATGGTGAAGCAGACGGAGCTGCCGTTTACGGTGGCCTACAGCTACACCGGCCTGCCCATGGTGATGCTGGCCCGCGAGCTCGTCCGCAACGGCGAGGTGGGCGAGGTACGGAAGGTGGAGGCGTGGTATCCCCAGGGCTGGCTGGCCGGGCGTACGGAGGACCAGGGGGTGCAGCAGGCGCAGTGGCGGGTCGATCCGGCGCGCGCTGGCGCTTCGGGCTGCGGGGGCGACATCGGCACGCACGCCTACGAGTTCGTACGTTTCGTGGCCGGCCTCACCGCCGTCCAGGTACAGGCGCGCCTGCACACCTTTGTCCCCGGCCGGCGGCTGGACGACGACTTTGCCGTGTTCGCCCGTCTCAACAACGGCGCCCTGGCCACGATCACCGCCTCCCAGGTGACCATCGGGGCCCAGAACGACAACGGCTTCCGCGTCATCGGCGACCGTGGTACGGTCGAGTGGTCCATGCTCGACCATATGTCGCTGCGCCTGTACAAGCCCGGCTCGCCGGTGGCCGTCTACCGGCTGGGCGCGGAGTACGGCTACTTCCCTGAGAGCATCAAGCCCTCCCTGCGGCTACCAAGCGGCCATCCGGAAGGTTTCCACGAGGCGCTGGCCAACCTCCACAAGACGCTCCAGCTCCAGATCCGCCGGCGTCGCGGCGAGGCCGTTCCCGATCCGTATCCCCATCCCGACGTGATCGACGGCGCGGCGGGAATGGCCTTCATCGAGGCCGCGGTGAAGAGCAGCCAGGCCGGCGGGGCATGGACGGACGTCACGTCCGTCTCCTGAGCGCCCCGCTCGTCCCCTCACGGCCGCGCTCGCATCCTGAGGAGGGCGGGGCGCGGCCGGCGGGCGGGCGCGCGCACGACATCCGGCCGGCGCTCGCCTAGTGGGTCCTTTGTCATGCCGATTGCCATTCCACTCGGGGAGCCAATGGCCACAGCCATGCCAAGTGACCCACTAGAGTGTTTATGGCCGGTGAAGGGTCCCGTCTCCCTTTGGGAGCGCGCGAGCCCGCGCCGCGGGCGGCGGTGAGGGCTGCTGCGGCCAATCCGGAAGGGCTGCGCGCACCCCCGGCCGGTGGCCCCGCCGGCCCGCTGCGCCTTATGGCTCCCGCGTCGGCTCGGACGGCAGGTGGAGGTCCTGCTGCCGGCGCCGCGCGGTGCGCACCATATCCTCGAACAGGGCGCGCGCCTCCGGCATCAGCCCGCCGCGTTCCAGCCGCCGCTCCAGGTCGTCGACGGCCTGGGGCGACTCGATCAGGGCCGCCATCTTGCCAGCCAGGTAGCCGGCGAAGCTGGCGTTGACCCGCCATGCCAGGGGCTCTGCGCTGTCTTCGTTGAGCAGCACCACGTGATCCTTCACCATGCCGTGTTCGCGGCGCACGAGTGATTTCGGCAGGCGTGCGATGCGCATGTGGTCTCCCGACGTCCGGCTCGCCGCGGACGGCTGGCGCCGCCCGGCTGGCGCCGGCCTCGATTGACCAAACGCGCGCGGCCGCCCCGAGATGCGCAGCCGGCGCCGCTCGGCCGGCCCTTCGGGTGCGCCCCGGCGCCAGCCGACACGGAAGATCACCGCAGGCTGCCTGTGGCCCTTGTGGTCCTCGGCCGTCGCTCCGGAGTCGCCGCCCCCTATTGAGGCCACGGCTGCCAGACCAGGGTGCGCGCCTGCTGGGCCAGGACGCCGCTGGTATCCGGCAGGAGCCAGCGCCAGTACCAGGTGCCCCCGCGTGAGACGAGGCCGAGCGCGGCCAGGGGCGTCATCTCCAGCGTGCTCTCCCCGCTGAGACGCAAGGTCCGGCGCCGCCAGCCGTCGGTGAGCGCGATCACGCGTCCCCGCCCATCGCTCCGCCAGTTGAGGGCCGTCACCTGAGTTCCGGCCAGGAGATCCTGGCTCAGGCGGTAGGGGTCGCTCACGCGGGAGCCGCCTTCCGGCAGACCCCCGGCGTACGGCGCGATCATCACCCCTTCCGCGTCCGCCAGGTTGGCCAGGGCCCGCGCGTCGCGGCGCTGGAGGGCGGCGCGCAGCCGGAGCAGGGCATCCGCCAGGCCAGGATCCGGCTCGCCGCCGGCCCCGTTCAAGGGGGTAGCCGTGAGGATGTCCGGGCGCGCCGGCCGGTCGGGGATCCGGCGCTGGTCCCACCAGGTGAGGGCGAGCAGGATCACCACCAGGACCGCCAGGATCAGGGGCCGCAGCCAGAAGCGCAGGGGATGATAGGCCGGCGGCGCCGGCGTTGGAGCGGGCGCCGCCTCGCCCGGCACGGGGGACGGAGGCGTCGGTTCGGGTACGTCCACCCCCTCGTGCCGCGGCTCTCGCTCCTGGTCCTGCCACCCGTCCGGCGGCCGGCGCGGGTCCGGCGTCTCCCCGACGCGCTCCGCAGGCAGCGGTCGCAGGCTCGTCCTGTGCCAGTGATGGGCCGCCCCGTCCACCGTCCCCCCGGCGTGCACCAGCCCATCGGCGTGAGCCGAAGCCGGCTCAGGGGAGGAGAGCAAAGGGCGCGTCGGCTCGGGCTGCATACCGCGTGACAGACGAGTATACCCGTCTCTTACTGTGCACTGAGAGCCGCCGTTCTGCCGTGGGCGCGCAAAAAGTTCCGGACGGCGCCAGGTCGTCGCCGCCGTTCCCCCTCTCCCGCACGCGGGAGAGGGGGCCAGGGGGTAAGGGCTGAATAACCAGAACGGGGCTTAGAATCGCGGTAGTGGACCCAATCGCCGCCGTGCTCGCCGGCTACCCGATCACCACCTTCGCCCTCTTCGTCGACCTCGGCGTGGCCACATGGGCGGCGGCGACCGTCTGGCTGGGCTGCCGGCGGGGCCTGCCTGCGCTGGCGGTGCTCGATGCCATCCCCTGGGTGCTCGGCGCGGGCCTGGCCGGCGCGCGCCTGTTCTACGTGGCCGAGCACTGGGCCGAGTTCGTGTCTCATCCGCTCGCCATCACCTACGTCTGGGAGGGCGGCCTCTCCTTGCCCGGGGCCGTGACCGCTGGCGCGCTCGCCGCTGCCCTGGCCTTTGCCCGCTCGGGCCTGCCCGTGGCACCCGCGCTGGATGGCGCGGCCCCGGGACTGGCGCTGGGGCAGGCCATCGGGCGCCTCGGCTGCCTGCCGGCCGGCTGCGCCGCCGGCGTCCCTCTGGATGCCGGCTCATGGCTACCGCGGCTCGCGCTACCGGACCCGTCAGGCCTGACGGTGGAGCGCTTCCCTAGCCAGGTGGTCGAGGCCGGGGCGGAGTGCCTCCTGGCCATCGTCCTGCTCGTACTCTGGCGCAGGCGCCTGCGCCCCGGGGCGGTGGCGGCGACCTATCTGGCCGCCTATGGCCTGCTCCGTCTCGCCGTCGACCCGTTCCGGCTGAGCGGTTCCGGCGCCCCGCCAGGATCCCTGGTCCAGTGGTGGGCCCTGGCGTCGGTGGCCACCGGTCTGGCGGCGCTGATCTGGTTGCAGCGCGCGGGGCGGCGCCCCCACCGACTTCGCCGGCCGCGCGGGGAACCCCTTGCGACGGCGGCCATGCCCTTCCAGCGCACCGAGGGCAGCCGCTCGGCGCTTCGCCGCCACCCCGCGACTGAGCCTAGCCACCGGCCATGACGCCACCGTGCCGCCCCGCCGCAGACCCGCGCGCCCCGCAACCGGCCGACCGGCGCGCGC
>DAOTTI010000217.1:0-3265 GCA_034437795.1 Chloroflexota bacterium | reverse complement strand
CTGGAGAATGCGGGCGACCGACTGCTCGAGCCGGCCGGCGGGGAGGTGGCCGGCGAGGCAGGCGCGGGCCAGGGCGCCGGCTACCAGGTCCTGCTCCGTGCCGGTGTAATCGGCCAGGAGCACGTCCGCGCCCGCGCCGACGGCGGCCAGGGCCGCCTCCACGACGCCGAGCCGGCGCGAGATGGCGCCCATCTTCAGCTCATCGGTGAACGCCAGGCCCTGGAAGCCGAGGCGCTCCCGCAGGAGGCCGGTGATGGCGTGGCCGGAGAGCGAGGCGGGAAGCTCGGGGTCGATGGCGGGGACGAGCAGGTGGCCGACCATCACGGCGTGGACCTCGCCGGCGGCGATGGCCTGGCGATAGGGCAGGAGGTCGATCGTCTCCAGCTCGGCGGTGGAGCGGTCGACGGTGGGGAGCAGGAGGTGCGAGTCGCCGGCGGTGGCGCCGTGGGCGGGGAAGTGCTTCATCACGCCCAGGACGCGGCCCTGCTGCAGCCCGCGCAGGTAGGCGCGGCTGAGCGACGCCACGACGTCGGGATCAGCGGCGAAGGCGCGGCTACCGATGACCTCGCTGGGCGCAGTCAGAACATCGGCCACCGGCGCCAGATTTGTATTGAAGCCCAGGGATGCGAGGAGGGCGGCGTCGTACGCGCCCTGCGCCTCCAGGGCGACCGCGCCGGTGCCGGCGAGGGCAGCGGCGGCGGGGGTGGCGCCGGTGATGGCGTGCAGGGCATTGACGGAGCCGCCCTCGAAGTCGGTGGCGATGAAGGGCAGGATGCCCTGGCTGCTCTCGGCGGCGGCGCGGCGAAGCTGCGCCGTCAGCTCCCGCACCTGGGTCGCGTCGCGCACCTTGCGCGCCAGGAGAAAGAGGCCGCCCAGGCGCCCGCGGCGCACGCGGTCCAGGAGCTCAGGATCCGGCCGCGTGCCGGTGAAGCCGGGCATGAGCATCTGCCCCACCTTGACCTCCAGCGGGAGCCGGCGGGCGACGGCGAGAAGCGCGCGCCGGTCGGCGGGGAGGCGGGGCTCGTCCGGCAGCGGGCCGGCGGACTCGCAGCCGGCGGCCCCCGCGGGCGGGAGCCAGCGGGGGGCGGCCAGGGGTATCATGGCCAGGAGCAAGGGCAGGAGGGGCAGCAGGCGGCAGCGGCGGGGAGCGGGACGCCTCATGGCCGTTGGGGATAAGAATGGGGAAAAGACCGCCTGGAGCGGCTCAGCCTGGATTCTTCAGGGCGGAGCCCCCACCATCTCCCTTTGGGAGAGAGAACTGGCGCCGGCGATGAATTAGCCAGGTTAGCGTAGCACCGCTTCCAGCCGGTAGTCGGCGGGCTGGAGGGTAACGGGGACGAGGGGGGAGATGGCCACCACCACGCGCTTGACGGCCTCGCCGAACGCGGGGATGGCCAGGGTCCCTTCCACGTTGCCAGTGGCCGTGGAGAGCTGCGCCGCCAGTGGCCGCACCTGCGGGCCGCGGTCGCCGAAGGTGACCACCTGCACCGCCCAGTCCACGGCGACCGCGCTCACGGAGCGGATGAAGCCGCTGGCCTGCCAGCCGAGGTCCGATTCG
This sequence comes from Chloroflexota bacterium, assembly GCA_034437795.1. Taxonomy (GTDB): domain Bacteria; phylum Chloroflexota; class UBA11872; order UBA12225; family UBA12225; genus DAOTTI01. Next base: position 1,707 of record DAOTTI010000217.1, on the reverse strand, counting down.
ACATCGTCGAAGAAGCCGATCTCGGGGATGGAGATGTCGTCGATGGCGATGCCGGAGCCATGATAGGACTGGTCGGTGATGTAGTAGAAGCGCAGCAGCACACGCTGGCCGGCGTAGGGCGTGAGGTCCATCGTCTCCTCGATCCAGACGGGGATGTCCCCGCCCCCGCTGCGGCCGGTCAGGCTGTGGCCCAGGTTCTGGCCGGTGGGGCTGGCCTCGGTGGTATGGCTGCCGGGCAGCGTCTGCCAGGTACAGCCGCCGTCGGTGGAGACGGCGACGCCGGCGTAGTCGTAGTCGCGCTCAGCGTCGTACCAGGCGGCGAAGCGGAGGGTGGCCTGCGCCACGCCGGTCAGGTCGAACTCACGGGTGAGGGTGCTCTCCATCTCGTCGGCGGCGTAGCTCCACCACTGGGCGCGCCCGCTACGTGGCGCGGCGCCATAGAGGGGCGCCGTGCCGGCGCCGGCGAAGCGGAGCTCCAGGGTGCCGCGCGATGCCGCGCCGGGCTGGTCCGTGGGGGTGCCCGTCGGCCCGCCGGCCCCCGCGCTGCCTGGGGGGAGCAGCTCGACGTAGCGTGTGGCGTAGGGGCGGACGGCGGAGGCGGAGAGCGCGGGGAAGGTGGCGTAGGACTCCTGGATCCGCGCCCTCCCGCCGAGCCTCTCGTAGCCGTAGCGCCCGCCGGCCACGCTGCGATCATTGAGCAGGTTGGCGATGACGAAGTCGCGGAAGAGGTCGTCAAACCGGAGCGTGGTGTGCTGGGCCAGGTAGTGGTCGAAGGTGCGCGTGCTGACGCCGGGCGAGGCGATCAGCCCCCTGACGTGCTCGTAGCCGCCCAGGCGCTGGGCAAAGTACTCGAGGAAGAGGTAGGCGCCGCCGTAGTGGGGCGCCGTCGCCGTCGGGCGCTCGGCCCAGGCGTTAAGCTGGGTGTCCGGATTGTTGAGGTAGGCGCGGGCGTAGAAGGACTGGTCGAAGCCGGCCAGGACCATGGCCAGCTCGGAGGCGCCCTCGTTGATCCAGGAGTCCTGCTGGGGGTGGATGGCCCAGTGGATGAAGTGCTGGACCTCGTGCGCCAGCACCGAATCGTAGGCGGGGGTGCCGGGGCGGGTGGCGTCCAGGTTCATGAAGACCATCACCCGCTCGTTGGAGTAGGGGTTCACGCTCTGCGGGTAGAGGTCGCTGGCCGAGAAGTAGCCCCCGACCCCCGGAACGCGCCCGTTGAAGATGGTGATGCGGTGCTGGTCCGGCAGCTCCCCGAAGTAGCGCTGGAGGAGCGGGTAGATCTTCTGTTCGAAGACGGCAGCGCTGGCGGCCAGGGCCTCGACGTTGACCGCCAGGCCGTCCTGGACGTAGAACAGGAGGTGGGGAGAGGCGTAGCGGAGCGTGGCCGGCACCTGGAAGAAGCGCCGGTTCGGCTCGTCCAGGACCCAGAAAAGGCGGGTCTCGCCGGGGGCTTCCTCCTGGTCCAACGCCACGCCGGCCGGGGGCGGCGTGCCGCAGGGGAGCTTGAACCGGCGGACGAGGTCCGCCTCGTCACGGGGGGGCGGGATGGCGGCCAGGAGCAGCTCGCGCGTGGCCTGCGCCGAGAGGGCCTCAGCCGCCGGCGTCTGGCCGCCGGCCGCCGGCTGGCCGGCCGGAGCGAACGAGCCAGCGGGGGCGTTGGAGGCGCCCGTGCCGCCAGCGGGAGAGGCCACGGGAGCGGTGGACGCGACC